>WJKL01000091.1 GCA_014729145.1 Candidatus Woesearchaeota archaeon
TCCTATGAATCCTTTAGCAGCATCTCCTTCAACAGCTTTTTGGATACATTTTCCTGTTTTAGGGTCTGCTATTGTTAATTTAAACTCTGCCATTTTTACCTCCCGAGCACGTATTCAGTAGCTACGGCTCAGCTAGAATATACTTTATTAAATTAGGTTCATTTATAAATCTTTGCGTTAAATAAGTTATAATCGAAATATATTTAAATACTCATAACAACTTAACAACAAAAAGAGGTATGTAAATGTCAAAATCAGAACTTCTGGAAGAGCTAAATTTTAAAGAAGAAGTATATGAAGAAGCATTAAACCAGTATCTAAAGACAGGCTATCCTATGCCTTTTAAAAGATACAGGCTAAATTGGGAATCACCCAATCTTTCTGTAGAAGAATCCTATTTTTGGACCTTAAACTACGTAAGCAGAGATATTGCATACCACAATGTTCATAAGACTATTGACACATTCTCAGCATCTGAAAACTCAGCCTTTTTTGGAGTTTCCCAGCAGAGGATCGGCCTTCAGCAGGACAAGGTTTCACAATTTCTTGCAACAACAGGAAAGATGGTCAAGGAGATATTCCAGCTTGTAAGGGAATTAAGGATAATAGATGAAAGATTAACATATTACAGGGAAAGCATAGGTGTTGATAAAAATGGAAATCCTCTTGCAGGAGGACCCAAGGAGTCAGCTGAGATAACCCTCAAAGGGATATGGATAGATATGGTAGAAGGAGGTGCAAAAAATCCCTCCTCTGTATATGGCATGGCAAGAGAGGTTGCATTTACATCCCTTCCTGATTTGTTTTTCTCAACTCATCCAAAAAAATCAGCTGAAGTTGATGATTATGTGGAAAGGACAAGAGGAGGATTTAACCGAAAGGTAAGGGAGGTTCTTAAAAGAAAACTAAAGACATTCCTGATATGGAAAGAAAATACATACAAAGAACTCAAGACCAGGAAAGGATTTACATTGAAATATCTCAGACAGCATTATACCATAATAAAGATGTACATGACATGGGTAAAGCCTTACCTAAGGCACATTAGAAGACTTACACTGGATGAAGAGAAGGCAATGTCTCCTGATATGGTGGCCGCTTTTGAAGGTTCTATGGTAGAGGTGGAATTTCTGGCAGCAAAAGAACCTATAGGAATATATCACCCTTGTCTATTGTGCAGTTTCTTGTTCAGGACAAGGCCTTCAATGTCATTTCAGCAGGAAGGCTATCAAAGAGGCCCTGTCCATGTTGGAAGGCTTGAGATAAATTTCAGGGGATATGCCTGGACAGAAGAGCAAATTGAAAATTTCAAAAAATTCAGAGATAAAGAAAACTTTGAACTAATGAAGTCAATATCAGGGTCATTGGCAGAGGCGATAGACGCTATGGGCGATGAGCTTGAAGAGTATCTTGAAGAGGCAGAAGGAAAAGAAAAAGAAAAAAAAGAGAAAAAGGAAGAGGAAAAGCCCTCTGGACTTTCAAGGTTAAAGTCAGAATTTTTAGGCCCGCCCAAACCAAAAAAACCAAAAAAACCAAAGATAAACAAGATAAAAGACAAGTCAAATTATGACAAAGCAAAAAGCACAGCAAAAGCTGAATTGTTTTTGGCATACAAGAATTTCAAGAAAGCCCACAGCATGGTTACTTGGTAGATTAACCTCACTTTTATAAAACATTATACATTAAAATAACATATGAAAGAAGAAATCAAAGAATTAAAGAAGCTTTCACCAAAAGAAAGGATAAAAAAACTAAAAGAACTTCAGGAAAAAGACAAAGAAGAGATAAAACAGGCCCATGAACTGCTTAAACAGGCCGAAGATGAGTCTGAGATTGAGGATGAACTAAGAGAAATCCCAATTCCTCAGTTAAAGGCAGTTGAGATAGGGGAATTATTTTCACCAGAGGAAAAAGAGCTTTTTAAGACAAAAAGATTTTCATCAGGAAAAAAGAAAAAAGAAACAAAAGAAAAAGAAACAAAAGAAAGACCAAGTGCCATGGAAAACATTGCAGAAACAGCTCCCAAGTTATCTCCGGAAGAAGAACAGCAGCATATAGAATATTTGCAGGAGTTGAGCAAAAAACCTACAGAAACACTTTATAACGAAACTAAAAATATCTATTCAAACTTCAAAGATAAGGGATATATATCCCCTGAAGAGCAGGAAAAATTAAACGACATAGAATATGCAAACAAATCCACTTTCCAGGCAATACAGACAGGAGAATATCCAGAAGGCCAGATCACAAAAGATGTTGCCAGAGAGATGGTATTGATAGAAAAGATGAAGCACGCAATGTATAAGAGGTAAATTTGATGAGGAAAATACTGAAATGGTAAATTTTACAAGCTATACAAGTCCGATGGACAGGGATTATGGAAAGCCTACTGTAGATGAAACTTCAACAAATGATATAGGTGTAGGTGTCGGAGACATAGGACAGGGTGTTCCTATGGGAATCGCTGCCCAGAATATTCAGGGAATAGCTGCAAAGATGAGGTCAGGAGCAGGAAATTTAGAAATACAGTTCCCTGGAGCTACAAGAGGGCAGAGGCAGGCTCAAACCCCTGGAATGTACGGCGAAGAGCAGAGGCAGGCATTGAGAGAGCTTGCTGAGATTAATGAAGTAAATCTCACAACCCATGCAGGATTTGGGATAATGGGCCTTGCCGGGATGGACCCCCGTTCTGGAAATTTTTCAAAAGAGCAGAGAAAGACAGCTGTCGATGAAATCAGAAGAGCTATAGATTTCGCAGCTGACACAGCACAGGGCGGCTCTGTTGTTGTTCATACAGGAGAATTCCAAAGGCCGATATCAGAAGAGCCCTGGGCTTATGATCCTCAAACAGGTAAAAGAATATTTAAATCATATGAAGAAGAGCCTGAAGAAGCAGTCGTCCCTGTTGTGGATGACAGGACAGGACAGGTCATGACTAATGTAAGGAAGAACCAGGAAGTCCCAAGACCAGTATGGCTGAGAAATGAAGATGGAGAATATATAGACTATGAAGGCAATGTTGTTGACATAGATAACAGAGTTCCTGAATACAATCCAGACACAGGAAGATTTAAAGTAGAGCTTAAAGGCTGGAAAGATTTTGAAAAAGAAGCAAGAGAAAGAAATGAGATAATAGCAAGACAAAAAGGAATATCTGTTGCAGACCTGAAAACAAGACATCCAAATGAATATCTTGAGCCTGAAGAAGCTTATCTGCAGGCAACCCTGGCTGCAAACGAAGGACATGCAAGAGGTTGGGCTCTGCAGTATGGTGAAAATTTTGAAAGGCACAGAAAAGACATCAAAAAACTACAGAAAGCATTGGATTTCTATAAGAAGATAGAAGCAGCAACACCTGAAGACGAGAAATGGAGGCTTATGAAAGATTATGGAAGCGAGATAACCCAAATAACAGGAGGAATAGTTCCTCCGGAATACAAACTTCCTTCAAAATTAATAGAAGATAGATTAAAAAGCATGAAAAAAAGCATGGAATATGAGCACGAATCTTCAGTTTCACAGGAGCAGCTTGCAGAGCAGTCAAAAGAAACCCAAAAACACATCAAGTCTGTTAAAAAATACGCTCTGGACCAGTCTTTTGACGCATATGCAGATGCAGGTCTGCATGCATTTGAGACAACAAGATCAAAAAAACTGGAAAGGCCTGTTTTTATAACTATGGAAAATATCTATCCAGAAAGCTTTGGAGCGCACCCTGATGAATTAAAAGAACTTGTATTAAAAAGCAGGGAAAAGATGGCTGAAAAGCTTGTAAAACAAAGAGGTTACAACCAAGCAAAAGCAAATGAACTGTCCAAGACCCACATAAAAGCAACACTTGACACAGGCCACCTTAACACATGGAGAAAATACTGGCAGAATGATCCAAAAAAATCAGTTCAGCAGAACGATGAAGCTTTTAAAAAATGGGTACTAAAGAAGACAGAAGAGCTTGCAAAAGCAGGAGTGGTTGGAAATGTCCACCTTGCAGATAATTATGGATACCAGGATGAACACCTGACACCTGGAGACGGCTCTACTCCTGTAAAAGAAATGGTCGAAATTCTGAGAAAACACGGCTATAAAGGAGCATTGACAGTAGAACCAGGAGCAGCTGCAACAACTGATTTGTCTGATTTCCACGGACTGATGAAAACCTGGAAATTGTTTGGCTCTCCAGTATATGGAGCTCATGGTCCTGTCTCAAGGACAGACCAGCCAAGACAAAGCTGGGGAGATGTACATTATTCTTACTTCGGCCAGAACAAGCCGCCTTATTTTGTATTCGGACCCTACTCTCCTTCACAAGACTGGTCGTTGTGGAGCGACGTGCCGATGGAGTAAAATGAGAGAACATATGAAATTTTTTTATCCTGAGATAATGTATTCAAGCTGCAGATATACTAATTCTTCTTCTGATGTTTGTTATGATTCTATCTATGATGGATATTGGAGCGGGTTAAGATTAGAATAAACCGAGATATTTGAACAATGCAGGCAGAGCTTACAAGCTTAAATGTTTTATAAAACAAAACACTTAAATATAACCATTATTTAGGTTATTATAACCATTATTTAGGTTATAAAAATGAATCTACTAAATTTTATAAAGTCTGACAAGGATGCGAGGAAAGTTTTTGGAAAGAGAGAATTAAAGATAATAGAAAAACAGCTGTTAGGGGTTTCTTTGACCCAGTCTGAGAAAAATAGATTATCCAGGGATATAAGGCCAAAATTCAAGTTTATTGAGGGTGTTTCAAGATTTTCTGAAGATTTTGATATCAAAAAAGGAGCAGAGATAAAAAAGATAATTGAAGAGGCGAAAGAAGAGATTCTTGAGGATGAACTTAACAGCAAGATAAGACAGATTATTGTTTTTGGTTCTGCAGCTGAGAATAAATTAACATTTAAATCAGATATAGATATGGCTGTAAAGTTCAATAAAACAAACCTCAAAGAAGCAACAAATTTTAGAAAGAGAGTATCTGGGAGAGTGAGGGAAAGAGTTGATGTACAGGTCTACAATATACTTCCAGAAAAAATTAAAAAGGAAATTGACCTAAATGGAAATATTATCTATAAAAGATGAGAATATATGATAAATTAGAAGAAATTGAAGCATATCTTTCTGAATTAGAAGAAATAGTTCCAACTAGTTTTGAAGAGTATAAAACAGATATTAAAACCAAAGCAGCATGTGAAAGATATTTTGAGAAGATAATTGAAGCCGCTGTCGATATTGTATTCTTGATAATAAAAGAAAAAGGCTGTAAAATTCCAGAAGAAGACAAAGAAGCATTTGATGTGCTTTCTAGCGAGGAGTTTATCTCTAAAGAACTTGCTGAAAAGATGAAAGATGCAAAAGGGATGAGAAATATACTTGCTCATGAATATGGAAAGATAGATGATGAGATTGTTTTCCATTCTATAACAGAAGAGATAATCAAAGATGTTAATGACTTGTTGAATGCTATAAGGAAGGGATCAAAATCAGAATAGACAAATTCCATGCGATCAAAGAAAGATATTCAGAGTTCTATGAAAAGAATTTTTATGCAAAGGGAAAAGGGGCTGTTTTTGACACTGCTAAAGGCACATGGGGGCCTGCTGGAACTCAAGATGTTTATGAACTTTTTGTTAAGATAAAACTTCAAGACTACAAAAACTTCTTGGATTTAGGAAGTGGAGACGGCAAAGTAGTCCTTATAGCATCTCTTTTCACAAATGCAACAGGAATTGAGATAGATGAAAAACTCATAAAAGTAGGAGAAAAAATAAAAAAAAATCTCAATCTAAATAAGGCAAAATTCATCCACGGAGATTATCTAAAACAAGACACATCAAAATATGATTTTATCTTCATCAACCCAGATCAGGGATTTCACAAAGGAATTGAAGACAAACTAATAAAAGAAATGAATAAAGATGCAGTTTTATTTGTCTACAACAAGATATTCCAGCCAAGATTCCTTAAAAAAGGAAAGACCTATTGGTTTGACGGAATCCCCATTATGAAATATACAAAAAGTGATTAATCATACTATTTTATAGAAAACAATAAATATAAATAAATATTATTTTATTAAAATGGCTTATCATTTCTTTGAAAGATGGAAAGAAATTAAATCAGATGTATTCTCAATAAAAGATGAATTAAATCTTGCAGAAAAAGTATATAAAATAAAGATAAAATTATTTAAAAATATCTGGTTTAAACTTGAAGAAAGGAAAATAGACCATAGAAAAGTTTCAAAACTAAATAAAATATACAACAAGCCAAAATATACAACTATTTATCAGTTGATCATAAAAAAATTAGAGGATATTTCTTCCATAGATTTGTTAAGCGACGAAGAGATTAAAAATTTTAGGGATATGATTTTTTATCTCAATAAAAACAACAAAAAGGAAATAGAGATAGCCAGAGGAATATTGGATGAACTGGAAAAAGGAAAAATTCCTGAAAAAAACAAATTCAGAGAGCTGCAGGAACTTCTTCTTGTTGAATCTGAATATCTTAAGATAGAAGATGAAAAATTCAATAAGATTGAAAGGGTATTTCTTGCTAAACAGGATCCTGGAGCAGGAACAGGCGGCTATATTCCATTGGTTTATGCAGTCAAGAAAGGCATTGTAAAGGTAAAAGGCCATGAACTTTTTGCAAGAGGAAAACCAATACAGGGAATGACAATACACCATAATATGATAATGTTAAAAGGAGACCATTATTCATCTATCCAGAATGTCAAGTGGATAGAGGGAAATAAACATGTATCGCCGTCTACAATTGATCCTTTTAGTTATTTTGTTGAAAAAGGTATTTTAGGTGGAAAAAAACAGCACGAGATAAAGAGAATCCTTGGTGCAAAAAGCGCCGAAGGTGTTGTTTCCTTAGTAATAGAAATATTTCCTGAACAGATTTACATCAAGATAAAAAGAAAAGACCCTATAAAATTTGCTGTTGTTAATCTCAAGAGATCACAGGTTATAGAAGTTGTAAAAGAATCTAAGCCGGTTCCGGTTTAGTCTTTTTCCCTTACTTGAATCAAAAGATCAGAATTATAAAAATAATCTTTTAAAACCTTTTCTACGTCAGGCCATTCCAATCCGCCCAGACCGGAAGCTATTTTTGGTATAGCAACATCTTTTAATCCAATTTCTTTATAACTGTCATAAAGCCACCCAAGTGATTTTTCAACATAATAGATGCTTGCACCTTCATCACATTGTGTTCCAAGGTTGATTATATGGGGTTTTTTATAATTTTTAAAGATATATCCTTTTCCGGGAAGAAACAGCCCTTTTCTGCATCTTGCCTTATAATCTTCATACATTTCAGGAAATCTTTTTTTAAATTCTTTGGCAATTCCTGCATTCATCTTTCCTATAGTATTACATCCATGAGCCAAAGCATCTGTTTCTGCGTCAAATAAATCTCCTTTTATGTATTCAATCATCTTTTCCAGCTCCGTATCCAAAATATTTTGCAATCCTGTAATCATCTAATCCGGGTGGATGTTCAACACACCTTAACTTAAATGCGTTAAATATTTCCTCTTCAAAAAGAAGCGGTTCAATCATATCAATCTTTTCATCAAGCCTTTTGTCGCTGTCCAGTATTCCAAAAAGCCTTTCTTCTGCTTCATTCATAGGCTTTAATTTCTTATTAAAGACTTTAAGGTTAAGATAGGTTGATAAAGCAGCAGAATGAGCATAGGGTCTTGGATCTCTTATATCATCATTGTCTTCAACATCATAAAGATATATTGTTTTCCCCTCTCTTTGTTTTTTAAGGATAGCAGACAACGCATCTTCTGAAGCATATTCGTCCAGATAAAAATTATAAGAAGGCAAAAATATATTCCATCTTGCCTCTACCAAACCTAATATATCATCTCCAAATTTATGCCCCTGCACAATTCCTTTTCTTTTTTTTGGCTTTTTGTTAAATAATCTTTCATCAGTTTCTCCTTCAATTATCTTAAGTCCCTGCCATATCCCTTCAACAGAATTAGAATATTTTCCTTTCATGCCGGGAACAGGAATCTCAAAATCTTTTGAATAATGAAAAGGGCTTAATGAATTAAATGGATAATCAGCATAAGAAGAAACATCAAAAGCAACAGTATTTCCTTCTCTTTTTTCATACATTGTTCCAATCTCTTTGTTGACAGATTTAATATTCATTTTATCACCATAAATCCAAATAGAACCCCCAAATGCTATAATATTACAAGTAATAATAGTTTAAAAACCTTCACCTTTTTTCTTTCTGTTATTAATAAACTATATGCATAATGTTTAAATAGCTTCATGATTATACTCTTTTGTAAAATGCCTTTTGACTTTATGCATTCGTTAAACAGACCAAAGTGCCCTTCATGTGATACTCCTATTGTTTGGGGAGTCACAACAAGAAAACAAGGGGATAAAGAGATCTGCAATGTATGCAGGGCTGTATTGGGAAAAGGTTAATCCAAAAGATGTTCTTCTTTAACTTTTGAAAAAATAGCTATTATCATAAGCACCAATCCCAGCCCAACAAAAGCATACATAAGAGAGAATTCTACTAAAATACCTATTATAGGATATATCAGTGCCCTGAAAAGAGTCTTCAGCATCCTTATGCTTGAGATTACAGTTGCTCTGTTGTGGCTTTCGATGTACTTGTTCATATAACTTGCAAACAGCCTTTCCCTTGACATACCAAATGCAGCAATTATCAGTATTGAGATTATGGCAACAACGGCATTATCAGAAAATCCTGCAATGATAAAGAAAACACCTGCAATCAAAGCGCTCCATAACAGATATCTTTTCTTTCCTTTGAATAATCTTTCAAGCTTTGCAAAATTCTGCATCACTAATATCTGGCTTCCTGCAATACCTGCATGTACAAACCCGAAAAACGCGATAGGAATACCTAATTCAGTTAACTTAAGCTGATATATCCAGACAATAAAAAAAGCCAGCGCTGCTACCAGGGCACTGTCTAATGCAAGCAGCCTAAGTATCTTGTGGTTTTTCAGATATCCTGCCCCTCCGACTAATATATTCAGATATCTTTTAGATTCAACTTTTCTCTTTGCTTTTGGCTCCTTCAAGGTCAGTCCGATTACAGCAGCAATTGTAAAAGGCACTATCATCATACCCATCGCCCATTTAACTCCAAAAAATCCTGCAATCAAACTTCCGATAGGTGCACCTACAGATATCGCCAGTATATGATAGCTGGATATATTTGCAAATATCTTTTTTGACCTGTGTTCTTTTTTAAATTTCTTCAGGCTGTCATAGACTATCGCATCATCAGATCCTGACATTAATGCAAGACCCATCGCCCACATAAACTCAGCAAATAAAAATACAAGTATATGAGGATGAGAGATATACACTAATGCACCTATTCCATTGCATACTGCTCCTGATATAAGGGATGTTTTCCTTCCAAGATAATCTGCAACAGCCCCTGTAGGTATCTCCAAAGCAAAAGCCCAAAATGTAAACCACGACTGTATAAGCATTATCTGGGTAAATGTTATCTTTCCATATTCAAGAAAAAAAGGAATAAGCACAGCTGAAAAAAAGTGAAGACTCATCAAAAACTTAAA
>WJKL01000092.1 GCA_014729145.1 Candidatus Woesearchaeota archaeon
AGGGGCCAAATGACCTCTTTCTTTTACGATATCTTGCTGAACTACTGCTGAAAGTGCAGATCTTATCGCCTTTTTGTTCTCTTTTTTGTTTATCTTTTTGCTCCAGTCTTTTCCTGCTTTTGGCGGGTGAGCTCTTCTCCCCCCAACTGTCTGAGGAGCGAATGCTCCTACATAATACATCCTTGTTCCTCTTCTGGTAAGGACCTTTCTTGGCGTTCTTGACTGTCCAATGCCATATGTTCCCCTATATTTTCTCCTTCTTTTAGATAAGAATGCAGAAGCTCTTTTTCCTGCTTCTGGAGATGCCCCATATTTTTGTCTTTTATTTGCCTGGAGAGTCATCACTGCCCTATATATAAGATCAGGTCTCAATTCCTCACTGAATTGAGATGGAAGGCTTTTTTTGCCTTTTTCTTCATTTTTTGTTGTGATTATCTTAAGTTCCATTTTAAATTATCATCTACTGATGTGGTTTATTGAAGGCTTTTCTTTTGGGTGCCTTCTATTTGGCCTCATAGGGACGGTCATTATGTTTAATCCCTTAACAGATCCACCTACAGAGCCTTTCAGAAGAGCATACTGGTTTTTGACTAACCCATATCTTTTGAATCCGCTTTTCATGTTGATTTCTTCAGGCTTATTATCTATCTTTAAAAGCCACTTGTTCAGCTCTTTTCTCTGCTGTTTTCCAAGCTGTCCTGCCTTTGCAACTCTCCATTGTCTTGCGCCTGTCCACGCTCCAAGATTTGCAGGAGTTCTTACCCCTTTTTCTGATTTATGGGATGTTCTTGAGATACCCATCCTTTTCATAGGGCCAACCATACCTTTTCCTTTGGTTATGGAATGGATATCTACATGCTGTCCTTCTGTGAATATGTCCAGGATATTGATTTCTTTACTTATGTTTTCTTTTGCCCAGTTAAACTTGTCTTCCATCTTTCCTCCAATCCCCAGTTCAAAAAGTTCCGGCTTTTTCTTCCCTATAGATGTAAGCTTTGGCTGGGTGTATACCTGAATCCTGATATCTTCATATTCTTTTATATCATAATCTTCAAGTTTTTTCTTTGAATTTTTCTTAGGAAGTTTGATCTTTTTTGAAAGTTCTTTGTCAATGTTTGGAGAAAGAAAAGCAGAAGAAGATTTTAAGCCAGAATCAGTCTTTTTGTAAAAGATGATTGAAGCAATCTTTAGCGGAGGACATTCGATGACTGTTACAGGCATTGATACTTCCTCCCCTTTTGTCATCGTATTTGGCCTGTTGTCGGTGAAAGTGATGTGTGTCATGCCAACCTTGTAGCCTGCAAATCCAAGCGGTTTTGGGTCAGAGGCTTCAGGCCAAGAGTTAACTTTAGCATAAGCTCTTTTGGACCTGTTTCTTGGCCAATACTGAAGTGATCCGCTTCTTGGTTTGTGTGCTTTTGACATTTTATGAATTAGAGACTTCTGTCTCTATCCTTCTTTTTTGAAATCAACCTTTTTGTAAGACTTTTTATAGAAAATAGTTTCTTCAAACCATTTGTACTGAAAAAGTCTTTTTTCAGGCTGTAGGTTTACTAAATGTGTTTAAATCCTCTTTAAACACTGCTCTCGAGTATATGAAAGAAAAAGGAGGTATTTAAAAAGGTTTCGAAAATAAATTATGATTTCTTCCTTCTTTTGTTTTTATTCAGAAAATATGTCTTTCTTTTTGAATATTGGACAGGGTTTTTAATTTTTCTGCAGAGGTTGTCAGGCTTGCAGACTCCAAAGTCTTTGTAATACATAGAGTTCTGGCAGTTTGGTGGAGGGATGTTTTTTTTCTTGTTTTTGTGATATCTAAGCTGCCCCACAAGCAAGACCTCCCTTAAAGGCTCATCATTTTTTTTGTTCCATTTTTTGAGAAGGGCTTTTATCTTGTCATGTCCCCATCCGCAGCAGGTCAGGAAGTTTGTCAATATAAATAAGGAACGCTTTTTTCCGTCGCTTAATCCATCTAGGATATTTTTTATGCACGGCGGGAAGAATCTTTCAGGAATAGCGTCTTCTGGTATCTCCTGCTTTGGTCTTATCTCCCTATTTTTGAAGTCTTCCATGCTTTTTTTTATGACCATCATCTCAGTTGCCTTATCAAACAGTTCTTTTGCCTGGTTTGGTTGTATGTTTTTCCTTTCAAGAAACCTGAATCTTTGATTGACAGATATGTTTTCAGGTTTTGCGCTAGACTTATCAAACTCCATGATCTTATCAGGGTCAACTGGAATTGAGCAGAGGCCTGATTTTTCATGAAGGGAATAAGGCATCCTGTAGAGGTGCCTGCTTGAAATAAGAATAGTATCAATGTCGATCATCTTTTCAGGATCAAGTTTTTTTCCTGTAGATATCTCTTCCAGCGGTTTTTGAAGATTTTCTGCTATCTTGTTTATATTTTTATTTTCCATCTCAAGAACCTTTTTAAGGAATATATTTCTGATCATATTTTTGAGATAGTTGGCTATCAGCCTGATATGGTCTGGGAATTTCTTACTTACTTCCTCGTCCCCTATCTTTTTTGGAAAGGCTTCGAAAGGGACACCTATATGAAATCCTTTATTTCCTGAGAACTTAACACTAACAGCATCTATATTATAATGTTTTAATGCCCTGACAATCAAGTCTGCAATAAGCTTGGAATAATCCCAGTAAGGGCAGTCAATATCAATTACAAGGTCCCATCCTATTCTCAGTTTTTCAATATCCTGCTTTTTCAGCATAGGGTCTATCTGCAGAGGATTGCTCCATAGTTCTTCTGATGCATGGAAAGAGGTTATGCCCTGTTTTGCAAGCTCAAGGATGTCCCTGGGATATGTTAATGTATCTGGCCTTTTAGCATAGCCCTCTCCTTTGAAGCTTCCGACCACTTCTTTGTTTTCAGCATGGAGAACCATCTCTTTCTGGATACCTTCTTTTTTATAATGCCTTAAAGCTGTTCCTATATCTATCAAGTTATCCCCCCTTGTTCAGTAAGTAGTTTTGAATATAAATATTTATTGCTAAGGAGATGTTTCAATACTTATGAAGGCTAGTCATCTTAGTTGAATCATGCAAGATAAAACCCCACTATAATCATGACAGCGCGTTTGAATCTTACAACAAATTTGACAGTGCCATTTATTAGTAAGTTTTTTATATAGTTAATATTAATCTAATTTTATGATCAAAAACCAAATAAAGACAGTTGTTTTATTGGGAGCCTTGACAGGATTATTACTAGGTGCTGGACAGTTTCTTGGAGGAAGACAAGGACTTTTTATCGGATTGTTTTTTGCATTGGTCATGAATTTTGGAAGCTACTGGTTTAGTGATAAGATAGTTCTTGCTATGTACAGGGCAAAAGAAGTTAAGAAAAAAGACAGCCCTAAATTATATAATATAATCAAGGAAATAGCTGAAGATGCTCAACTTCCGATGCCAAAGGTATATATTATACCCACAGAAAACCCAAATGCTTTTGCTACAGGAAGGAATCCAACACATGCAGCGGTTGCTGTTACACACGGAATTTTAGGTTTGTTGAATAAAGAAGAACTTAAAGGGGTACTTGCTCATGAGATGGCACATGTCAAGAACAGAGATACACTGATCCAGGCAGTTGCTGCTACTATAGCAGGAGTGATATCATATCTTGCTTTTTTTGCAAGATTTGCAGCAATATTTGGAGGAGGAAGAGACAGGGATGGAGGAGAAATGTTTCAGCTGCTGGCCTTAGCAATATTAACACCTATAATCGCAACTATAATACAGCTTGCTATTTCACGTTCAAGAGAGTATTTAGCAGATGAGACAGGAGCAAAGACAATAAAGAATCCTGAAGCACTGGCATCTGCTTTGGAGAAGCTTCATAGAGGGACAAAACGAAACCCCTTAAGATTTGGAAGCCCTGCAACAAGTTCTTTGTTTATTGTGAATCCATTTTCTGCAAAAGGAATGATGAATCTTATGTCAACTCATCCGCCAATGGAGAAGAGAGTTAAGAAGTTAAGGGGGATGGAGATTTAAAATGAAAAAAATAGTGATTATAATATTGGCATTTTTTATATTGGTGAGTGGATGTATAAATGAAGGTAATGAGATCAAATCCAAAAAGATAAGTCCAGAATTAGCAGAATTTGCTGCAAAAGAATATTTACCTAAATACTATTCTGGAGATTATGAAGTTTTAGGGCGCATTAAGATGTATGATTTGGGAGGAGAGGTAACTGCTTATGCCTTTATTTTTAAAAAATCCGGATTTAAAGTCAATAATTTAGAAGAGATGAAATCATTAGTAGAAGAGACAGAAGGTATTCCGGAAAAATATTTTACTAGAGAAACCGCTACTGTTGTTGTTTCTGCAGTTAATACAATCTCTCCACTTCATAGAACATATACTGGTCTTCCTGGAATATTTGTTCTAGAAAAAGATATTGAAGATTTTATCAGAGAAGAATATCCTGAGTATAATAAAGGAAGAATCATCTTTCTAAACCCTTTTGATATTGTTTATGAGGCGTCAAAGCAAAGTGATATAGATAAAAAACCGCTTTCTAGCGATTCTTTATTAATATCTACTGGAAAAATAGATGAACCTAGAAAGGTATCTGATTTAAGGCATGATCTAGAAGAAAGAGAGAGACGTGAAGAAAAACAATTAGCCCAAATGAATAAGGAAACACGCAGGGAATTCTTGGAAATGCAAAGAAACAAGATACAAGCAAATATAGATAAATGGAATGAATTTGAAGAAAGATTTCAGCTTAGATAATCACTATCTAAAATTTTTCTAATATCTTTTGATATCTTTTCTCCTACTTTTTTTACTGATTTTAATTTTTCTTTGTCTGCATTGATTACATTTTTTACTGTTTTGAATTCTTTTAACAATTCTTTTGCTAAAGTTGGGCCTACACTCGGGAGAGAGGAGATGATGTATTCCTGCTGCTCTTTTTCTGATAGAGGTTTTTTGTCAGCGTGCATTGAATAATCATTTTTTCCAGATTCCTGCTGTTCACGCTTTGCTATTGTGTGGATCAAAGCAGAAGACTCTTTGGGATTTTTTGTGAAAAGGACTGGAATTTTGTAAGAGATTGCTATTGTTGCCAGCATTCCACGGATCGCATTTGGGTGGATGTTTCTAGCTGCAAAGATATCTGTCTCTCCTTCCACGACAACCAATGGACATTCAAAATTTCTTTTTAACTGCTTTATCTGGTCCAGTAATCTTCCATCTATTATAGACTGGGCAAAATCATCCACTGTCTTGAATTCAACCCCACATCTGCTGCTCAGAATATAGTCTGCAGAATCTAGCTTGTCAAGCTTTATCTGTGCATTGAGATTGATCAGTTCTTTGATCACTCCCGAGCTTTTTTCCCTATGATCTACGAATATTTTAATCTTTTTTTCTTTTGGGATGTATTCATTAAGTTTTTTCTCAGGCTTTTTTGAACTAAGCTTTATCTTAGATCTTAATTTTTCCAGGTTCCTATACATCCTTTTTTCTTTGTGATGGGCTGACCACCTATATCCCTGGTCCCTGGTGTTTTCAGTCATCAGTATTATACATCTGCCTTTTTCCTGCCTACCTGTCCTCCCTCTTCTTTGGATATGCCTGATAGCAGAAGGGATAGGCTCAAAGAATATGACCAGATCAACCTTGGGTATATCTAGGCCTTCCTCTCCGACAGAAGTAGCAACAAGAATGTTAAACTTATTGTTCTTGAATTTTTCAAGCATCTCTTTTTGCTGTTTTTGGGACAATCCAGATTCCTTTTTTTTCTGCTGGCCTACAAAAAGCCTTGCAGAGATATTATCTATGTTGTTCAGCTCGTCAACTATGTTCTTTGCATTATCTCTATATTGGTTAAATACAATTATCTTTATGTCTTTTTTGTTCTTAATTTCTTTTTCAACCAGTTTTTGCAATTCTATCAGCTTGGGATGCTGGAAACCCTGTTCATACATCTTTTGGGTCTTTATCAAAGCTGACCTGAAATTCAGATCTTTAATAATATTCTTTACTGCTTTTGTTTTTCCTGAATAACCTTCTTTCTGGATTTTTTTCATATATTCATTCAATGCGACGATCCCCTGAGTTTCAAGTAGTTCTAATGCGTGCTGTATCTTCATTATCTCAGCTAGAACAGAAATTGCAGTCCATAATACATAGTCTTTTTCTCCTGAGGCAGCTCTCCCTCTTAACTGACCCTGAAGCTTAAGCAGATCTTTTTTGCTAACTATGCGGATGTTTTTTCTTTTAAGTATACCCCATTTCTTTAGTTTAGATGATCTGTCTTTTATTATATTCTTTAGAAATTTTTGAATCTCTTCAAAAGGAGGAGGAAGCTTTACTTTTTTCCATTCGATGTTTATATCTTTTATATAAGGGCTGACATCAGGATCCTTTTCTGTCCTGACCTCTACTTCTTCTATGTAAAGATTTTGCACAACCTCTTGTATCTTTTCCATATCCGATCCAGGAGATGCAGTAAGTGCAAGTATCCTCGGAAAATCAGCTTTTTTATGATATTGTTCTGCAACAAATACATATGCATAATCTCCGACAGCCCGGTGGGCTTCATCAAATACCAGTAAAGAGACCTCATCAAGGCTTATCCTTCCTGAGATGATATCATTTTCAAGGCCCTGGGGGGTAGAGAAAATTATTTTCGAGGTTTTCCATAGTTCTGCTCTTTTTTTAGGTTTTATATGGCCGGTAAAAAGAGATAATTCTTCTTCAGGTATCTTTAGATATCTTTTAAATGTCTCGATGTGCTGCTGAACTAGTGGCCTAGTCGGGGCAAGAACCAAAACTTTAGAATGTGGATACTGCTTGAATCTTTGTACAGATAAGAGCATAGATACAGCAGTCTTTCCCATACCTGTGGGAAGAACAACCAACGTATTATTTTTTGCAGCTGCTGCTAGAATTGTTTCCTGGTATAGTCTTGGCTTAAAATTTTTGAGCATTGTTTGAAAAAGAATAATTTATTTTATATAATTTATGGACTGCAGATGCTATATTTCTTCATCCTATCTTTTTATTAATGTCCACTTTAGTTTGTTTTATCACTTCATCCAGATCTTCTTTTATCTTTTCTATTTCTGTCTTAAGGTTTCCTATCTCTTCCATGGCCATATCTCTAAACGATTCTACTTCTGCAATAAAATGTCCAAATTCTTCTTTTGTAACCATCTCTATTAAACAAGAAAGAAGTTCAAGTTAATATATTTTTTGAGTTTTAATAAGGAATGTAACCCTTTTTGTGTATGTAGTGGCTTGCTACCCATCCTATTATGAACAGGATAATCACTATCTTTCTGCTGGCAGAAAAAGATCCAAGAGCATAACCAATAAGAAAGCCAATTATTATGAGGAAAAAAGGAAATAAGGGTTGTTTTCCTATCTTGGTGAAATAATATCTTCCAGCCAATATCCCTGCAAGAAAAACTACAAAGTAGACAAAAAAAGGATTGTCCATAGATATGGCAAGAAAAAAACCTATTATTAACAGGCCTAAAGCCAGGATTTCCGGCCAATTTTTCCACATAGTCTCTCCAGATGTCATTATCCATACCACGCTGTCCTTTCAAATGTTATATAGAATATCAGCCATGCAAGCCCTCCAGCAAGCAATGCAAATATCCATGAATATAATGTGAATAAAAGTGAAAATACAGTATATGTAAATATTGTTCCAAATATAAATATATATGTGAGTCTGGATGCATAAAACAAATAATGGCCGTCTAATGGGGGAATCGGCAAAAGCTGACTTACAGCATAAGCAAGATTAAAGATAAATATACTGTTGAATACAACAGAAGATCCGGCAAAAAACCATACATCTATCTGTTTAAATATAGTAGCAAGCACTATCGACGCAACAGGCCCCATTAAACTAACCACACCCATGGTCCCGTAATTTAATCCATATCTGAATCTTCCTAGGCGGAGTCCTGCAAGCAATGAAAAAGATATTCCTCCTGGAATGATAAGCCACCAAGCTCTGCCG
Organism: Candidatus Woesearchaeota archaeon; assembly: GCA_014729145.1. Classification (GTDB taxonomy): domain Archaea; phylum Nanobdellota; class Nanobdellia; order Woesearchaeales; family WJKL01; genus WJKL01. The sequence goes on from WJKL01000092.1 coordinate 8,010, forward strand.
TTCGTAGCAAAAACCAAAATCAAAGGAATTATGTGGCCGGGCCACCATATCTTATATTGTACCTTGTAGCCGTAATGAAGGGCAATTATCTTTTGTGTGGTAATGTGAAACAGAAAGCTTAGGGCCACAATAAGGATAGAGACAACAAGATTTGTGATATTCCACTGTCTAAATGCAAATACAAATCCAATGATTATTGAAGATATTAAAATTGTTAAGGTTTCATCTTTGCTGAATGAAAGATATGTCCTGATCCTTTCTAATAATTCTGCCATTTTTTAAACAGTGTATTTATTGTTTATAAACATTTCTTATTTCGAATGAGTAGGTTATTTCAGGCCTTGTCTTTATCAGTTTCATGAGCTCTTCCTTATGACCAGCACCTACTACTGCAACTATCTTTTTTTCAGGATTTTCCTGGATCATTCTTTTAATGTTGGCAGCCATGACTTTGTTTCTTTCTTCTACTAAAACAAGATACAGACCAGGATATCTTTTTTTCATCATCTTTGTAAGTTTTTTGATCAGTTTTTTTGGAGGAACTTTTGAAAGATCCAGTTTTTTTATCCCTATTTTTTCCATCTGAGTTTTTTTAAAAAGGGTTCCTTTGATTACATCAACAAGGAAGTTAAACCTTTCTTTCCAAGAGAAAGCATTGGAAATTCTTCTCAATGTCAATTCGATATCCTGATCAATTAATGCTATCTGGATATTGTGCTTTTTTGCAAGATCTATAGCAGTTATCATCTCGGAACCAGGCTCAACCCCAACAACCTTGCCGAGCTTTTTTTCAACCCATGCTCCGATTATATTGAAAGTAAAACCCTTAAAACCTATTCTTTTGATATCCCTTAATCTTAGTTTTCTTTTTGTTTGATGGGTTAGTGCATAGAATCTTTTTTTATCCAGTTCTAATGCAAGTATGTCGGGCTTTTCTTTTTCTATCGTTTTAGTCACTTCTTCAAGGCTTTCTTTTGCAATATGTGATGTACCTATCAATATCAGATTTTTATGTTTCATATCATATGGTAAAATAGAAAAATATATAAATTAAGGTGGTTTTAATAAGAAAATAAAATTACAGGTGATTTATATGCTTAAAATGAAAAAAGTTTCTGAAACGTATGATATGAAAGTATTTACAGATACCGGAGATTATTTTGGAGATATTGAAGAAAGCATCATGACTGCAACAAAGGTATTTGGGTGGAAGGTAAAGGCTACAAAAGGTTCATTTTTAAACAAGGTTTTGGGAAGTGCAAAAGGAGTTATTGTACCACACCAGTTGGTCAAAGCGATAGGCGATATATTGATCATAAGCAAAACAGCTGTACCATCTTATTCTGCTGAAGAATCTGGCGGAGATGAAGAAGAAAATTCCAGTGAATAAATGAAATACAAACAGATGTATAAGGACCTAGTAATGACTAATTATTTTATGTTTAAATATAATCTGGATTATGAAAATAATCTTAATGATTTTTCTGAATTAGAAATTCCTAATTAAATTTTTTTGATACTTTTTTTACAAGCTTTTTATTGTCATATAATTCGAGATTTAATATATGTTCTTCATCTACATTATTATATCCGAATACAAGCCCAGATTCAGTCTTAGTTATCTGGTGCCCTGCTTCTATACTATCTAAGTCAACTGTTTTTTCGTCGTCTTCCCCATACATAGTTAGATAACCCAGAATTTGAAGGTCATCCAGATCTTCATCCTGGTTTTTAATTGTAAAGGTTACTGAAGTGATCTTAGAATAATCTTCTATGTTTTCTTTTGGATCTATATTTATCTTATTAATAGTAAATATTATCTCTCCAGTTATCGGCAGAAGCTCATCTTTTTTTTGTTCTGTATTATTGTTTTCTGATGCAGTCTGATTATCTACAGAGCTTTTATTGCTTGAGCCGGAGGTTTCACTGCCATTCGGCTTTATTATAGTTACACCAGGAGTTTTTTTTGCATTTGATATCTTGTCTTCCTGTGTATAATCGTTTAAGTAAGATGTTCCTGTACCAATGTAATTTTTGGTAGGTACCCATCCAATTTGCTGGGCAATAATTATAAAAACAAGTATCAGAATTACAAGAATATAAACCGCAGTTTTTAGATGGGATGTATTTAATCTTATAGTTATTTCTTTTGGCTTTTTTGCTTTTTTTCCATTTAATCCTAGTTGGGTTTCTTTTTTAGCCATTTTAAGAGCCTAAATAAAAAAATTAATCATTTTCCACTCTTGGAGCAAGCACAAAAGACAGAAGTACTTTATCAACTTCTTTAAATTCCACCTTTAGCGGATAATCTTTGTTGAATCTCAGTATTACATTATCTGCCAGTTTGGATCCTGCAACCATCTTTTTAAGGTATTCAATTGAATATTTAGATTTGATTGAACTGGAGCCTTCTGTTTTTATCTTGGTTTCATCTCCTTCTGGTATTTCGATGTGAGCTTTGGATAGATCTCCTTCTGCCTGCACAGTCAATTTTTTTGGTTCAGCCATCAACGAAACTGAATCAGCTACAATATCAACATCTTCAATAGCATCACTTAGGATAGAAGAGGTTGTTTGGATCTCCAGAGGGAATTCCAAATCTGGAACTTTCTGTTCTTTTTCATCGAGTTCTATGATAGGGAGTGAAAATGTTCTTGTTGACTTCCCTTTTAACTGTATCTTAAGCTTGTTGTCCTTAAGCTCTATATTTAACATATCATCAGGTTTTGCTCTTCTAAGGATCTGTTTTAGATTTCCCAGGTTAATAGCCAATTCCTGTTCTTTTTTAACATCATATTCTGTAAATGAAGATGAAAGAAGCTTGAATATAACCATAGCAACATTTGCAGGATCCATCGCCACCAGCTCAACTGCATCTGGTGTTATCTTAAATCTTGCTTCATTAACCAAGTCAGATATTATAGTTACACTGTCTTTAAAGTATTTAGGTTCTGCTAAACTTAATTTCATTTTAAATTCTCCCCCTTAATTTGTAAGTATGTTATAGTAGTATAAAATAGCGCTTATTTATATTGTTTTTGGTTTTTATTATATGGCGATTCTATTTCCATCTTTAGAAAGGTGCACATTGTTTTTATCATAACCCATTTCTATAGCCAGATCAAACAGCGCTTTTCTCATTTGCTGGTCTCCGTGGGCAGGAATGATATGTTTTGGATTGACCATGTTGATAAGGTCTCTTAGATCTTCTCTGGCAGCATGCCCTGAAACATGGACATCTTTGAAAATCCTAACTCCCTGGTTTGAAATCTCTTTTTCCAGCCTTTCTCTGTTTTCCTGGTTGATTTTTGTAGGTATAACTGATGAAGAGAATATAACTTGGTCTTCTTTTTTTAGATGGAAAGGAAACTCTTTTCTGGCGATTCTTGATAAAACAGCTTTTGGTTCTCCCTGGTGACCTGTCACAATCAAAAGATATTTTCCTCTGTTTTTGTTGACTTTTTTCATCTCTTTTTCTATCTGTCTTTTGTATTTTAATATTTTCACATCTTTGGAAAAATTTATTATATTAGCATTTTCTCCTGCTTTAACATATTTTGCAAGAGACCTCCCAATCAAAAGAATTTTTCTGTTCATCTTTTTTCCAAATTCTATGATAGATTTTAATCTGGCAAGGTGAGATGAAAAAGTTGTTACGATTACTGCTTTTCCTTTTGATTCAGTTCCAAGCATCACTTCTTTTATCATCTCTTTAGCAACTGCTTCAGAAGGAGTTTTAGCTTTTAATGGAGCATATGTTGAATCAACAATCAGAGCAAGAATCCCTTTTTTACCTAATTTTTTTAATCGATTGAAGTCAGGTTTTTTACCCAGGGTGGGGGTCGAGTCAAATTTAAAATCATTTGCATACAGGATTATCCCTTTTTTTGTATGGATGGCAAGCATAGCAGCCTGAGCAGTAGAATGAGTCATATTTACAAATTCTACTTTTGTGTCTTTTTTGATATTATAAACAGCATTTGGACTGAGAGTTTTGATCTTGTTAGGAATAGACATCTTTTCATCTTTAAGGATAGCTTTGATGACTTCTGTAGTGTAGGGGGTTGCCAACAGTTCTGCATTTTTGAATTTTTTTGCGAGGAAAGGAATTGCTCCAACATGATCAAGATGAGCATGGCTCGGGATAATGGCCTTTACGTCTTTTTTCCAGTCTTCTATTGCAGATACATCTGGAACAGCTCCTGCTTTCATCAATTTAGGTGTGGAGATATTGATTATATCTTCATCTTCAGTGAGTTTGATGTAATTTTCCAGAAAAACCCCCATGTCACATATCACTACAGCATCATCTACTTTTATCGCAGTGCAGTTTTTCCCTACTTCATTATAGCCACCTACTGTGGTTATTTCTATCGGCATGGTTTGTAGATTAAGCAAATAGTATATAAATATTTGTGAAGAATATCCTTTTTCTTTTATTTTACGCATACTAATTTCTTTAAATTTTTTCTAAAGAAAATCAATGCGGGGAAAGGGATTCGAACCCTCGTAGGCACTAAGCCAG
>WJKL01000093.1 GCA_014729145.1 Candidatus Woesearchaeota archaeon
CCAACTGCAATGTCTGATACTGAGTCAGTTACAGAATTATTATATTTGAACCTTACTTCTAATGAACCCTGGCCAATAGGCTGGTCTGTTAAGTTTGCAGAGAAGCTGTTTCCTGAAGGAGATGGATCAATAGCTGTCCAGTTTCCATTGTTGAATCTTGCTTCTATAGTATTTGGATTTCCTGTGTATGTTCCCTGTACCTCTATATCTGATGTATTGTCTGCATCTCTCTGGAACAAGATATATTGAGTAGGATATGTTATAGATATTGTTCCTGATGTTGCTGGGGGCTGGCTTGAAGAATATGAAACAGTAATATTATGAAATTCTGGACTGTAAGATATATTTTCTGTTGTGAATTCTGCTCTGTACTGGAAGTATGTATTGTTCTGCAAGTTCAGTGTTTGAGGAGAGGTATTGTTTATGTTTGTCCAGGTTTCTCCAAAGCATGAAGAGTCATCGCAGGTTCTTACGCTGAAGTTTATATCTGTGAATCCTCTGTTATAAAGATCTTGTATCTCTGATTGTGTAAGGCTTCTGTTCCAGATGCTGACCTCATCAACATAGCCTACAAGATCCTGGTTGTTCAAAGCAGAGTTCTTTCCTATTAATATCGAGGAATTTTTGTTGTATAAAGAAGTAAAGCCTGTGTCTGCTCCTGAATCATCTATCTCAACTCCATCTAAGTAGATGTCTATGCTTTGATCTCCTGAACTGCCGTTCCATGTTGCTGTTAAAAGATGCCATTCTCCATCAAACAAGTTTGAGGAAGAAGCATCTCTCCTAAGACTTCCTCCGTCTCCATAAAGGAAGAATCTTATCATGCCGCTGTTACTTTTGTCTGCAGAGATATACCATTCCTCTTCAAGATTTTCATATTTGCTTATAAGGTCAATCATTATGTTTGAGGTTCCTGTATCTTTTATCCATGCTGAGACAGTAATTCCACCAGGATTATAGAGGCTGGATGAGTCATTTATCTGGATATTATCATCTGTTCCAAATTCCAATGCATTGTTTAATTTTCCCTGTACTGAGTATGAAGCTCCGTTGTTTGAAGCTGGGTTGTTATATCCTGAGCTGTCTTCCAGTTTTCCTGAACCTTCATTTAGATGTAGAAGCAGGACGTTGTCCTGGAGACTGCTGCTCAATTCTCCTGCAACTGATGTCCAGGAGATGTTGTTCCAGGATGCGTTTTCAGCTCCTGTAAATATCTGTGAAGTGAAATTTCCAGAAGTTGAAGAGTTTAATCTTAGTGCATCTAGTGTGTCATTGAAATATAGACTGTCAAGTGTTCCAGAAAGGAAACTGTATCTTGTTTGTGTGGAGGTATCATCTATATATGTTCCTGAATTTCCTTCTGATATGGATTCTGTTCCATAGACAATTGTTGCATTGTAGAAATTTGGAGAATAACTGCTGTCTTCTGTTGTGAAGTTGAATCTGTACTGGAAATACTGGTTGTCTGAAAGTGAAAGTGTCTGAGGAGATTCATCTTGAATATCTGTCCAGGTTTCTCCTGAACATCCTGAATCATCGCATGTTCTTGCTGTAATATTTAATTTTGTTATGCCTCTTTTGTATAGTGCTTTTACTTCTGACAATGATAATGATCTGTTGAATATGGCTAGTTCATCAACTGTTCCTGCAAATGGAGCAACATTTGTTGCATCTCCTCTCTGGCCTAATAATGTTGTGGCTGTCTGGATATCATTTGTGTGCCCTGTTCCGCTGTCAACTAATATTCCATTTTCATAAAGATATATTGTTTCTCCAATCCTTACTGCTGCAATATGATCCCATTCATTATTTACAGCTGTTCCTCCGTCTTCACTTGTTCCTGCATGCGCTCTCCACTGACCTCCATTCAATCCAACAACAAATCTTCCATTTGAATATTTATCAATAACCCATTGATAATTTCCAGCAGCAGGGACTGATGTTGGTTTTGCCCAGAAAGATATTGAGAAATTTCCTGTTCCAAATGCAAAGCTTGAATCTGAAGCTATTGATACATAATCATCTGTTCCATCAAATGAAAGGCCTGTGCTTATTTTTGCTGCAGCACTGTAGGAAGCTCCATGGTTTGTTCCATGGTTTGTTTCTCCGCTTGAATCTGAAATAGTTCCAGAAGATTCATCTAAATGCATGAGAAGAACATTTCCTGTAAGATCTATTGATGGATTTTCTGCTTTGTTGTCTGGAAGAGCTCCTGTATCTGATATCCAGGAGATGTTGTTCCATTGTGTTGATGTTCCTGCATCAAATATTTGAGAAGTGAAATTTCCAGATGTTCCTGATGACAACTGCAGTGAGTTTTCAGTTTCATTGAATTCAACATTATTTAAATTTCCATCTGAATAATTATATCCTGTTTTTGTTATTCCATTATCTAAGAAAGTTATATTATAGTTTGTTGTATTTGTAGTGTTTGTTGTATTGGTCTGATTTTGGCTTTGATTGCTTTGTGCTCCTACTATCAATGTTCTTGTTCCTGTTGAAGCTGTTGTTTCATTGTCTATTGCATAGGCTGAATAAGTGTAAGTTCCGTTTGCAAGATTAGATTCATTTGTATAAAAGAAATATTTGCTGCTGTTGAACCTGTAAAAGTTTGCATAGTAATGCTGCTTTATCTCATCTGCTGAAAGTGTTTTGTTATAAACTCTTAATTCATCTGAGTACATGTTTGAAAGATAGGTTGTTCCTGCAGATTCCCTTTGGATGAATCCAACTCTGAATGGTCTTGCTGCTGAGATGTTTTGAGAGGAAGATAAGGACATATCATAAGTATGGGAAACTTCTCCATCTTTATAGAATACAAGATTTCCATCTCTGTCTGCTACTGCTGCAATATGAGTCCAGCCGTCTGCAGAGGTTACTGTCAATCCACCATCGGCAGGAGTGTCTATAGTATCAGAAGCAGCTCTTATCCTCATATTATCTGATGCTGTGAAGAACCATGAATAACCTTCATGCTCCCAATATCCTTTTGAAAGTATTCCACTGGTTCCTGAATTTATTCTTTTTACCCAGAGCATCATAGTGAAATCTGAAGTTCCAAAGTCAAGGTCTGCAGTGTCAGGGATATTTAGATAATCATCTGTTCCATCAAGATAAATAGATTTTCCATAGACGCTGTCTGAGCTGTAATAAGCTCCGTTGTCTAAAGTTCCATCGTGTGAATATTGACTGATGTCAACTGCATATGTTGAATTTTCTCCAATTGCAGAGGAATTGTCAAAATTTGACATCAATAAAAGATTGTTGTCATAAAAAGTGTAATTAGTTTCATTCCAGTTGAACTTTATTTGTTCAAGTGCTTCAGCATTTGTTATGCTTATATTTATCTCTGTGAAATTATCAGAAATGTTTGTATTATCTGCTGGTGTTGGAGAGACAAAAGATGCTGATATATCCTGGCTGGCTGGTCCTGATGCTGTGTAATCAATGCTAACATTGTAAAGATATGGAGAGAAGCTTGAGTCTTCTGTTGTAAATTCTGCATTGTATTGGAAATACTGATTGTCTGTCAATGATAGTGTTTGAGGAGATTGGTCTGTTATGTCTGTCCAGGATTCTCCTGAGCATGAAGAATCATCGCATGTTCTTGCTGTAATATTTAATTTGGTTATGCCTCTTTTGTATAAATCTTCTATATCTGACTGTGAAAGAGATTTTTTATAAAATATAAATTCATCTACGTCTCCTGCATAATAATAATCAGAAGAACTTCCTCTTACTGTTCCAACCCTTAGTGTGTAATCAGAAGATATGTTTAAGCTAGATGCGCTTGAGATGTCTTTTACTGCATCTTCCTGTCCGTCTATATATATTTTTAAGTTTCCATCCCTGTTTCCTGTTATTGCAATATGGGTCCAGCCATTTGAGTCTGTTACTGCAGTTGAAGATGAAAGGTCTACTGTCGAGCTTCCCTGTGCTTTGAATCTTAATACGTTTCCTGAAGCAAACCAGAATCCATAACCGTCGCTGGATTGTATTGTTCCAGTAGGGTCTCCTTTTGTTATAAGGCCTTTTGGAGCAGAGCTGTCATCTCTGTTTACCCAGATGCTTATTGTGAAATCATCTAATCCAATATCTAGATTATTGTTGTCTGGAATTGTGACAAGATCATCGCTTCCATCAAAACCAACAGCTGAATTTATCTTTCCTGTCTGAGAGTATAGTGCACCATTGTAAGAAGCATCATTGTTATTTCCGCTGTGATCAATGAAGTTTCCTGAAGATTCATCCATATGCAATAATAATGTATTATTTGCTGTATTGTTTTCAAGCTTTCCTATATTGCTTTGAGTCCAAGAAATATTATTCCATGATGCTGATGAATATGCATCAAATATCTGGGATGTGTATGCTCCTGATGTCTGTCCTGAGGATAATTGGATGTGGTCTGTGCTGTATTCAGTGTTTGAATATGTTCCCTGGTTGAATTCTGATTCTGTATTATCTGTCATTGAAGAAGCATATGCTAAGCTAACTACGAGTAATGAAATCAATACAGTTATCCACACCTCTTTTCTTTTAATCATTTCGTTTCTTTAACCTCTTCCATCTCTTTTTTCATGAACAGTTCAATCTTTTTAGAAAGCATTATTGCGTTTTCTTCGCAGTAGTCTTGAAATTGCTGATAGGTCTTGGAATCTATAGAAAGTGTTACTTTTTGCTTGCCATTTCCCTCTTTTTTACTCATGTTAGTTAAAATTATTCTCTTTTTAAAGAGATAATGATATTAATTCTATATAAATATTTCTATTTCTATGTATTATTTTAACTTCTTTGTATTTCTTTGTAAGTATATAGAAATATAAAATATAGTATGTTAAACAAATAACATCAAAAGCTTTATATATAAGTTTCGTTAAATAGTATAACATTGGGTAATGAGTGCTAAAAAAGAGGTTAATCTAAACAGTAATGACTACAAGTCTATGGTTCTTTTTAGTTATTCTACTAAGCATCTGCTAAAAAAAGATAAAGTTAGGTTTTATTATGCCCTTAAAGGCAGGGATGGTAAATCAGGGATAGTTAAAAGCTGCAAGATAGATCATCTTGGAAGGACAGTACTTCTTGTTCCTGAGAAATATGCAGAAGAAGTAGAAGAATTTTTAAAATTTTGGAAATGCAAATTTGACAAAAAAGAGGTTTTGATCAAGAAATGAGATTTTACAGTAAGAACAGAAAGAGGAAAAAAGACAAAACAATAGCTGCACCTGTTTTCAAAGGGCTTAATCTAAAACCTGTAAGAAAAGGAAATTCTTTCCTAAAAAATATGAATTTCAATATATTTGTAGTTTCTATGATTTTTTTCATAATCTTGACAATAATCTATTTCTTAGTTCCAGGAATAACAGGTTATTTTACAGTAAAAGAAGGAATGATAGCTTATGAAGAAAATGTAAGCTGGATAATGGATTCTGAAGATGAATATAGCTTTAGCATAGATGAAAATCATTCATTATTTAACATAAGAAGCTTAAGATTAAGCGGAAGATATACAGGCAATGGAGCTGTTATGGCTTATCTTGAAACTTCAGACGGAAAAAGATTTTTGATATTTGATGATGAGATTATAATAGGGGAAGAGCTTTCTGGAGTTACTTCTTTATTTGTCGGCAGTGACCCGATGCCTGATGAGGCTGAACCGGATTACGAGACAGGTGATATAATAGAAGATATTGATATGGATCAGAATGAAACAGAGGAAACAACCAAAGAAGAAGACAATGGATTAGTAGAAGATATTATTGAAGAGGTTGAAGAAAATATAACAGAAGAAGTAAATATTTCTGAAGAGAATACAACCGAGGTGATAAATACAACAGAGGAGACAAACTTAACTGAAGAAGTTAATCTCACTGAAGAAATCAACCTAACTGAAAATATCACTGAATCTGCTGAACTGAATCTTACAAATATTACTGAAATTAATGATACTAATATATCTGAAACTAATATTACATCCAATATTTCCGGGGTTAATGCTACAGATAATTTTACTTACAATATTAGCAGGATTAATGCTACAAATATTTCTGAAATTAATATAACCAGTAATATTACTCTTAATATGACTAGAAATCTAACCCCAAATATCAGCCAGTTAAATGTTACTAATGTTACTGGAGATGTGAATATCTCTGAGAATATCACAGAAGATTTTAATTTAACTGAGGAGGTCACAGAAGAAGCCAACATTACAAAAGAAGTTAATACTACTGAGGAAATTAACCTTACAGAAGAGATTGCTCCTTTGGGTATCTACAGAAATGTGAAGATCGAAGATGCAGAGTTTCATCATGAATGGAAAAATGACTGGGGAATAATAACAGAGATTATCCTTACTGTTGAGAATGCTGAAAACAGATCTGTAGATATAAAATATCTTGTATTAGATGTTGAAGGTTATGACGAGCCTTATGTTCTGGAAATACCTGTAGCAAAGGTTATAGAATCAGGAGAGGAAAAAGAAGTAACAATAAAAACACATTTTTCATATGCTGAGGACAAGAAAAGAATAATTAGGGTAAGGATAAAGGACAGAGAAACAATGATTATGAATTCAAGGACAATGGTGTTTGATCCTAAAGAAGCAGAACAGATAAAAGAGCATGAATTTGAAACAATCTGCAGTGAAACATGTTTACTGCCTTCTGGTTTGAATGAGACTGAATATAAAATTGTATTTGAGGTTGAATCTGGACTGCTGGAGATAAATAAGATTGATTATGTTCTTCATAATCTTTCTAAAGAGTTTAATGCTTCTGTAATTGATGGATTTTATACCAAAGTAGAAGAAGATTCAAGCTATGACGCTGTGATAAATTCTGTAGAGCATAACAATGAAACTGATACTTTGAAAGTAAATTTCCATCATGATTCTGCAGAGTCGCTGCCAATTTTTATAAAAGGAAGAATCAAAAACTATACCTTGGATAAAAAGATGTCTTCTGCTGGGGAGATTGTAACTTTGACTGTATACAAATGGAATAACAGAAGATTCAGAATTCTTGTTGGAAAACATACAGAAGCTTTTGAGTTTGGGCAGGCAAGAAAAATAAACATAACCTCTGCAGTAAAAGACGCAAAAAACCAGACTGTTGATGCGGATATAGAGATTGTAGACAGCCTTACAAATGAAACAAAAGCAGTAAAGCAAAGCGATGAGGCAACAGAATTAGATGAAGGAGAATACAACATAAAAGTAAAGCCTTCCAACCATCCTGTGAAGGGGATAGAGTTCAAAGACATGGAAGTTTATGAAGATTTTATAGAAAATATAAATCTTGATGATATAAATGAGACAGAGAAAAACCTTACAGAATATATAGAGACATATGCTATAGATCCTACAAATTTAAATTTTACAAATGCTACTGTGACTGTAACAGCAAAAGGAACTAAGTTGTATAAATGCAAAGATTGGAATTTTACTGAACAGGAATGCTATGGAGAATGGATTTTATTTAAAGATGATTTGGTTCCTGGTGAGAATTATACATTTGAATTGACTCCTGAAGATCCTGGATTTAGAGAAACAATAACTGATTGTGCTGCTGAAGATGAGGCAGGCAAAGGAAGTTTTGGAGGCAGCTGTGATTATGCTGGTGGTTCAAGCCTTGAAAATGATGATGGAACAGTTGAAACCCATACTTATAATAAACAGGGTCAGGACAAATATGCTGGAGTAAGGATAGAAAGTCTAAATACAAGCGTTACCGAGTGCCAAAATATAACAGCTGTGCATATATGTTATGAATGGTGGACATCTGATGCAAATCCTACAGACTGTGATATTAGTGTTGATGCAGACGGAGGAGCAAGCTTTACTGCTGTTACAACAGTCTGTCCGGGAACATCAGCAAATCCTGGAGTAACATGTACAGATGTAACTTCTCTTGAATCATGGAATTGTTCAAACTTCTTCGGAGCTTCAGGAACAAGAGCCAGGGCAAAATCAGAAAATGCAAGAGAAGATCCAGGACCTCCCTCAACAGAAACAACAACATGGGATGTGCTTTATTTTAATGTGACTTATACTTCTAGCATTAATGATTCAAATTCAGCCCCAACAACTCCAACATCAATAACTTGTGATGGTGGAAGCTGCAACAGTACATTTAGTGATGATGTTGAAATAGAATGTTCTGGAAGTACTGATAATGAAAGTGATACTATAACTTACAATGTATGGGCTTATTATAATAATTCAG
>WJKL01000094.1 GCA_014729145.1 Candidatus Woesearchaeota archaeon
ATTATCATTTAATTTAAAATCAGGTCGGTAGTGATAAATCATCTTATTGTAAAAATCTAATCCCGATAAGCTAGAGAAAAAATTTTCCAAATGATTTAAAGCAGAATAATCTTCAAAATAGGATTCTATTTCTGTAATTGAAGAGAAATTATGTATATCATTTGCCAACTTAACTACATCGTATGATATATCAAGTAATTCAGCTATCTCACCTAAGGTACAATCTTCAATTAAAACAATATTACCTTTATCAAATTCTTTTCTGTAATATTGCTTCGAAGTTAAATAATTAGAAGAACCATATTTATCCATATTTGTTTTCTGAAGTTTATTTTTAATTGAATCAACCTTCATTGGGTGGGGTGCCCCATATTTATGAATAAAGGTTTCTTTAATCTTATCTTTGATCTCTTCACTTACAAAAACATTGTTTACCCCGTATTTACTCTTAATTTTCTTAAGAGCTAATAGTTGAAATTCTTCAAGCTTAAATACGTTATCTACACCGTATTTTTCTTTCACCCTTTTTTTTGCTAATTCTTGAAATTTTCTTGATTTAAAAACATTATCTACGCCATACTTTTTTTTAACTGTTTGGCGACCTTTCTCTCGGATAAAATCAGAAAGCAATGGATTCTCTACACCATACCTTTGTAAATTTGTCTCCTTGATTTTTTTCAAGATTTTTTCTGATTCAAGAGGACTCTTTGCACCATATCTTTTCAGGTTTGTTTTTTCAGTAGATAACCTTATATCCTCTTCTGACTTTACAAAATCAAACTTATGCACATAGTTTAAGATTGTAGAGGAAGAAACTCCTAGCTCTTTTGAAATTTCATATGTACTTTTATTCTTTATTATGTATTCTTCATGTAGCCATTCTTTATTCTTGTACTGTGGCTCTCTTCTTTTTAAAGAAAACTTATCTATATATTGTGATATGGTATTTGAAGCTACCTCTAGTTCCTTAGCAATTTGCTTTCTAGATTTTTTTAAATCTATATATTGCTTTTTTAACCAATCTCTATTTTGGTAAGTTTTCTCAGCTTTAGATATTTTTTGTAAATTAAACTTATCTACTCTTCTCTTTACATATCCAAAAGATTTACCTATCTTTTTTGCAATATGACTAATAGGTAAATCTTGTTCAATGTAAAGTTCTCGCAAAACTTTTACATTATTTATATCTAAAGAGTCCAACTTACACTACTTCTTTTTTCTTCTCTTATCAATTAAGGAGCCTTTTCTTACTCCTCCCTGAAGCTTTCCAAATCCGGACTTTTTCTTCTTAATCTTCTTATGGATACTTGCCCTAGCAGAAGCTGTCCTGTTCTTATTAAGTTCAAGCTCTATGTTCTGAGCCTTTTTACTAGACTTCTCTAAAGCAGCCTTCTCTAGTTTTTCTACCTCTTCCTGCAGTTCATCAACCCTTTCCTTTGGTAGACCTAAACCAGAGAACATACTTACAACTTTAACAACTCCATCAGGCATAGAAGGATCCTTGTAGATACCTCTATAAAGATCAGCACCATCAGTAGCTTCAGAAACCATATGTTGTGCATAATCCAGATTTATAGATGGTATTTCGTCAATAGTATTTGGCGATCCAATATAAATAGCCCCACCAACAGTAGCTTGGGCTAAGTCAAATCCTTCAGATAACATATTATCACTTAGAGTTTCCAGAACGGCCTCTGCCAATCCTGTTTCATCCATATAATCTTCAGATTCTAAGACACCATAAATTGTTACACCGCCACCGGTCAAAATCTTACCGAAGTCACTTGGATCCATAGCATCAGAAGTACTAGTTGCTGTAAAGTGATTTAGCAAGATTAATGGGTCCACAATCATTTGGTTAGCCATTGACCAAAACTTGCCATGCCCTACATGACTCAAAAGCACTTCCAGCCTAGCATTATCCACTACCATCAGGGAGTCTATAATCCCGTGAGCTGCTAAACTCGAAAGCTCTGAAAGAGCCTCAAGAGCGTTTTTCTTATTAGCCGCCCCTTCAGACTTCTTTGGTAAAACAAAAATTACTGCAATTGGAAGTTCCAGTTCTGAAACTAGCTTGCACAAAAGAGAAATTGACCCACTTCCTGTGCCACCTCCGGAGGAGGAGCATAGACCTATCATATCATTACCTTCAATAACCTTTTCAACAAATCCTCTTACTTGATCTTCATTTTCTTCAAAGATAGCAGCAGAAAGGTCTCTATCTTTCCCGGTACCTCCAAGAGATCCTTCTAAGAGTAACTTTTGATTTGGAAGTAGATCAATTGCATCAAGGTCCTGAGGTGAAGTATTAATTACTCCAGCATCGTAGCCATTCTGATGGAAAAGTTCTGCGAGCCTGGAGCCTGCCTGTCCGATACCTACAATTCCCATATTAATACTGACTTCTTTTTGATCAACAAGATCAGCCACCTTCTCCTCCTTCTTTTTTGTTTTAGCTTTTAATTTGGCAAGAACATCTGGGTCTAGACCTTTTTGCTCTTCATCCTTTTTTTCTGCACCCTCTCCTTCTTTGCCTTGAGCAAATGCTTCCATCAAGTCTGCATTTTCTTTTTCTATTTCATCAGATGTTTTTTTTCTTTTTGTAATTTTAAGTTCCTCAACTTGTACGTTATCTTTTTCATCTGCCATTTTTAATATCCTCGTATGCTTTCATTACTTG
>WJKL01000095.1 GCA_014729145.1 Candidatus Woesearchaeota archaeon
AAATCAAATCAATTAAAAAGAAACAGGATAAGACTGCCAAAGCAAAATTACATTAGATTATAATAACCTTTAAATACTACTTCTAAAACAATTCCTAATATGGGATCTACATATTTTTCAAAAAGAATACCAGAAAGGACCTTCAAGAGGAGGCCAAGAAAAAGACCAAAAACATTCAAGACAGAAGAAGCTGCAAAGAGATGGGCAGAGAAAAAAGGCATCAAAGACTACCAATTAGTTAATATTAAAAGTCCTGAAGCAGACAAAAAGAAGATAAAAGTTGTAAAGAAATAGATTATTTTCTCAGGATATAAAACAGTTCATTCTTCATCTTAAAAAAATCTATTTTAAAATCCAGCCTTTTTCCCAGCTTCTCAAACCAGTTTCTTCTCTGCAGCCTCATTCTCCTGCCTGTTATGGAATAAAGAGGAAAACTGACAACTATAAACTTTGATCTTATTAAAGAAATAACATCATAAGATATATTTTCCTGAAATTCCTCTAGGCTGTCGAGCACCTTAAACAAAAAGCAGATATCTGTTTTATAACTCTTTAGTCTTTCCCTTTCCTCATTTACCAAAAGATCGATCCTGACTGCATTTGAATTCTTCATCTTTGTCTTCCTGAAAAAAAGATTCAAAAAGTCAACATCTTTTTTGTTGAATTCGCTAGCTATATATCTCACATCTTTTTCCAGACCCATATATCTAAAAGAAAGAGGATTCAGACCAGCACCGATATCAAATATAGATCTGGGCTTTAAGGTCAAAGAAAATATCTTTTCATACAGTTCTTTATTATAAAGTATCCTTTCTTTAGTTGATCTGTGTGTTTTCAGTATCCTTATCAGATCTTTCTCTTTCTTTGTCTTAATATATTTAGCCAGATATTCTTTTCTTTTGGAGACAGCAGTTGTCTGAAAAATCCCATATATCTTTCTTGCCTTTCCTCTGATATGTTTGACTATTTTTTTAAATTTAGAGCTTCTTTTGATATCTTTGATCTCAGCTTCAACCAGATAATCAAGCACCGCAGTATTCTGTTCAAGAAACTTCACCAGGTGGGCGATGATAAAATCTTCTCCAAGATTAACAAGATCCTTTTTTTCTCTGACTTTCTCTACAATCAAATCTGTCCTCTTTTTTGAAAGCTTCCTATTATATAGTATTATTGAACCAGCCATAAGATTTACTTTATTTAATAAGATTTAAATAACTTTCTAAGAAAATCAACAAAATTTCTTTACTAGATCTAATTCTCCATATCTTTTGAAAAGATACTGCTGACCTTTTACAACATTGATCTTGTTATCTCCCAGACCGCATTCCTCATCTTCTTTTACAACATACCCAACAAGATGATGGTAATATTCTTCATCGTCCCATGGAGATCCAAATACAACATCAAGTAATGAATCAAAATTTCCTCTTTTTGAAGAATTGACGATAAAACTCGAAACTTTTCCTTTTAATGATTTAAGATGTTCCTTATAATAATCTCTGCTTACCTTCTCATCTCCATTATCATAATGTGTTGCAAATACAAAATTATCAATATTTTCTATTCCTAGGTCAAGAATATAATCCTTTTTGTCTGATATATTTGAAACAAGCCATCCTTTTTTGTAAATATCAAAATCTTTTAAGACAGCTCCAGTAACGATGATATCTTTGTATACAAAATCTTTATCGTGATCAATATATAGCTTTTTCATATATTCAAAGAAATCAACCTTTTCTAAAACATTGTCTTTTTGTTCAAAAGTCAGCTTATTCTCAAGCCTCTTAACCTCTTCAAGAAGCTCTGCTTTAAGCATTTTTTCAGCTGGTTTACGCTGTTCAATAAATGACATAGAAAAAGATAGATATGAAATTTTTTAAAAAGTTATTGTTTTTAAGACAGCCATTTCTTAGTTTCGTGAAATCCAAAAGCCATTATTCCTCCGATCAAAGCAGTGATCAGCTGGACAAGCCCCATTGCTGTCAAAAAAATAACAGGAACAAATCCAAGCTTGTACATTACTAATGCTGACAAGAACAAAAATCCAGCCTTTACAGCAGAACCAATTCCCAATGTCAGTGCATAGTTCCAATTCAGATGAAGTTTCAGCCACTTAAATGCATAAACTAAAATTGCATTTCCTATCCAGATAAAAGGTATCATATAAACAAGGAATATTGTAAATGGCCCAAATATAATTCCTCTAGTCAAAACTCCAAGTGAAGGAACTAATATTACAGGCAATAATTTTGCTCCTTTCAGGTTCAAAGCAGCCACAATCAGCATTGTATTTACTAAAACCCCAACAACTATCTGAGGATGCCCCATCAATAAAGGAACAAAAAAACAGACAGCAGTATAAATTATCATCTCAACATACTGATCAAAATTATCCAAAAAATAATCCTGTATATTTGATATTTTGTTTAAGTAGTTCATAACTAATAAAAAAACAAACTAGTATATATAAATTTCGGACGTTTAAAATGTAACTTACATCAATAAATTTATTTTTTGATGTATTTACGTTTCTTCAAAACGTAACTTATATATAGAGGTGTTTTCTAAATTAACTAAAAAGGGGTGCAATTGTGCAAGATATTATCTTATTGAACGAACTTAGAAAAGTACAGGATAAAGAAGGCTATGTCTCTGAGAAATCAGCCAGAAAGATAAACAAAAAGACAGGAATACCTCTTTCAAGGATATATGCAGCAGCAACATTCTATGCAAAGATCCACACAGAACCACAGGGAAAATATGTGATAGAAGTCTGTAATTCCCCTTCTTGCTATCTTAATGGTTCATTAAACCTTATCAAATACTTAGTCAGGAAACTAAAGATAAAATCAGGACAGACAACAAAAGACAAAAAATTCTCTTTACATATTAGTTCATGCATCGGCTGTTGTGATGAAGCTCCAGCAATGCTTCTGAATGATAAGCCATACACTAAACTTACAAAAGAAAAGATAGATGAAATATTGAAGAAGTGCAAATAATATGCAGATAAAAAAACAGACAAAAGGAAAAGCCTACAAAAAAGCAAAAAAGCTGGGTTCAAAAGAAGTTATCAAACTTCTAAAAAACAAAGCAGTTGTAGGCCAGGGAGGAGCTAACTTTCCTACCGGAACAAAATGGGAGATGGTTCTAAATGAAAAAGAGCCTGAAAAATACATAATCTGCAATGCAGATGAAGGAGAACCAGGAACTTTCAAAGACAAATTCATCCTTACTAACAATCCAGACATTGTGATAGAAGGCTTATTGATAGGAGCAGAAGTCATCAAAGCAAAAAAGGCTTTCATATACTTAAGAGGAGAATATGAATATCTGCTTCCAAAGATCAAAAGGTCGATAACTAAAGTAAAAAAACAGACCAAATCAAAAATACCCATAGAGATTGTAGTTGGACAGGGAGCATACATCTGCGGAGAAGAGACAGCGATCATGGAATCCATTGCAAACAGACGACCTCAGCCGCTTCAAAAACCCCCATTTCCAACCCAAAACGGACTTTACGGAAAGCCAACAGTGCTTAACAACGTTGGAACTTTAGCTAATGTTTCTCTAGCAATTCATTACAAAGACTTTGATCCAGAATTAAGATTATATTCCCTTTCAGGAAATCTGACAACCCCTGGAATCTTTGAACTAAAACTAGGGATCAAACTTGGAGACTTGATCAGATTAGGAAATCCAGAACATCCTATCAAAGCTGTATACTTCGGCTGTTTTGGAGGGTGCATGCCTTATAATCCAGACATGAAAATCTCTCCAAAAGATATCTGCGGAAAAGACTGCATTCTTGGATCATGCACAATCATTGCAGTTGATGAAAAACATTCAATTGTAGATATGGCAACAAACATAGCCAAATTCTATGAATTTGAATCCTGTGGAAAATGCACACCCTGCAGAGAAGGAACGATGAGAATCCTGGGATTGCTGGAAAACATCTCGATGAAAGATGCAAGCATGAAAGATCTCGATACATTACAGGAATTAGCAGAAGTCATAAAAGAAACATCTTTCTGCGGACTGGGCCAGACAGCAACATCACATTTACTAACAGCATTAAAACATTTCAGAAAAGAGTTTGAAGAAAGAGTAAAAGAAAAAAGGAACAGAAGAAGGGTTGCAAGATGAAGTTAAAACAGATAAAAGAGGTAATGAAAAAATATGGTGAGGCTTGGGAGACCCAAGATACTAAATTACTTTTAGAATGTTTTGTTAAAAAAGGAGTTTATCAAGAAAACCCGCTATCTAAACCTTATAAAGGACATAAAGAAATCAAAAAGTTTTGGAACAGAGAGGTTGTGAAAAATACTAAAAAAATTAAATTCAAATTAGGCAAATGTTATGTTTCTAAAGATAATAAAACAGGATTTGCTGAATGGGAATCTGTTAATTATCATAAATGGAAAAAAAATAGAAATAAATGGATAAAAAACCATATGGTTGGAATAATGATTCTTAAGATGAAAGGAAATAAAATTACTTATCTAAATGAATATTGGAACACAAAATGACAAAAGTAAAAGTAGACAACAAAGAATTTGAATTTGACCCAAACAAAAACCTATTGATAAACCTAAAGGAAAATGGATTCAATATTCCTCATCTTTGCTACCAGGAAGGGCTTCATCCAGAAGCAAGATGCCGTCTATGTGTTGTAGAGATAGACAAAAAACTCATAACTTCCTGTTCTCATTATCCAAAAGAAGGTATGGAGATAAAGACAAAGACAAAAAAAGTAAAGAGGGCAAGAAAAGTTAATGCAGAATTATTGATGCCAGAGCATATGGACAAATGTTTCAGAGAGAACAAGCATCATGATCTTTGTAATATAATCTCAGACCTTGGATTAAAAAAAGTAAGATTTAATCCAAAAAAGAAATACAAGGTTGACTTGGGAGCAGCTGTAATAAGAGATGATAATCTTTGCATCAATTGCGGACGCTGTGTTCAGGTATGTTCTGATATACAGGCAACCTATGCTATTGATTTTGCAGGCAGGGCACACCATGAGCATGTAACCCCTTATTATGAAAAAGATCTCCCAGAAATGTACTGCACTAAATGCGGACAGTGTATCGCAGCCTGTCCTGTTGGAGCTATCAGTGAAAGAGAACATCTAAAAGAAGTTCTAAAAGTTCTCAAAGATAAAAATAAACATGTTATTGTCCAGACAGCACCTTCCATAAGAGCATCATTAGGAGAAGAATTTGGAATGCCTCCTGGAACTTTAGTCACAGGAAAGATGGTGGCTGCATTAAGAAAGTGTGGTTTTGACAAAGTTTTCGATACAAACTTGGGAGCAGATATGACAATCATGGAAGAAGCATCTGAATTCCTTGAAAGAGCAAAAAAAGGAGGACCTTTCCCTATGATAACAACATGCTGTCCTGCATGGATAAAATTCATGGAGCATTTCCATCATGAACTGATCAAAGGAAAAAATATGTCGTCCTGCAAATCTCCCCATGAGATGCTTGGAAACCTTATTAA
Organism: Candidatus Woesearchaeota archaeon; assembly: GCA_014729145.1. GTDB lineage: Archaea > Nanobdellota > Nanobdellia > Woesearchaeales > WJKL01 > WJKL01. The sequence continues at coordinate 5,512 of WJKL01000095.1, forward strand.
AAATTATTATGCTCCTAACAACAAGATAAAAAAGAAAGATATCATAGTTGTTTCAATTATGCCTTGCACTGCAAAGAAATTTGAATCAACCCGTCCTGAACTGGCATCAGATGTTAACTATGTTCTTACAAACAGAGAAGCAGCACTATTGATAAAACATTTCAATATCGATTTTGTAAATCTTCCGGATGAAAATTTTGACCCTGCTCTAGGTATCTCAACAGGAGCAGGAGCTGTTTTCGGAGCAACTGGAGGAGTTATGGAAGCTGCATTAAGGACTGCTTATGAACTGGGAACAGGAAAACAGCTTACAAAAATAGAATTTGACCAGATAAGAGGTATGGAAAGCATAAAAGAAGGATCTATGATAGTGAACGGCATTGAGATAAAATTTGCTGTTGCTAATGGTCTTAGCAATGCTGAAAAGCTTCTAAAGATAAAAGACAGATATCATTTTATCGAAATAATGGCATGTCCTGGAGGATGTATCAATGGAGGAGGACAGCCTTTGCCTTACTCAAAAAATAAAGTTCAGGCAAGGATGAATGCGATATACGAAGAAGATGCTCGTCTTCCTCTTAGAAAATCCCATGAAAACCCTGTTGTTCAAAAGATATACAAAGATTGTTTGGGAAAACCATTAAGCAAGAAAGCACACAAATGCCTGCATACTCATTATTATAAAAGAAAACTGTAAATCTTTATGGATTAACCCTAATGTCTTTTTTCTTTTCTTCGAATGCTAATTCAAGATTGTCAGCTAGTGTCGTAATCTGATAAACACGGCTTTTCTTTCCCTTGGCAATTCCATCATTTAAACCTTTTATAAATTTAGCACTAAACTCATTTTTATATCTTAGAATGTGGTGGGCTTTGATTAATCCTTTTGCTAATTTGCATTCATAGTCTATCATTTCAAGCTCATTTGAGATTTCAACCAGCCTGTTGTCTTCAACAGCTTTTTTAGGAACCAGATCTTTTCCTCTATAATTACCAGGAACATCTATCTTTCCAAATGACCGCTCAACAGAACTTCTTGCCTCTTTTACAGCAGGAAAATTAGGATATTTATCAAACACTTTTATCAAATCAAGCAGATCAATCTTGTTTATCTTGAATGACTTGGATTTGGCCTTTACATAATTTATGCCTTCTGTTCTTACAACTGCTGCTACAATCTCATCAACATAATAGCCGTCTAACATAAAATCGCTAACAGATGATAATTTATAAAGCTTAGTTAAAGAAACATTTATATAATTAAAAGAAATTTATATCAAATATCAAACAAGGGGTGTTTTAATATGACAATAAAGGTTGCGATAAACGGATTCGGAAGAATAGGCCGTATGATATTAAAGGCAGGAATAGATGATAAAGATATTGAGATTGTTGCTATAAATGATCTTTCTGATAATGAAACATTAGCTTATCTATTAAAGTATGATTCTGCACAGGGAAAGTTCTCAGGAACAGTAGAAGCTACAGATTCTGAACTGATAATAAACAAAAAGAAGATAAAATCCTTGGCTGAAAAAGATCCAGAAAAGCTCCCTTGGAAAGATCTAGATATAGATGTAGTAATTGAATCAACTGGTTTCTTTGCTACAAGAAAGGGAGCTTCAAAACATCTTAAAGCAGGAGCAAAAAAAGTTTTAGTTTCAGCTCCATGCAAATGTGAAGAAGGGGAAGAGCCAGTTAAGACTTTAGTGATGGGAGTAAATGAAGATATATATGAAGGAGAAGACATTGTTTCAAACGCTTCCTGCACAACAAACTGTACTGCACCGATGGCAAAAGTTCTTAATGACAACTTCAAGATAAAAAGCGCGTTCCTTACAACAGTCCATGCATATACCTCAACTCAAAACCTGGTAGATGGGCCCCATAAAAAAGATCCAAGAAGGGGGCGAGCAGCTGCAGAAAACATAGTTCCAACTACAACCGGAGCAGCAAAAGCAGTGGAAATAACTATACCAGAACTGAAAGGAAAGATGGATGGCATGGCTATGAGAGTCCCTGTTCCAACAGGCTCAATAACTGACTTCACTGTAGAAGTAGAAAAAGATACAACAATAGAAGAGGTAAACAAACTGTTCAAATCAGTTGCAAAAAATGAGATGAAAGATGTTCTTCAGTATTCAGAAGAACCTTTGGTAAGCTCTGATATTGTTGGTAATCCTCATTCAGTCATATTTGACGCCAAATCAACCAATGTGATGAATGGAAAACTGATAAAGGTTGTAGGATGGTATGATAATGAATACGGCTACAGCTGCAGGATGATTGATATGCTTAAGAAGATAGCTCAATCATAATTTTTTCATTTTTTATAAATTCATTATTCTAAAACATGAAATCAATAAAATCATTTAAAGTAAAAAACAAAAGAGTTCTGGTAAGGGTAGACTTTAATGTTCCTTTAGACAAAAAAGGAAATATCACTGATGACAAAAAAATTAAAGCAGTGATTCCAACACTAAAACACCTAATAAAAAATAATGCAATGATAATCCTTATGTCTCATCTGGGCCGTCCAAAAGGAAGGATAGATGAAAAATTAAGGATGGACAAGCCTGCAAAAAAACTTTCCAAGCTTATAAAACAACCTGTATATTATGTAGATGACTGTATGGGAAATGATGTTGAAAATTTTATCGATGATATGGTTCCTGGAGAGATACTTGTCCTTGAAAACCTAAGATTCTACAAAGAGGAAAAAGAAAACAATAAAAGATTTGCAATGTCTTTGTCTGAGCTTGCAGATATCTATGTAAACGATGCGTTTGCAGCATCCCATAGAGCCCATGCTTCTATGGAAGCGATAACCGATTATCTCCCTTCAGCAGCAGGATTTCTTCTTAAAAAAGAGATAGATTCAATAAAAAAAATCATAACAAAACCAAAAAAGCCATTTGTTGCGGTGATGGGCGGCGCAAAAGTATCAGACAAAATAGAGCTGATAAAAAAACTGCTAAAAAAAGTTGACAAGATAATGATAGGTGGAGCTATGATGTTCACATTCTATAAAGCACAGGGCCTTGAAACAGGAAAAAGCCTCGTAGAAAAAGATAAGTTGAAACTTGCAAAAGACATTCTAAAAAGATCAAAAGATAAGATAATCCTGCCTGTAGATACATTGGTTGCATCAAAGATAGACAAGTCAGCCAAAAAAACAAAAAATGTAGATGTTAAAGATATACCAAAAAACATGGCAGGCGCAGATATTGGAAAAGAAACAATAAAAAAATACAAAGAGATTATTTCAGGTGCTAAAACAATTATCTGGAACGGGCCGATGGGTGTTTTTGAAATCCCTAGATTTGCAAAAGGAACAAAAGAGATTGCAAAAAACATTGCAGATTCAAAAGCAGTTTCTTTGGTTGGCGGAGGAGAGTCTGCTGCAGCAGTTGACAAGCTTAAGCTGCAAAAAAAATTCAATCATGTTTCTACAGCAGGCGGAGCTTTTCTTGAATTCTTAGAAGGTAAAAAACTCCCTGCAATAAAAGCGCTTGAAAAAAATCAGAAAAGATTCAAATAATTAGTATTTTAAAGTAGTGAAAAGCATAATATTTATAAAGAATCAACTATTTTGTTCTGTCATGGGGGTACTACTGTATAATAACAGGTAGTGGGTTTTTTATGAAAGACAAAACAGAAGGGGAAAAATCATTTCTTGGAAATTCATTAGAATACATAGTTAGTGGTGCAGAATGGATATTAGATAAAACTCCAACACCAGTTAAGATATTAGGTCTTGGAATTACAACATTTGTAGCAGGGGCTCTTTCTCCGCTTTATGCCCAGGAAACACCTGCAGAACCCGACAATAAGACAAAGATAGAAACTGAATTTGAATTTCAATCATATGAAGGAGAAAAATCTCTGAGCATTGATGAAGAAATAAAACCTATCGTTGAAAGATATATAACATTTACAGAGAAGAAAAAAAGAACAGAAGAAGAGATATCCAGAGGAATAAATGGATTCGACATAAATAAAGATGGAAGATTGACCAAAGAAGAATTAATCCAAGCATTAAAGCCTATATCTGAAGATATAATAGGGATAAGTGATATTGATTTCTCAGCATATAACACATCACTGTTTGATAAAAAGAAAGAAGATGATAAAGAAGAAAAAGAAAATATAGAAAATAAACTTTCACAAACAAAATTGACTGCAGATGCAGGAGAAATATATGTGGACTCTAAAAACAACATTGAAAATAAAAAACTTCTTATCAGCAAAGAAAAAGACAAAAAATACATCCATAATAACAATACACTTTATGTACAGAAAGAAAACAATACTGACTATATTTATGAGGATGATTTTGGAGATGACAGCAAGATAGGGTTACTTAAAGATGGAAAGATATTCCTTTTTGAAGATTATAAAGATATTGAAGACCAGATAAAACTCAAAAAAGAATTCATAAAAAATTTAAGATTAAAAGGCGGCACGTATAATAAAAACAAAAAAGGAACTTCTTTTTCAGGACAGTTTAGGGTCCAGGACGAAGATACAGGCGAAGAGACTTTTGCTTTAGCTGCTGAAATAGAGGATAGCAGCAAAAAACATGAAGATTTTGATGAACCGCTGGATCACAATAAAGCTTTATTCAGTTACAGAGATAAGTTCAGCTCTTTGTCTTTTAAAGTTGGAGGAGACATTTCCAAAGACTCTGTTAAATTATCAAGCAAAGAGACAATTCCAGGAGATCCGTTAACAACAGAGATAACTGAAACTGAAGATATAAAAGACAAAACAAAACATTATTGGGCTGAATTAGAAACTCCTTTCTTCAAAAAAAATAAACTAAAATTTGGGTATGGGTTTAAAAAAATCTCAGAAAATTCAGATATAGACAATCTGTCAGTTTCATCAGGAACAATAATAGACCCTATTGCAGGAGAGATTCCAATAAATATAATCACTGAAACAATAACAGATTCAGAATATATAAACAGCGCAAGTATACTTAACATTGAATGGACTAAAAAGAATGGAGGAGAAAATTACTTTTCAATATTTGGCAGAGCTGCAAGAGATACTGCAGAAACAGACCTTGAAGTCAGGATTAATAATTCTTTGACCACAGACCAGGAAACAAGTGAAGATTTTTGGAGATATCTTGTAGGAGGAAGCGGAAAGTTGTTTTCTGATAATTTTACAGGAAAAGTTATGATTTACAGTGTAAATGGAGATAATCTTTCAGGTAAAGAAAATATAGGGGCCCATTTGAATTTTGCATACAACATAGAAAATAAAATCCAGAACCAGGAAAAAACATTTTCCAGTTTTATCGGAGGCGAAGCAGGATATCATTGCGGAGATTCTGCTTTGGGTATTTTTTACGGATTTCTTTCTAAAGATATAAAGGAAATTCAAGGTTTTATGGAAAGCAATATTGAAGACATGATGCCTATGGATATAAGATCTGTTGAAGGAAGACAAATGTTAAATGAAAACCGCTACAGGGATCTGGTTAAAAACGGCGGAGGTCTGCTTTATTTCAGAAGTATCAATCCTGAAAATGATGATCCTTTTTATATTGGAGGCTTGGCATTCGGTGGAAAAGGACTCACAACTATTTTTGAAAGAAGACAGCAGTCATCAGAAGATTTTCAGAATATACTAACATTAGATTACAGTGGAGAAAAGATAGCCCCTTGGTATATATTCGTTGAAACCGCTATCAATAAAGAACAAGGAATTGGAAAATATAATTACCATGGGCTTGGATTTGGGAAAAAAATAGGGGGAGAATAATCCAAACATGAAGATCAAAAAGATACAATTTATAATAACGATAATATTTTTACTAGTCTTTTCTGCAGCAATCGCATTGGCAGTTCCATCAGTTAATTTAATCGCAAGCTCAGGAACAGATGTTGAGACCACTGCAATACTTACAGCAGTCGCTTCAGATCCTATAAACAAGATGGACAGCCTTATCTTCTATAAAGACGGCAGTGAAATAAAAACAAAAGACTGCCTTTCCAGAACATCCTGCACTGATACAATTACAGATGTTGAAACTAATGCAACATCACATGAATACCATGTAAAAGCTATTGGCAAAGACGGCAATGAAGCTCTGTCAAATACAGTTACAATAACATTTGAGGGATTTACATACAAAGAACCTTACTGGCTTTCCTATAATCATACACCTCAGCCTCCTGTAACCTATGATCCAAACCAGGAATACAATTTTTTTTCAGAATGGATATTATCAGCTTGGAATTTAACTGAAGAATATGTTTTCTTTGAAAGCAACATCTCAGGAAATCTGGAAAATTATTCTACAGCAAGAGATGTTCAGACATACACCTATTCTGCAACAGGCATAGAT
>WJKL01000096.1 GCA_014729145.1 Candidatus Woesearchaeota archaeon
ATATAATACAGGATTAACAAGATACTCTTCAGAAAAAGCCCCGATTAATTCAGCATATTCTGCACGCAGATCATTTCCTTTGGACAAATTATGCCAAAGAGCTTCTCCTATGAAATATATCATCTCTTTTGTGTGTTTAAATTCGGAATGATTACATTCAGGAGTAAACGATCTTCCCCTGGACCCGTTAGAATATTCCAGAATAAAATCAGACTCCAAAAAATAATCTACCAATTTTTCTGGAAGCAGTTCAATTATCCTAAACGGCTGAACTTCTCCATAGACTTCATCATCATTTAAATCAATATCATCTATGGTATCAGGGGACAATTGCTTGTTTCCAAGAATATTTTCAAGACTTGGGAATCCAGCTGACTTATTAAGATAATCCTCTCTTAGATTCCACTTTTCTATAAGCTGTTCTGTTTTATTTTTTATTCTATATTTCATTTTTGGTTATTCAACCATCTTATCATCAATTGTAACATTACCAAATTCATCAACATCCTTCCCTTTCTCAACATCCTCTAAAATTGTGGTTTTATATTTGCTCTGGATATTTTTATTATCCAATTCATCTTGTCTTGCAAATCCTAATGAAGCAAGATAGGTGATTCCTGTCAAAATACCTGCTCCAACAGCTGTCCATAAAGCTGTTTTTCCAAACTCGCTTATTGAATTGTATGTATATTTTATCTTAGAAGTCTTTTTATGTTTATAATCTCCTTTACAATAATTTCTGAAAAATTCATTCATTGCATAATTTTTGTCATTAATTATCGGCATTTTCCCACCCAATCTAAATATTATTGTGTATTACTCATTTATAAACCTTTCGATTTTTAACTACTTTCAGATAGTAACAAGATTATAGAAGAACACCTGAAACACACAAATTTAATCATTTCATATATAAGGATTCAACCAATAGAAGCTCCATAAACCCAGAATTCAGTGCATTTTAGCCAAATATTGCTTTAATTTTGTTTTTACTCTCTTTTTAATAGCCTCATCAATATTCAACTTCTCAACTTCTTTGTCCCAATCAATATTTACAGGTAATTTAGTCAAACTCCCTGTAAATTCTTTTCCAGCTTCCTTTGCCATCTTCTCGATCAATTCAGCCTTTTCAGAACCAAACAAACGAATAGCTGGAAACTTTGTTATCGTATCTGCCCCTGCCTCTAATATATCTTTGACATAATCCACCTTCTTTGGTGTCAACCCAGCAACAATATCTAAATCAGGGAATGCCTCTCTTGTCTTTCTAATCCACCATGCATAATAATCAACTGAAGGAGATTTTGTATTCTCAAAATCAGTTCCTTTAACCGGCTTTAATGCATAAAATGTTATCCTGTCTATATTATATTTTTTGATAAAATCAAACAATAACTCAATATCTTCTTTTTTCTCTCCCAACCCTATAACAATTGTGATGCTTGTCTTGAATCCTTTTTTCTTTGCAAGTTTCAGCATCTCAGAATAATGCTCAATCGGTTTGTCAGGGCAGACAAAATCATGTAATTTTCCTTCAACGGTTTCGATTGAAGCGCAAATCCCTTCAACATAGGGCTTCAGTTTATTCATCTCCCCTTTATCTAAAACACCTAGATTAACCCATATTTTTTCTCCATAAACATAAGAAATATTCTTTGCTATTTCAACAATATCATCAATATCCCAGTTTGCATAACCTCCAGTCAGATATTCAAATTTCCATCCCAAATTCTTACCGATAATTGCATCTGTTATCATAGAAGCCATGCTCCTTCTGGACTTTTTTGCGTGCCTTTTTTTATGGCTGGTTGTACTTCTATAACAAAACTTGCAGGTGCCTTTCTCGCAATACCATCCCATAAATACACATCTTCCAAAACAAACTTTTTTCATTAGAATTTCCTCTATTTAAGATTCTCAAGAATCTCTTCCTTTGTCTTGAACTTTTTCTGGCACTCAAAACAGACAGTGTGTTTCTTTCCTTTTTCATCCTTGATATATGTGCCTTTTAATTTTCCCAAAAAAAGCTCTTTTATCTTGTTTCCGCATATTTCGCATTTCTCTGCCATACAATTCATAAAAAAGCGAAATTATTTAAACCTTATGAAATAAAAAAACCATATGACAAAAAGACTGGCTATTGTGGAAAAGGAAAAATGCCATCCAGGAAACTGTGGAGACTGGCTTTGTATTAGACTGTGCCCTGTCAATCGTGCTGGAGAAGAATGTATTACCAAAGGGGATGACGGCAAGGCAAAGATAAGTGAAGAGCTCTGCACTGGCTGTGGAATCTGTCCTAAAAGATGTCCCTTTGGCGCAATCCACATCATAAACCTTCCTGAAGAACTTGAACAGCAGCCCATCCACAGATATGGAAAAAATGCATTTGAACTGTTTAACCTTCCAACACCAATCTTTGGAAAAGTTGTAGGTCTTTTGGGTATAAACGGAATTGGAAAATCAACTGCGATAAAAGTTCTTGCCGGAGTACTTAAGCCAAACCTTGGAAAAGAAAAACCAGCATCCTACGATGAACTGATAGAATTCTTCAAAGGAACAGAAGCTCAGTTGTTCTTTGAAAAGATCAAAGCAGGAGAGATAAATGTTTCTTACAAACCACAGCAGGTGGATCTGATTCCAAAGACAAAAAAAGGGAAAGTAAAAGATCTTCTTAAGAAAGTAGATGAATCCAATCAGTTAAAAGAGATAGCAGAAAAACTGGATATCACAAATATACTTGACAATGATGTCTCTAAGATATCAGGAGGAGAACTGCAGAGAGTTGCAATAGCAGCAACAGTCCTAAAAAAAGCAAATCTCTATATCTTTGACGAACCAACTTCTTACTTGGATGTAAAGCAAAGAATAAAGATATCCAGATTCATAAAATCTCTTGCAGATAAAGACACTGCAGTCTTGGTGGTTGAACATGACTTGATTATCCTTGATTATATGACTGACCTTGTTCACATCATGTATGGTAAAGAATCCTGCTATGGTGTGGTTGCTCAGCCAAGATCAACTAGAACTGCTATAAACACTTATCTTTCAGGATATCTAAAAGAAGAAAATATGCGTTTCCGTGACCACCCTATCAAATTTGCATCACATCCCGTTATAAAAAAGAGATCACAGGAATCGATCTTGACATCATGGGAAAATATAAAAAAGAAACTTGGAAAATTCCAGTTGACTGCAGAATCAGGAGAGATAGAGAAAAAGATAGTTACAGGGATTATGGGGGAAAATGGTATAGGTAAAACATCTTTTGTTAAGATCCTTGCCAGAGAAATTTCTCCGGATCAGGGAAAGATAAAAGATAAGGTAAAGGTTTCTTACAAGCCCCAGTATCTGAAAGCTGAATCTGATGAAATTGTGATGAATGTTCTCCAGGATGCTATAAAAAAACACACAAATGATGTTATCAATCCTTTAAATATCAAACCATTGTATACAAAAAAGCTAAATGAACTTTCCGGAGGGGAGCTTCAGAGAGTATCTATTGCATTATGTCTTTCAAAAGAAGCTGACCTGTATCTTTTAGATGAGCCTTCGGCTTATCTTGATGTTGAACAAAGACTTATAGTATCCAGAACAATAAAAGATATAATTGAGAAGCGAGGAACATCTTCACTGATAGTTGACCATGATCTTTTGTTCCTTGATTATATCTCTGATAAACTGCTTATCTTTGACGGTCTGCCAGCAGCAAAAGGAGAAGCAAAAGGTCCTTTCTCTATGGAAAAAGGTATGAATCATTTCTTAAAAGATTTAGAGATTACATTCAGACGTGATCCTGAAACAAACAGACCAAGAGCAAATAAAGAAAATTCAGTAAAAGACAGAGAGCAGAAAACAAAAGGAAAATATTACTACAGCTGATTCTTCTTAACTGATTAATAGAAATACTTATATATAATAATTCCCCCTACAATGATAAAGAAGTAATAAATGAAATACAGAACACCTAAACTTTCAGATGCAGATAAAGTTGGAAAATTACTTAGCGACTGCTTTAACATCTCAACGACAAAGGCAGGAAAAGAGATATTCCTCAAGGAAAGAAAGACAGACCGGTTTATCATCGCTGAAGAAGACGGAAAGATATATGGTTTGGTCAGCTGGGATATGAGGGGTCTTCCTAAACATCAGCTGGTAAGGCTTGAAAGGATATGTATCCTTGCAGGACCGAAAAGAGACGAAATTGCAGAAGATCTGCTCTCAGAGGCGATAAAAAGCGCAGACAAGTTCTTCAAAAAGAAGAATCTTAAATTAAGAAAGATGTATGCTATGGTCCATTCCTCAAACAAGAAATTAAGAAACTTCTATAAAGAAAAAGGATTTGTAGAGGAAGCAGAGATCAAAGATCATTATTACAAAGGTGTAGATGAATATATATTAAGCATATTCTTTGAATAAACATCATTCCAAAAATTCTATCTCATCGACAACACCATCTGAATCCATATCTATCCCTTCTACTATCTTCGCATCTGTCTTTTCATTAAATTTGTTCCCTTCTGCAATCTCGCTAAAATGCTTAAGAAATGCTATTATAGCTGCCTTTGTCCCTGAATATCTTTTCCCTGCGATCAACAACAAAGATTTTCTTGGATTAAATGGATTCTTTGTCTTTATTATAACGCCTATCTCATCAGAAGTATATCTTTTTTCTGAAACAGAAGAAAATATCTCCCAGTTACTCTTCTCATCGAATTTTACAGGCATCTTCATATTAAATTCCTTGGTAACAGTGTTTACAACAGGCCCTCCTATCACTATGATATTATTTTCAAGGTCTTTTTCCCTGACTTCTGTATCTAATTTAACACTTACATTAGGAGCATAATTCAAAAAAGTTCCAAAAAACAGCGCCAAATCTATCGCATAATAGCCGTCCCTGCTTCTTGCCTTTTCGGGTCCATGAGGATCAGGACTTCCTACAATGATCTCTGCATTAAATTTCCCGTCTTCAATAAACGGATTTAAGAATTTCTCCTGGGTTTTTTCAAGCTCTGATATCTTGCTGGTCTTTTCAAAATCCTTAAACCTCATCACAAACGCAGGCTGTTTTAATGTATAAAAGTTTGCAAAACTTCCCTGTATCCTTTCTCTTTTAACAACCTCTATAATCCCTGCCTTCTCCAGATTTCTTATATGGTAATACACAAGCTGCTCATTTATCTTTAGGTTCTTTGCGATATCTCTTGGATAAGAGGGTTTCCTGGATAGTTCCTTTACTATCCTTCTTGATATCTTTGACCCAAAATATTTTGCTTTTTTGGGTTTGATCTCTTTGGCAGGAAGCGAACTTATCCCTTTCTTTAGTTTCTTTACAACATACATAACAGCATCACCATTATAAATTTATTTTTAATACTATTATAATTATTTTAGTAATACTTATATATAAGCTTTTTCTTTAATTAATCCCTAAGATGCTTACAGAATCTTTTTCAGGAATAAGAGGGATATTTGGTAAAGATATCACTTCTGAAGTTATTGAAAACTATGCACTAAGCTACTCTGATTTCCTTAAAAAAAAATTTTCATCTCCTTTGATTATACTGGGGATGGACACAAGACCCTCCTCTTCAAGTATAAAAGAAGATATGAAAAAGATATTCCTTGAACAGGGAATAAAAGTTTATGATGTTGGATTTAACACAACTCCGGCAATACAGCATGGAGTGAGGCACTACAATGCAGAAGGTGGAGTGATAATTTCTGCATCCCATAATGAACCAAATTGGAACGGCTGGAAATTTCTCAGAAAGACAGGCTCTGTCCTTAAACCTTGGGAGATCCAGGAAGTGATCACAAATTCAAAATACCATGGTTCTAGGGATAAAAACAAGCCAGAACAAATAGGAGTTTCAGAGGAAAAAGGCCCTGAATTAAGAGAAAGTTACATAAATTTTATATTAAACCATATAGGAAAAAAAGGAGTAAAGGATATACATGATTCAAAATTCAAGGTCATTGTAGATCCCAACGGAGGAGCAGCTGCAACAGTTATAACACCGCTGCTTGAAAGATTGAATGTAGAGGCCATTGGAAAAAACATGTCTCTTGGCGTCTTCAACAGGCTGGTAGAGCCAAATGAAAAATCTCTTGCTTATCTTGCTTATTATGTAGAAGACCTTGATGCAAATCTTGGAGCAGGATGGGATTGTGACGGAGACCGTGTTGAGCTTGTGATCCCAAATTCTTCACGATTCTCAAAAGAGCGCGGAAGGATGCTCTCAGGAAATTATATCCTTGCTTTGATAGTAGAAGAGGTTCTTTCAGAATATAAAAAAACAGGCCCAAAGGTTGTAACTAATGATGCAACATCTGACCTTATAAAAGATATTGCAGAAAAACATGGTGCCCAAACAGTTGAAGTTGAGGTAGGAGAGATCAACGTTGTTGACAAGATGGATAAACTTAACTCTCCGGTAGGCGGAGAAGGCTCGTCTTCAGGCGGCATAGTCCCGCCTTCTAAATGCAGAGACGGTATACTTTCCTTGGTGCAAATACTTCATCTGATGGCAAAAAGAAAAAAGAAAATCACAGAAATACTGGAAGATTTTCCTCCTTATTACAGCTCTAGAACAAACATCAAATGTAGTCCAGATCTGGCAGTCAAAGTAAGAAAAAAACTGGAAGATTACTGGGGGAAAAATGAAAATATAGAGGAAATAAGAAAAACAGGAGATAAAACAGGGGGCCTTAAGATAATAAGAAAAAAGACCAAACACGGACCTGGATGGATCTGGTACAGGGCTTCAAAAACAGAAAAAGGCGTTTTCAGGATCATAACAGACGCCCAGTCAAAGCTTTATGCAGACAAGCTTCTTGCAATGGGAGAAAAGGCATTTGATGACTGCATAGATGAGATTGAATAAAGACAGGACAATATAAGAAGATGAAAATTATAGTTTACAAAAATAACCTCATTTATTGGAGGAAACAAAAATGACAAAAGCAGTTATAATGGCAGCTGGGAAGGGGACAAGGATGCTTCCTTTAACTAAAACCACACCCAAGGTACTTATCAAGATAAACAACAAACCTTTTCTTCATTATGTAATTGAAAACCTAAAAAAAGCAGGATTTACCGAATTTGGGATAATTGCAGGCTATCTAAAAGAACAGATCTATGATTTTATAGACAAAAACAACATCAATGCTAAAATAATTGAACAAACAGAACAAAAAGGAACAGGTCATGCTGTTATGCGGGCAAAATCTTTTTGTAAAGATGAAGATTTCATAGTTCTTGGAGGAGACAACCTGTTCTCTGTAAAAGATCTAAAGGCGATAAACAAGGAGGACGATTTCTGTTATGCAGTTGGAAAAGAGATGCAAAAAGATCTCAGCAAATATGGTGTTTTTGTGATAGAAAATGATATCTTAAAAAAAATAGAAGAAAAACCAGAGATTCCTCCAAGCAATATCATCAACATAGGATTATATAAGTTCACAAGTGATATCTGGGAAGCATTAGACCAAATAAAACTTTCTCCAAGAGAAGAATATGAACTTACAGACGCTATAACAATACTTGCAAAAAAAGGAAAAGTCAAGGTCTTAAAATTAAAAGATTACTGGCTTGACCTTGGATGCAAAGAAGATATTCCAAAAGTAGAGGCTTTCTTAAAAAAAGATAATTAATATGTGCGGCATAATTGG
>WJKL01000097.1 GCA_014729145.1 Candidatus Woesearchaeota archaeon
TCTTGTCAAGATCTTTTGAGATCTGTGCTCCCCAGATGATTTTTGCTTCGTCATTAAGCCTTTCAGAAATAGATTCAACAACTTTTCTTGCTTCATCAAGGGTCATGTCTTCTCCTCCAGCAACATTGATCAATGCTCCGGAAGCACCTTCGATGTCAACATCAAGAAGAGGATTATTTATAGCTTTTTCAACAGCTTCTGCGGCTCTGTTTTCAGTGTCAGATTCTCCAACACCGATCAAAGCAACTCCGCCGTTTTTCATAACAGCCCTGATATCTGCAAAATCCAGGTTTACCAATCCTGCTTTTGTGACAAGTTCAGCAATGCCTTTTACAGCATTTGTAAGTATCTCATCTGCAACCTTGAAAGCGGTGTGTAAAGGAAGATCAGGTGCTAATTCTAATAATTTATCATTTGGAATGACGATTAAGGTGTCAACGATCTGCTCCATCCTTTCCAATCCAGCTACTGCATTTTCATATCTTGTATTGCCCTCCATAGTGAAAGGCATAGTAACTATACCGACAGTCAAAGCACCCATTTTTTTAGCGGTTTCAGCTATCAACGGAGCAGAGCCTGTTCCTGTTCCCCCTCCAAGACCGCAGGTAACAAAAACCATATCAGCGCCTTCAAAGGATCTTTTTATGTCCTGTTCGTTCTCTCTTGCAGCTTCTTCGCCAAGCTTTGGATTAGAGCCTGCTCCCATGCCGTTTGTGGCTTCTTTTCCGATAAGGATCTTCTTGTCTGAGGAAGTATACAAAAGGTCCTGAGCATCTGTGTTTATGGCTATGGTTTCAGCGCCTATTATGCCAACTTCAGTTATCCTGTTGATAGTGTTGTTTCCTCCTCCGCCTGTTCCAGCAACCTTGATCTTTGCCTTTTGTTTTGAAAGCATAGATTCAAGTTCTGCATCTACATCAGATTTAGAAACATTGCTTTCTATCTTTGTCTCTTGTGAAGTTTCGTTTGATTGAGAATTATCCTGTTGTCCAGAAAATGAACTTTCATTATTTGAACTAGTTTCTTCATGAGATTCATAACTTTCTTCAGATTGAGCAAATTCTTGTTCCACCATTCACACCTCGTATAATCAGTAAATAAATTAAAATCGTTCTAATATAAAAATATTGTTATTCTAGAATAGTTAAAATAATTATTTATCCTGTTTCTTTTTCTGTTTTTTCTTCTCTGTCTTAAATTCTATTTTTTTTATTGACGGAACAATCTCTTTTAATTTTTCAGAAAGCTTTTCAGTTACCTGTTTTGGAAGCTCTTTTTCTGTTCTTATCTCTGCTTTTTTATCCTTAACATCAACAGAGATGTCTTTTCTGTTCAAAGCAAGTGAAATATATGATTTAATCTTTTCCTTGTCATCTGTTATTATATTGTTGAGCTTTACATCATATACAACATCTTTTCCTGACAAAGGATGGTTGAAGTCAACAAGGCATCTTCCTCCGCCTGCCCTTTTTATGATACCTATCGAACCGTCAATATTGACCTGCATACCGGGCTGAGGAACTATGTTTTGTTTTTTGAATGCTGAAGAAGGTATGGTCTTGATAAGCTGGGCATTCTTTTTTCCAAATGCCTGCTCTGGTTTTAACTTTATCTTGTATTCATTTCCAGTTTCTTTTCCTTCCAGTTCTTTTTCCAGGCCAGGAATTAGCTGACCCTCTCCAATACAGACTGTAACCGGACCGAAATTCTGTTGTTGAGAATCCATCCCTGCTTTTTTTGCCTCTTCTTTGCTTGTAGTGTCAAATACCATATCCTCTTCTTTTAATCTTCCAGTGTATTCTACCTGGACAAAGTCTCCTTTTTTTATTGTTTTATTTTCTTTTTTATCTTCAGCCATTTTAAAGAACTAGTTAAACGTATTTATTTAAAGGTTTTGATTTAATCGTATTTTGTATACATAAGCTCAGGGTCAAGATCCATATCAGGGATATCTATCTTGATGGTGTTTCCTTCAGGGTCAGTTATCTCAATATGGTCTTTATCCTGCTTTTTAGCCTCTCTTATCTTCTCCACTATCTCTTCATCAGAGATATGGTCATGATCTATTCCAAGAAGTTTTTTTATTGACATCTTTGTTAGAAACGATATTTAATTTTTAAATGTTATGTTTATGTTGTATATGCTTTAAAATTTTTTCAACAACTTTTTCAGGTGTTAATTCTGTAGTATCTATTATCAGATCATAATTTGATTTGTTAGTAAAATCCACACCATACCATTTTTTGTATCTTTTTTTGTCGCTTTTAATCCTTTGTTTCAGCTCTCCTTTAAGAGCCCCTACAGATGAATATTTTTTTTCATCAGGTCTTCTTGGGCCATTGAATATCCTTTCTGCTCCTGTTTCAAGATCAACACCAAGAAATATCTTTACTGAATCAGGTATAAAATGAAAACCAAGCCTTGTATCAATCACATAATCATCCTCCTGCTTACCTATCCTTATCAGCTCTTTGTCAGCTTCCTTGTCTGTCCAGTCCTCTGATTCCCCTATCTTGTTAAGTTGGTCGATAGTAAGATTGTGCTTTATGGCGATCTTTCCTCTTAGATCCCCCATAGAAAGAAAATTATATCCTAATTTTTCTGCAAGCATCTCGCCGACAGTAGACTTTCCAGAGCCTGGAAATCCTGATATTGTTATTATCATAAATTATAGAAAAATAGTAGTTATATATAAATTATTTTAATTTAATATAATGATTTGGTATGTCAATGTGGCATTCAAGTTTTTCTTCTTTTTTTTGCAGGCTTATTCGGTTAAGTATTTTTTCCAAAACAGGATGTCCCCCATTTCCAAAATATATTCCTTTGATTTGATTTTCAATTCCTTCTTTAATGAGATTTTTAGATAATTTAGTGGCATATCCTTGGTTTTGATATTTTTTCTCAACATAGATTCTAAACATGTGCCACTCTTTTTCTTTGTTTTCTTTGTGTTCTTGATAGGCAATAAATCCAACGAAATCGTCTCCTTTTTTTGAATATCTAGCATCAAATCCATGATTTAATAAGATTTCCATTAATTTAGGCCCTGGTAAATCTATTATAGGTTTTATTTTTTTTTCGAATTCAGATCCTGGATCAGGATTTTTAGCAACTTTTGAGAAATAAGCAGTTATCTCACCATCAGGGTCTTTTTTAATTGCTTCAGACATACAATATGTTTGCATTTTTAATTTACTATATATATTATATACTTTTTCAGGCTTTTTATTTAAATATTATGCTTTTTTTTGCATATAATCCTTTTTTTTATAAAATTTCAAGGACAAACTTTTTATATAACTTCTTATTCACAAAAAACACTAATTTTTAAAAATCATCATTGGGGGATGATAAAATGACAAAAGATGTACAACCAATATTTATAATGCCTGAAGGTACCCAGAGAAATACCGGAAAGGATGCACAGAAAAACAATATAATGGCTGCAAGCCTAGTTGCAGAGACAGTAAGGACAACATTAGGTCCAAAAGGAATGGACAAGATGCTAGTAGATTCTATAAATGATGTTACAGTAACAAATGATGGGGTTACAATACTTGAAGAGATGAACATAGAGCATCCAGCAGCAAAGATGATAGTAGAGGTTGCTAAAACTCAAGAAGATGAAGTGGGAGACGGAACTACAACAGCTGTTGTCTTGGCTGGAGAATTATTGAAGAATGCAGAGGATCTTCTGGATAAGAATGTACATTCAACAATAATCGCAAAGGGATACAGGCTTGCTGCAGAAAAAGCGCAGGAGATACTTAATTCAATTGCAGAAGATGTTTCTGTGGATGATACAAATACTTTAAACAAAATAGCAGTAACTGCTATGACAGGGAAAGGGGCAGAAGGAAACAAGGAGCTGCTTGCAGATCTGGCTGTGAAAGCAGTAAAATCTGTTGTTAATGAAGACGGCTCAATTGATATAGGAGATGTTAAGATAGAGAAAAAAGTAGGTTCTGGAGTGGATGATTCAGAGCTTGTCTCAGGTATTGTAGTGGACAAGGAAAGGATACACCCAGGAATGCCTAAGATAGTGAAGAAGGCAAAGGTGGCTTTGATTGACTCTGCTTTGGAGATGAAAAATACAGAGATGGACGCAAAGATACAGATCACAAATCCGAACCAGATGCAGGCTTTTGTTGAGCAGGAAGAAAAGATGCTGAAGGGCATGGTAAACAAGGTTATGGCTTCAGGAGCGAATGTTGTGATATGCCAGAAAGGGATCGATGACCTGGCGCAGCATTTTTTGGCAAAAGAAGGTATATTTTCTGTAAGGAGAGTCAAGAAATCTGACATGGATGCTTTGGCAAGAGCAACAGGAGCAAAGATCGTAAGCAATCTTGATGATCTAAGTGAAGATGATCTTGGATATTCAGGCTGTGTTGAAGAGGTAAAAGTGGGAGATGAAGAGATGACATATGTAAAGGACTGCAAAAATCCAAAGTCAGTAACACTTCTTGTAAGAGGGGGAACAGAGCATGTTGTTGATGAGATAAAGAGAGCAGTTGATGATGCTATTGGCGATGTTGTGGCAGCATTAAGGTGCAAGAAAGTTGTTGCAGGTGCAGGCGCTCCTGAGATCGAATTAAGCAAAGAGCTTAGAAAATATGCAAGCAAACTTAAAGGAAGAGAGCAGCTTGCTGTAGAGGCTTTTGCTGAATCTGTAGAGATAATACCAAGGACATTGGCAGAGAATGCAGGACTTGATCCAATAGATGTATTGACTGACCTGAAAAACAAGCATGAGAAGAAAACCCAGAAATGGGCAGGAATAAATGTTTTTACTGGAAGGGTTGTTGATTCCTGGAGGATCGGAGTTGTTGAGCCTCTGAAGATAAAGACCCAGGCAGTAAAGTCAGCATCTGAAGTTGCTAATCTTATATTGAGGATAGATGATGTGATAACAGGAGGAGATGACAGCGGAGCTGGAAAGATGCCTCCTGGAGGAATGCCTCAGGGAATGCCTCCTGGAATGGGTGGAATGCCTCCTGGAATGGGATAAATAAAAAATCTTAAATATTTCTTTTCTTTTTTAATCTATAAAATGAAAAACAAAAGATTTCCAACTGTTGCAGTAATTTTATTAGCTGTAGGTGTATTTTGGCTTTTAAGCGATCTGGGTGTGTTAGTGATAGATATACCCTGGTGGCCGATAATACTTATTATAGTAGCGATAGGCTGGATATTTAATTCAATAACAAAAAAATAAAGAAAAAACAATTCTTATTTCTTTTTCTTTTTGGTCTTTTTCTTAGCTTTCTTTGGCTTTTTCTGAAAAAAGATCAGATATATTATAGGCAGGATTCCTGCAGTGTTTAATATCAAGATAAATATAAACCAGACCAATTGATTCTTTCTTCCACATTTCCATAATGCAATTCCTTTCCAGACAAGGCTCCAAAAACTGATCAGAGCTATCAGAACAACGGTTCCTGCTGCCAATCCTTCAGCTGCATAAAAATTCCACATCATTTTATTTACCTCCTAATAAATCAAGCATAAAAGTCTTAAATTTTTCAAATTTCGATACTTTTATACATATAGTCAGACAAGCTGACCAAGCATAAAAGTCTTAAATTTTTCAAATTTCGATACTTTTATATACCTTTTTTCTTTACTTTTTAAATAATTATCTAAAAAGGGTGGTTTTATGCCAAAAGAAGAAGAATATGAACTAATGCCTCATCA
>WJKL01000098.1 GCA_014729145.1 Candidatus Woesearchaeota archaeon
TAAGGTTTTATCTTTTTAGTCAGTGTTTGTAGGTGTTTCTTTTTATAGTCAATTTTTATATTGTGTTTTTTGCAGTGCTGGATTAATATATTTGGAGTTATGTATGGAAGGCCGAGGCACCAGCCTTCAAAGAATACGAAATCCTGTTTTTTGTTTACCTTTATTTTTTCAGCAATATCTCCTGCTGCATTGTGAAGAGATTTATCAAATCTTGGAATTTCAAACTGTTTTCCTTTTCTTATCTTATCTAATGTGTTTTTTAGTTTTCTTATTCTGTGGGTTCCAGGCATCCCTCTTGGAATCTGATAAAAAGGATTGTTTTTGTACTTCTTAGAAATTTTTTTTCTGGCTTTGTACGTCTTATAAAAATCATCTATAGAAAAAGAGACAACATAATTGCCTTTTTTAGTCAGTCGTTCTTTAATATATTCAGTAAGTGTTGTCTTTCCAGTTCCCTGTCCTCCCTGGATCCCGATAATCAAAGTTTTGTTTTTCTTGTGTTTTTTCTTTATTGCTTTTATCAGAGGAAAGATATAATTCTCTAGTTGAGATTTTGTATATTTGGACTTCATGTTTTATATAAAATAAATATATGTTTAAAATATTTTGGATTGATTAACTTTTTTTGACAAAAGTTTTACACAATGCAAGCAAAGCTTACAAGCATAAAACTTTTTTTGACAAAAGTTTTACACAATGCAAGCAAAGCTTACAAGCATAAAACTTTTTTTGACAAAAGTTTTATATAGTATCTGTAATAAATATTAATTAAAGGTGTTTACATTGAAGATAGCGTTTGTTCACTACAATATTGGCCACAGGGATGGAGTTAATACAGTGATGAGGACAAATGCGCTTTCTTTTCTAAAAAGATACAAAAATTCTAAGATTTATTTTGTTGGAAGTATTGTCAGGCCTTTGATAACTAACCAGAAGACAAGAGTAAACTATATAGATATACCTGAGATGGATATTTTAGGAAAGAAAAAGAAGGCAAATCTTGCTTCAAAGCAGATATTTGATTATCTGAAAAAAGGCATGGAGATATATAGTGAGATAAAGAAAAAGTTGAAGAATATGGATTATATCATATTAGAAAACCCTAACTTGGGAGTCCATCCCCCAGCAACTTATGCTTATTACAGGCTGGTCAAGCATATACACCACAGCCATGCAAAACAGAAAGTTATATACAGAATACACGATTTTGCAGAGGATAGAAGAGGAAATTTCATCAATATGCTTAGATTTAAAGGAACAGAAAGTTCACCTTACTGGCACAAAGTTATGTTTCCAAGAGCAAGAAATACAGGTTTTGTGGCTATCAATAAAAATGACTTGTTAAGGCTGGATTCACATGGGATTATCCAGGAAAACAGGGCGCACTATATTCCAAATCCTGTAAATGATCATCTTTCTTATGATGACAACAAAAGCAAAGGATTAAGGAAAAAACTCATAAAAGAAAATGATCTTGACAAAGATGTCAAATTCATATTTTATCCTGCAAGGATCGTTCCAAGAAAGAATGTGGAGGAGGCAATATTCCTGACACAACTGCTCAATATAAAATTCGATGAAAAATATGTTCTGGTCGCAAGCTTAAAACCAAAAGGAGGGGAGGGGCTTAAATATTACAATAGGTTAAATAAGTTTGTAAAAAAGCACAATCTTCCTGTTATTCTGGGGATAAATGACCTTGTTACAATGGAGAGACAGTATACAAATTCAGGTAAGATAAAAATGTATGGTATTGGAGATATGTATGATATATGCGACAAAGCAATAAGCACATCTACTATGGAAGGTTTTGGCCTGTTTTTTATCGAGTCGTGGTTTTTTGAAAAGGCTATAATAGGAAGGGACCTTCCAGAAATAACCTCTGATTTTAAAACCTCTGGAATAAATCTTGAGCATCTTTACAATGCTTTATTCATCGACGGCAGTGATTTTAAGAACTATGGAAATCTTTCAAAAAGGCTTAAGCTGGTGCTTAGGCTAAAGAATGCAAAGTTCTTTGAAAGGTTTGAAGAAGAAAACAAGCAGACTTTTGCAGGATTGTATGATCCTATAAACACTGCAGCAGAGAAAAAATTGATCAAAGAAAACCGCAAAATAGTTTTGAAAGAATACTGTACAGCGGCTGTAACAAAACAGTTCATGGATGTTTTAAGAAAGATACCATCTGAATTAGAAGTCAAAGAAAAGAAATAATTAAGAAAGCTTTAAAAACAAATAATAAAATTCTATTTTCTATTAAATATAATTGCCCCTGTAGTCTAGCCACGGCAACTGGTTACGCTCAGTTGGCACGCAATGAGCGACATTCAAAGCTTTGCTTTGAAGTCCCTCTACTTTATGCCCCTGTAGTCTAGTCCGGCCAAGGATAGGGCCCTCTCGCAGAAAACTTTCTGGAGCAAGGCTCTGGCGCGGGTTCAAAAATATGAGAATCCAAGTCTCTGTTTGAAAGTCCCGCCGGGGGCATCATTTTAAAATGAGACAATCAAGAAAAGTAAAGAAAAGTTTATTTTATTCTATTGTAGATGGCAGTTTCTGGAGTGTCATGTTTGGTATGGGGGAAAGATATCTTTCAGCCTTTGCTGTATTTTTAAAAGCGACTGATATGATAATAACAGAAAGTTTTAGTAATCTTAATTTTCTGCTTCATTATCCTATGAAATTTAAATGGGTTTTTAGAGGCAAAAAGAGATGAAATCCGGAGATTTTTCTTTGAAACTTTCTGATTTTGATTACAAATTACCTAAAGAAAGGATCGCACAAAAACCTGTAAGCCCCAGAGATTTTTCTAGGCTGATGATTATTAATGATAAGATTGAACATAGAAAATTTTCTGATATTGTGGATTATCTAAAAGAAGGAGATGTCTTGGTCTTGAATGAGACTAGAGTAGTTCATGCTAAGTTGACTGGAAAGAAAGAAACAGGAAGTCCTGCAGAGATCATTGTGGAGGAAACTGATGGAAAAATATGCAGATGCAAGATAAAGACAAAGAATCCAAGGCCCGGAATAAATATGATATTTGGTCAATATAAAGCAAAGATAATTGAAAAAGATGATGATGAGTTTTTTGTTGAATTTGAGGAAGATGTAACTGAGGTGTTGAAAGATATTGGAAAATTGCCAACTCCTCCTTATGTCAAAAGAAAACTAGACAGGGAAGAGCAGTATCAGACAGTTTATTCAAAGAAAAAAGGTTCTGTTGCAGCTCCTACTGCTGGTCTTCATTTTACTGAGAGATTATTGAATAAGATAAAAGACAAGGGAGTTAAGATTGCAAAAGTTGTTTTGCATGTTGATTTTGGAACTTTTTTGCCTGTGAGAGATATCAACAAAAATACACTGCACAAGGAATATTTTGAAGTTGATAAAGAAAATGCCAGGATAATCAACAATGCTAAAAGATTATTTGTAGTAGGAACTACTTCTATGAGATCACTGGAGTCAGTTGCTGACAACAAAGGAAAGATCAAGGCAAAGGAAGGCAGTACAAGATTATTTATCAAGCCAGGATACAAGTTTAAGGTGGATTACGACGGTATGATAACAAACTTTCATCTTCCTAAAAGTACATTGTTGATGCTTGTTAGCGCTTTTATCGGCAGAGATAAGATCTTAGATGCTTATAAGACTGCTGTTTCCAAGAAGTACAGGTTTTTCTCTTTTGGAGATGCTATGCTTATCTTGAAATGATTTTGATAAATTTTCAGATATTTTTATAAAGAAAGATTTGATCATATCTATTATGATAGATAAAAACCCAAATTACAAAGAATTATATGAAGAAGTTTGTAAATTATATGATAAGACAAAACATTTCAAACATGGACCATGGGATGAAACTTATTTCACTTTAAGGGTTTTTGAATCTGCTAAGGATATCATGAATAAGCTTAAAGAAAAAAATTTTGATAAAGAAACAATCCTTGTAGCAGCAATTTTACATGATATTGGAAAAATAAAGGTTGATATGGAGTCAGTTATAGATTATAGCACTTCTGATTGTTTTGATAAGCCTGAATTTTCTAGAGAATGGAGAAAGCACCCCATATTAGGCGTTCCTTTAGCTAAAAAAATAATGCGAAAATTTGGATATTCTGAGAAATTTATAGAGAAGGTTTGTTGTCTTGTTAAAAATCATGCTAACAGAAAAAAAGATTTTATTCCTTCATTAAATCTTCAGATTTTACAAGATGCCGATATAATTGCAGATTGCGGTTATGCTGGTTTTATAAGGCCTTTTTTATTTGGAGGTAAGTTTAGCTATGCAAATGTTATTGGTTCAATTAAATATATTCAAAAAGAAAAACACAGGGTCGAAAAGAAAGGTTTTCTTAACTTAGATGTTTCTAAAGAAATAGCTGAGAAAAAAATGAAGCTTCAGAAAAGATTAATTAAAGAAATATCAAAGGAGATAAAGAGTGAGCTTCTTTAGTTACTGGAATAAATATAATACAGCCTATAAAAATTTTTAAATAAAGAATAGTTTTTTAGAGCTTAGGGAAAATGGCTGAATCTAGGGGGAAATTAAATATATTTGCATGTGATTCTGGAGAGCCTCTGGCAAAAAAGGTTTATAAGAAACTTGTTGAAAAAGCAAAAAAAGCAGGAGATGATCAGGAGATTAATTATATATCTTCAAGAGAAACCCAGTTTGCAAATTCAGAATTTAAACATACTATTGATGAGAGTATAAGAGGTTCTGATGTTTATATTATCCAGGATGTTGAGAACTCTGTACTTCCTTACTCTGTTAATGATAATTATGTTGCATTAAAGACTGCGATAAAATCTGTAAAAAGATCTCAGCCAAGATACATCACACCAGTCATACCTGTATTTCCTTATGCAAGACAAGATAAATCTCCTGGAAGAGAAGGGATAAACGCAAAGATGATCGCTAAAAGCATAGAAGGAATAACAAGGAAAGTAGAGACTGTTGTGACTTTAGATATCCATAATGAAGCTATTGCAGGATTTTTTGATGAGGTAAATCTGGAGAATCTTCATGCTTCAAAACAAATAACTGAATTTATAAAGGATAATTATGATCTTAGCAATCTTCTTATATCTTCAACTGATGTAGGAGGAATCGAGAGAGCTGACCATTATGCAAGAGTTTTGGGGGTTCCTCTAGGTATGGTTCATAAAAAAAGAGATTATTCAAAAGCTAATTCTGATATCGAATCTGTTGAGGAAACAACTTTTTTAGGAGACTGCAAAGGCAAGGATGTTGTTTTTATCGACGATATGATAGATACAGGAGGAACAATCATCAATGATGCCAATCTTTTGTTGAATTTAAAAGACACATATGGAAATGATGTAAGCGCAAAAAGTGTCTCTGCAGCATGTTCTCTGCCTTTGTTTAATGGACCATGTGTAGAAAGATTTGACAAGGCATATGAAGAAGGAATTTTGAGATGTGTGATAAGGACTGATGCTGTGTATCATGGAGATGATTTTAGCGAAAAGCACAGCTGGGACAGAAAAGTATCTATTGTAAGCTATCTTGCAAAGGTTATTTACAATTTAAATCATAACTTATCATTAAGCGCTTTGCTCAAATAACACGTTATATTTATATACCACCTCTCTTTATAATCAAATATGAAAAGGGGTGTTAGTCAGAAAAAGATAGTCTTTAGTTTGTTTATTCTAGCTGCTTTTATTCTGATAATAATCGCTTTGAAGAGTTTTCTTACTGCAATCTTTTCCGGGTTGATTCTGGCTTATCTGTTTTATCCTGTTTTTGATAAGATAAAGAGGAAGGCAAAGAATGAAACATTTTCAGCTTTAGTTACAATAGCTATCTCATTAATTGTCATAATCCTTCCTTTTGCACTTTTGTCAAGTATTCTTGCTGCAGAAAGTGTTTCATTATATGACCAGGTCCAGGAAACTGATCTGATAAGTGGTTTAAAGGATTATATGGCCAATAAAGGATTTTCTTCAGAGTCTTTTTTTGAGGATATTAATATACAGAGTTCTTTGCAGGATCTGATTAAGAATTCCGTACTCTATCTGACAAAAAGTATAAGGTCTGTATTGGGTTTTCTTTCTAATTTTATATTGAATCTTTTTGTGGTTTTTATAGTCATGTTTTTTGCGATGCTTGACAAAGGAAAATTCATAGAATTTATTGAATCTTTTTTTCCTTTTAGCAAAAAAAATAGGGAGAGATTAAAAGACAGATGCACTTCTATTGTAAAGACAGTAGTATATGGCATAGGGCTTGTGGCAGTGATACAAGGTACACTGGGAGCCATAGGTTTTTATATATTTGGACTGGAAGGAGCAGCGCTTTGGGGCCTTGTTATGGGTTTGTGTTCTATTGTGCCTATTTTAGGTACTGCTTTGGTGTGGGTCCCTGCAGGAATATATCTTTTGGTCACTAAAAGCGTTGCAGCAGGCATCGGGCTTCTGGCCTATGGAGCAATAATAATAAGCTACTCTGACAATATTTCAAGGATGAAGCTTTTCAGTTCTTTTGGAAAGATACATCCGTTAGTCACATTGTTTGGTATCCTGATGGGCGTCCCTTATTTTGGTATCTTAGGTTTTATCTTAGGTCCTTTGCTGCTGGCATTGTTTGTAATTTTGCTGCATATATTCCATAAAGAATATTTCGTTTAGAAATATTTATAAATCCCTGAATTCTAATGTATATTATGTCAAAAGAAAATGATAAGTTTGTTGAAGAGATGCTGAAGAGCGCTATGAAGAAAAAAGAGACAAAAGCACAAAAAAGATATGACAGCAAAGACCAGGAAAAGATTGAAGAAAAAACAAAAGAGATACTGGGCTGGAAAGAGAAGAAAAAAGAATAGTTATTTTTTTGAATACAAACATCCGCAGTAATTCTGCCTGTAAAGATTATGCTTTTTGCTCAGCTCGATGCTATGCATATAGCCATTTTGTTTTTTAAAATCTTTTTCAAGGAATCTTTCTTCGTCTATGTCTTTTCCTATCCTGTTTATAACTTCATTATTTTTATAAGGGGAGACAGTTAATGTTGTTGTGAAAAAATCAAAGTTTTTTTCTTTGGCTAGCTTTGCTGTCTTTTGCAGATTAAACCTGAAGCATATTTCGCATCTTTTCCCCCCTTCAGGCTCCGATTCATAATCTTTTACTGCATTGTGCCATTTTATATTGTCATAGTCTCCAACTATTATTGGGATGTTTAGTTCTTTTGCCAGTCTTTCAGCTTCAACCAGCCTTTTTTCATACTCCTGAATGGGTTCAACATTCGGATTATAGAAGAATAAAGTAATATCATATTCTTTTTTCAATTCTTCAATAACATGAGTTGAACATGGAGCACAGCATGTATGCAAAAGGAGTTTCATTTTAGATAATTTAATATATGTTTATTTATTAAGTTAATTGTTAAGAGGTGCTAAGATGAAAAAGGCATATGAAAAGATAGATTTCAGACCTCCAAAAGCAGTAAGAGAGGCTGCAAAAAGAGGGCTTGAACTAAGAAAGAAGTTCAAAAGAGGCGGACTGAGCTCTAGAACAGCAGGAAAATTAGGTATAGGCTCTGGCATAGTGAGAGCAGCAAATCTTGCTAAAGGCTCAAACATGGCTCCAAGAACAGTAAAAAGGATGAAGAATTATTTCACAAGACATCAGAAAGACAAAAGGCCTGGATGGGGAAATCCTAAAAGTCCTACCAATGGCTACATAGCATGGCTCTTGTGGGGTGGAGATCCTGGATATAGGTGGGCAAAGAAGATAGTGAAGCAGATGGACACTGCTGACAAGAAGGCAAAAAGATGAATAAAGTTTTAAAATTTATAATCTCAATATTGATCCCTTTTATAGCAAGCGCTATTGGAGGATTTTTTACAGCTTCTTCAGCTTCAACATGGTATGTTGATTTGGTTAAGCCGAGTTTTAATCCTCCTGGTTGGATTTTTGGACCTGTATGGACTTTGCTTTATCTATTAATGGGATTTGCTTTGTATCTTGTATGGATTAATAAATCTAAAAAGAAAGAAAAAGCTTATTGGGCTTTTGGCATACAATTAGGATTAAATGCTTTGTGGTCAATATTATTTTTTGGATTAAGAAGCCCTTTGTCTGCTTTTATTGAGATTATATTTTTGTGGGCTTCAATATTGATAACTATTATCTATTTTTACAAAATAAACAAGAAAACAATATATCTTTTAATTCCTTATATTTTATGGGTAAGCTTTGCAGCAGTGCTTAACATTTCGATAGTGATTTTAAACTAGCCTTTCTCCCATCCTTCTTTTTTGCCTTTCTTTATTTTGAATAAGGGGTTTGCATGAATTCTTTTTACTTTTAATAATTCTTTATACTTTTCTTTGTCCCTTATTT
This sequence comes from Candidatus Woesearchaeota archaeon, assembly GCA_014729145.1. Classification (GTDB taxonomy): domain Archaea; phylum Nanobdellota; class Nanobdellia; order Woesearchaeales; family WJKL01; genus WJKL01. The sequence goes on from WJKL01000098.1 coordinate 8,368, forward strand.
TTAATTTTTTCTTAAGATGTTTGAACTCAAATTCTATCTGTCCTTTTGTAACACCAATCTTCTTTTTAGTAAAAGGCTTCATAACTTTCCTTTTGTCAAAACAGTAGCCTCTTTCGCATGATTCTTTATAGATAAAATAGAGATAGGTGTTTATGTATCTTAATGGAAGCTGTTTGAACCTGTCCAGCTGAGGATGATTCTTGTATGATCTTGTTTTGCCCTGCAGAACTTTTTTGGCTAATAAAGCTTCCCTCCATAATCCAGTCAGTCCTTTAACATCCAAATATTTTGGGTGTATGCTCCAGAGTCTCATATTAAGATAGAAATAGTTAGATTTATTAAATGTTGTTATCTTTTATTATTTTATGCCAGCATGCCAGAATCCGGTTAAATGGGGTCGCCTCGAAAGCGACTGAGTTTCGGCTCATGCAGGTTCAAATCCTGCTGCTGGCGTTGTTTTTTCTTTCAGCAAATTATTCAACTTCTTTTCCGAAGGAAAAATTTATATAGGTAATTATTAGAATCAATGTTATGAAACTTTCATTTTTAGGAGCAGCAAGAGTTGTTACTGGTTCTTGTTATTTGGTTGAGGCAAATGGGGAAAGTGTTTTGGTCGACTGCGGAATGTTCCAGGGCAGGAAAGAGACGACAAGATTAAACTACAGACCATTTAAGTTTGATCCCAGAAAGATATCTCATGTTTTTTTGACACATGCTCATATAGATCATTCTGGATTGATCCCTAAGCTGGTGAAAGAAGGTTTTAAGGGAAAGATACATACAACTTCCGCTACAATCGATCTTTGCAGGATAATGCTTGAAGACAGTGCTTATATACAGGAGAAAGATACAGTGTATGAAAACAAAAGAAGAGAAAAAAAAGGGCTGGCTCCAAGAGAACCTTTGTATACCCAGGAAGATGCAGAAAATGCGATGAAATCTTTTGAGATAATTGATTATGACGAAAAGGTCAAGATTTCTGAGAACATTACAGTAAGATTCAGGGATGCAGGGCATATAATCGGAAGTGCAAGTATTGAGATGTTTGTAAATGATGATGGAGAAGATAAAAAAATAGTATTTTCTGGAGATATAGGGCAGTGGGATGTTCCTATTGTCAAGAATCCAACTTTGATAGGGGACGCAGACTATGTTCTTATAGAATCAACCTATGGCAACAGGCTTCATGAGGGTGGAATGAGAGATGATATGTTCTTGAAGTATATCAAAGAGACTTACGAGAAAAAAGGAATACTTATGATACCTTCTTTTGCGATTGAAAGGACACAGGAATTGCTTTATGCACTTAATAAGTTTGTCAAACTTAAAGAGATGCCTGATGAAAAGGTATTTCTAGACAGCCCTTTGGCAATAAAAGCAACAGAGGTCTTCAAGAAACACAGAAAGTTTTTTGATGAGGAAGCTTTGACAAAATATGGAAGCCCTTTTAGTTTTCCTAATTTGGTCTATTCGATGAAAACAGAAGATTCTATCAGGCTTAATACCTATGATAAGCCTTGTATTATCATTGCAGGAAGCGGAATGTGCACCGGAGGAAGGATAAGGCATCATTTCAGAAACCATATAAGTGATCCAAAGAATACAGTGGTGTTTGTTGGCTATCAGGCAGAGGGAACATTGGGGAGATATATACTTGAAGGGGCAAAGAAAGCAAAGTTTATGGGTATAGAGAAAGACATTAAAGCTGATATCAGAAAAGTCAATGCTTATTCTGCGCATGCTGATTATAAAGAGCTGATCAAATGGATGAGTGGTTTTAAGAAGAAGCCAAAGGAAGTTTTTATTGTTCATGGAGAAGAGGACTCTGCGAAAGCTTTGAAATCAAAATTGAAAAAATATAATTGTCGTATTCCTAATCTTTATGAAGGCGTGGAGTTATAGGTTAAACAGCAAGCTTTAACTTCTGAGAATATTTTACAGTTATTAAATTTTTATCTGTGTGCTTCTGTAATATTTATTTATTAATGACTGATTTCATCTAAATAAACACAAAGAATTTAATCTTTTTAGGCTCTGCGCAGGTAAATGTCCAGTGACCTGTGATTAGAAAAATAATGATGGCTGTGGGGGAATTTGAATCCCCGACCTCCACGTCACTCAAGTGCAAATCATTTCCTTTCGGATCAGCGCTCATCTATATGAGCGTGACGCTATAGCCAGACTAAGCTACACAGCCATAATGGAAAAAATAAGAAAGCTGTTTATAAATGTATTGGAAAATATTTCAGGCTTTCTAAATCAAAGATTTAATATCTTCAGCTATTTTTTCTGCTTTTCCTTCTTCATAGCTTTTTCCTTTCCAATGTTCTAGTCCGTCATCCTTGAATCTTGGTATTATGTGGATATGAAGATGAGGAACAGCTTGTCCTGCTGCTTCTCCATTGCTGGACATTATGTTGATTCCGTCTGCTTTAACTGCTTTTTTTATCTTTGGAGCAAGCTTTCTTACTGTTTCGCTTACATCATCAAGATCTTTTTGGTTAACGTCCAGGATGTTCTTTGAGTGCTCTTTTGGAATCACTAAAGTGTGGCCTTTGTTTATCGGATTTATATCCAAAAAAGCTAATGTTTTTTTATCTTCATATATCTTATTGCAGGGAATTTTTCCCTCGATCATTTTGCAGAATATACAGTCTTTCATTATATATCGCCCTCCCATTCTTTTAAAAATCTTTGAATAAATTCTTTTGTGTATTTATATCTTGATTTTGCTATCTTTTTGGCTGTTTCTGTGTGAAATGTGTCAGGTGTTATTTTTAAAATTTTCTCATAAAAATGGTTTATTGCTGTGTTTGCCCTAGATTCATATTCCTCAGCAGGCTTTTGATTTGGATCATAGAACGGCAAATTAAGTTCTCCACTTCTTGAAAAAATCCTTGCAATCCCCATTGTTCCCAAAACATCAAGCCTGTCAGCATCCTGCAGGATCTTGCCTGTTTTTGAAACCGGTTTTAATTGGTTTTTGTATCTGTGAGTTTTTATAGCATCCGAGATTATCTTTATCTCATCATCCTTGAAATTGTGTTTTTTAAGAATCGGGATGCACATCTCAGCGCCTTTTTCAGCGTGGCATACATCTTTGCCGTTTAATTCACCTGTTCTTGCAATATCATGAAGCAATGCTGCTGCTTTTACAAGTTTTAGGTCTGCTTTTTCTTTTTCAGCAATCTTTACAGCTACCCTATAAACCCTCATAACATGATCAAATCCATGAGAGCGGTGTGTGAAGTATTCTTTTATGTCTTTTTTAAGTTCTTTCATTCTTGATATATTCTCCAAATTTTTTGAATGCTTCTGCTCTTTGTGAAATTGAATTTTTTTATTCCAATTTCATGCCTGATATTGTAATATTTTTTCCTTATGGAATAAATATCTTGTCATAGGGCATTTCATCCTTATCTTTATCATGAATATACTCTGTTATTGCACCTTTCATTTTTCCTTCAAATACTATTGGTTCTTTTCCAGGCATACAAAATGCAGCTATTGTCTGAAAATAAGCTTTTCTTGATTCTCCATCTAATAATTTGAAGATTCCTTTGAAATTTAATGTTTTGATCACAAACTTTGGCAAAGGTCCTGGAAATCCTTTATATGCTTCAAAAAATAATCCAGTATCTTCCAGAACAATGGGTTTGTTCAATTCATCTGCTAATTGTTTTGCAGCTCTTTTTGATATCTCTTCCATTCCCAAATCATGATTTTCATCATATTCCACATCCAGTTGTTCCAGTTCAAATGAATAGTCTTTTAACAAGTGAGATACTTCTGAAAACTTGTGTTTGTTTGTGGTTACAAAATAAATCTTCATTTTCAAAATAAAGATGGACTGGCTGGGATTTGAACCCAGGATCACACGGCTGCCAGCCGTGTATTCTGTTGTCCGCATACTTCCAATGAAATTGTAAGTATGCACCAGACTAAACTACCAGCCCATTATTTAA
>WJKL01000099.1 GCA_014729145.1 Candidatus Woesearchaeota archaeon
ATCATTTGTGGATTCCTGGACACCTCCAAAAATAGAATCTGTTCCTGCTCTGATTGTATCGCCTATCTCAAGGCTTTTTCCTGTTCCTGTCCATGGAAGGCAGCCCTCGCTTGCCTGTGTTATTATCCTGGCAAGCCATTTGCATATATATTGAGAAAAGAATTCTTTGCATACCCCTGTATCATATGTTCCTGTTTTTTGTATTTGGGTCATGCAGTTATACAATCCTTCTAATATGTTTCTAGCTAGTTTTAATCTTTGAAGTATCTGAGTTCCGCACAAACATTGGAATGCAGGCAGTATATCCTGTGGATTAAGATATGGTGCATCAGGAGAAAGATACAAAGGCTGTCCAAAACAGGCTGACTGGTCCCTTCCTTTATAATATTTATATTTGTCATAGGAATATCCAAGTTTGTCATATCTGTAATCCCATTCGTCCTCTTCAGCGTCTTTTTCTTGAGGAGGAAGCATTGCACCTTCTTCTCCTCTTACACTATAGCAGACGCAATATTCAGGAGATTCACAGTTGTTTGGAGGTGTGTTTAATGTATGAGGTGTGTTTAAATCTATCAGTTCACTGACATCTGACATGCATTCACCTTTTTGCCAGCCAAGCTCATCACAGACATCTTCGCAGGATTCTTTTCCTTCTTTTAACAAAACATTGTCTGTTCCTGAAACTATCTCAACAGTTTCTGTGTTAAGGCCGCCGCATTTTTCAATGACTAAATCTCCTTCAGCTTCAGGCTGTTGAGCTGATCTTTTATAATAATCATCTTTGTATTCCCAGCAAAGAATAACTCCTTCTCCGCATTCATCTTCACAGATGTCAGCTTTCTGTTTTCTTAATATTGTTCCTTTTGTGCTTGTCTCTGTTGTGCATTGTGTGTTTTCTTCTATCCTTCTTCTGACCTCAACAGGATCTGCTGTTGCTGTCCATGGTGCTGGAGAGCCTCTGCACAAGAACCTATCACAAACCCATCTGTAAGCATTGTTTATCTCTGCCTCATTCTGCCATGCTGAATAAGCTGAGCCGCACCTTTCTTCAAGCTGCTCATTTGTTAAGTCATCCTGAGTAAATCCAAGCTTGTTTTCATCTTCTGTTTCAGCTGTTGCTCCTCCTGTTATTCCAGACAGATTATCCTTATCTAGCTGGGCTGTTTCTTCCTCTTCTTGTGTAGGTGTTGGTGTTGGTGTTGGGCCTCTGACTTCTGCCAGTCCTTCTGCTGTAACTTTTCCAGGGCCGGGAATCGGACATTTATCTTTGCTGTCTTTTGATAGTGCTCTGTCACTTAAATAATCCTGCCAGGAAGCTGCTCTTCTGAATATAGTTGTTACAATCTTTGCTCCAAAAGCGATAAGGCAGAGCTTTCCAAGATCCTGGACTCTTTTATCTACTATATCTATCATACGGTTAAGGTTTTGTATGGTCCTGTTGATGCTTTCTCGGTTTTTGTCATTGATAAAATTTGAAAATACATCTCTTGGATCTATCATGCTTGTGTCCACAGCATAAGCCACCTTTTCACAGCTTGTCTGGAACTCTCTTTCTTCTTTTCCCTGCATCTCATGAGTATATTCCACAGTAAGCTTTAAAGGAAAGACCATCTCCTGGGTAAGTTTTTTATAATCTTCAGAAAAATTGTTTAATCCTGCTAACTGATTCAGGTTATATTTTACAATCCATAATGTCTTGTCGCTGTTTGGTTTTTTGAATACAGGGCTTGAAGGAAGCGCCTGACAGCTGTAATTATAACGAGGATCCTGCATTATCGAAGGTGTGCATGCATCATCTATATCTAAATTCTTTATTACAGGGTTTTCTCCGTTTCCCTGATAATCCAATTCAAGGATAAACTGGACAAGTTCAGTTCCTTCTGCCAGTCTTTCTCCGCTTAACAAAGAAGGGGACTGGTATTCTACCATATTCATTATATTCCATGCAAACACGCCTGAAAAACATGTTGCGATAGTATATGTCATCTCCTCCTGAACACTAAAACCAACAGAATCTGTTGCAACAATATATACATCAACAGATGTTTGCTCTTGTTTTTCAGTTATGCCTTCGCCTCTTTCTGTGATCTCTTCAGAAGTGACAGGCTCTGATTCTGTTTCAGGCTGCTGGGTTCCTGCTCCTACATGTACATATCCTCCTAAAAATTCAACCCCCTGCTCTAAGTCAACATCTTCAAACCTGAAACGGCCGTTATTGTCTGCTTTTTCTGTAATATCTGGATTTCCGTCAGGCTCTTTTCCTATGTAAAGCTCTACAGTTGCATTTGGCTCTGTATCTCCCTCTATATCAGTTATTGCTGCATCTTCATAGAATATGGCGCCTGAATCAGGAGATATATTTTCAAGCCTGGGAGGACTTGTATCAAGCAGTATATTTCTTTGGGTCTCGGCTACGTTTCCTGCCCTGTCCAGTGCAGTTATCTTAACAGTATTTTTTCCTTCCCTTATAGTGGCTGAGGCGCTGAAGGAGTCAGTATTTTGCTGATAGACTGAAACATTGTTTACAAAAATCTCAACAGAGCTTGTTTCAGACACAGTTCCTGTAACTGTTATTGCGTCGTCAGATGTGTATAAAGGAAAAGAATCGATCTGGATTTCAGGAAGGGTATCATCAACAGTTACATTAAAATCAGCAGAGGTTTCTCCCTGAGGACCCAGCACTTCTATCTTTATCTGGTTTGGAACCTGCAGTTCAGTAAAATCCGGATTTAATTGAGCTTGAAAATAAAACAAGCCGTTATCTCCAACATCATACTTTGCTGAAAAAACCTCATTTACATAGAGGTTTACAGTTGAATCTGCAGTAGTGTTTCCTATAATCTCAAGTGATTCTGAATTTGTATAATCAGGAAGAGCCACATCTAAAAAAAGGCCGTTGTCCTGGGTTTGGGTTGTATTGTTGGCTGCAAGAGAAACAGGTGTAAATATGATTAGAAAGGTTATGAATAAAGACATTAATTTTAATTGTTTGTTTTTCATGTTAGTTCTGGTTCTGGTATTTTTTCTGATTTTTCCTCAAGGTTATCAAGCTTTTCAGCAAGCTTTTGCGCGCTTTCAGGGTCAGTTAATCCAATATAAGGCCATTCCATTGCATGGAATGTTATCTCTTTTGCATCTTCCAATGAGACCCAGCTTGGTTTCCACGAGGACTTATATCCGCCTATTATCCCGTCTTCGTTTAGAAGAGTTATCTCCAGTTCATAATTATAGTCCCATTTGGCAAGCAGTTCTATCTCAGAAGGTATTCCTTCTTCATAAGAAGGATATACTCCGTTGCTTTTGTAGGTTTGGTTTCTTGTTATCTTGATAAGAGCTGACTCGTCTTCTTCAAGCCCTTCTTCTTCATCAACCCTGTCTCCTACAGCAAAATGCTTTACTACTTTAAATTTTTTGTTAGTTACAGGAGTTAAGTACAGATAAGCGGTTTTTTCTGTGTTTGTACTTACGAATTCCTGAGCTTCAAGATAGCCTGGTTTTATTCCTCTTAAGACTCCGTTTATGCAGTAAGGAAATTCTTTTGACAAGGCTGCTACTGCCCCTCCTGAAACAAATTCACTCTGCCCCATCGGACATTTGTATTTCATACATGTATATGATATGTTTACTCCCGGAAGCTTATTTTTTTGGTCTGGAAGCCCGGGTCTGGATATGTTTTCAAAGGTATAGACAGACAGAATATTTCTTGTCCTTTCACTGCAGTAACGCTGTCTTTCTGTTGAAGGGCTTTCAATATCAAAAGTAGTTATCCCAAAATTTGTGGTATCAGGCCTGTTGTGGTTTATCCCTGCCTCTATCCCAAAATTAAAAGTAAATTTTTCATGATCGTCTGTTTTTTCATCGGTTACAGTGACCAAAAAAGGATATCTTACATCATAGGTAAAGTGCCAAAGATGCATACAGACTAATGATAATATGTCCTGACCTCTCTGTGCATTTGACCTCAATATGCTGCCGTCGTTGGGCCTTACATGCAAATCAAGAGGCCAGTCTTCATCATATGTAAAACTTACATGCGTATCAGGATAGTCTGTTGTGGTTACATCCCATACAAAATGATTTCTTTCATATTCAAGATTTTCTGGAAGCGGACTGTATTTTGTCTTTTCAACCTTTATCAGCGGAAGGTTTGCAGTCAACAGCTGCTTTAGCTTGGCTTCAACATCCTGAAGCTTCCATATCCTTGGCCTGCAGGTGAATTCATAATCAATATAAGGTATTTCAGGGTCAGAGGCTATAAGGTCTATGGTTCTTGTCTCTATAAACTTGTCAAGATTTTCCTCCTCTAAAATATCTCTTGCCAGCTGATAGACTGTCTTCAGCCTTAGAGGAACAGAAGCTTCAAATTTTTCTATGTTGGCTGTCTGATTTTTAGAAGGGATAGTGATCTTTAGAGGGTAGATAAGATCTACAGCGACCCCTGAATCCATAAGAGTGGCAACTGCCTGTTTTTCTCCTGATTCTATCTGAAAAAGGTTCTGGAAAGGTGCAAGGTCCTGGATACATGAGTCAATATTTTCTTCTATATATGTTTCAAGCTCATTTACAATAAATGATTCAGAAGGTATTTTTGAGATTCCCCTGTACCTCCAAAGAGGTATCTTTATCTCCCTGAATAAAGGATTTGTGGATATATATGATGTTGGATCAAATTCAATCTCATCAGGAAAATCAATATAACCTCCGTTTGAGCCTATCAAAAGTATGCCTTCTTCTGCAGTTGTCTGGATACAGTTTCTAACATATTTCTGCAGAGGAGAGATTTCAGGAGGGACAACAACTTCCGGCTTGAATATAAGAGCCTGCTGCTGGTACATGATCAACAGTGCTATGATTAGAAGAAGAGATATTCCTGCTATTATGAATATTGTTACTTGACCTCTTTTTTTCATTATGCCCTCTTTTTTATGATTTAATCTTTTCTTTTATTAATTTTTGCAATAATTCTATAATATGATTAAATTCTAAATTATTCTTTGTTAGATAATTCTCATTTGAAAAGCCTCAGGTTTCCTGTTAAAATAACCCCATTGATCAGGCTGTTTTTGAATTCTTTACTCATCTTTCCCTCAAATAATAAATGAATCTTTCTTTTTGATTTTTCTTTTTGTCAAATATCATTTTAATAGTTCTTTGATAAATTCAATAACATCTTGAGTATCATTAAGGATATTTTCTGCATCTTCTTTGTCAAATGTTTCATGAGGAGTAGAAACATCATTTCCTTTAATATCAACATATTGAGATTTTCCTCTTTCTTTTAACCAATGAAATAGGATTTTAACTTCTTTTTCTTCTTTTAAATCATAAAGATTGACTAATTTAATAATTTTTGCTGGATGGTCTTTTGGAATAATCTTATTCTTTTTAGCTATAGTTGAAGATACTGCTTGCTCCATGGCATCGTAAGCTGTCTTAATTACCTGAGCATATAAATTTCTGTTCTTTGCAACAGCAGTATCGAATATTGCTTTAGCAGCATCAAGCGTTAGCTCAGCTTCTTCTAGATATTTTTGTGCTTGTTTTTCTCTTATTTCCATTTTGACAATATATTTCCTGGATCATAAATTATTTTCATGGTTTTAATTATTTCTAAGGCCAGCTTGCTTTTTTTCTTTAATATATTTTTGAATTCTTTTTCTTTGAAAACCTGGCTAATTACCATTTTTTGTTTTCCTTTTTTACCGACAGCAATTGCACCAAATTTTTTATCAATAATCTTAGGACTTGAACTTAAAATTAAGATATCAATATCAGAATCTTCTTTGGCTTTTCCTCTAGCAACCGAGCCAAAAACAGCCACAGCTTTAACAGTATCTAGAAAGTCTTCTAATATCCACCAGAATTTTTCAATGTAATAATGAAATTCTTTTTGAGGAATAGACCATATATTCAAATGTATTTTTAAATTTTCATCTACACCAATAAATTTCTTCATTGCCATTCCAGGCACAGCTTCCATAAAATAAACAAACCCTTCTCCAATTGAATAATTAGTATAAGGTCTGGTTTTTCCTCTTTTTTCTTCTATTTTTTTAATTAAGTTTAGGCTTTCCATTTTTTTTAGACTATTATATATAGTAGGCATTGATTTATTTAGTTTCTCTGATATTTCAGTTGGAGTTCTATCTTTTTTTGTTAATAACTTTATAATTTCCCATTGAGTTTCTGATATCATGATATTTAGATATTTAGCTAAATATTTAAATATTTCGCATTTTTTATAAAATCTTTTCTGCTTCTGGGACAAAGTATAATCTTGCCCAGGTTAAAAATAAAGCTAATATGAGTAATGCGATATAAGGTGATAATGTTATCCTTAATAATGAAAATACTGCTGTCAGTATGATGAAAACAGCTAAGATAAGCAAGCAGGGGATGAAAAGGGTTTTTATCTTTGGCGCTGCCTGGACTGCTTTTCCGATAGCATAAAAGATTTCATTCTTTTTTGTGAAATAGATATATGTAAAAGCCCACAGATATACTGTTATCAGAGCAGATATAACAAGCAGTATCTTGAAAGATGATATTTTTATGAATACACTAAAAGAAGCAAGAAGCAAAAGGAAGATTACTCCAAGTATCAGGTTCAAAAGCATGAATTTAAGGAAATATTTTATATTAAATTTTTTTTTCATTATCTTTGTATAGATAAGTCCTCTGGATAAAGACCATGCTGCCAAGACCAATATTATCATAAAGACAACTGATGCTATAAATACTGCCATGAATGAGTTTAACTGGGCTGTTACCATGCTTATCTGTGCAGGAGACTGGGAAGCAAGATCCTGTATAGAAGCCAGGTCAAGGTTTGATGTTCTTTTTGAAAGCAGCCTCTGTACAAAGAACAGTGAAGGGAGGATTATCGCATAGAACAGCAGATCATATATGTATATCTGCAGAAAGTCTGTGTTTAATTTAAATGAATCCTTAAAATTATTCAGTTGTTTTTTCATTCTAATCCCAATTAAGATTTATCTGCTGATTCTGTGAATCTGCATATGGGTCATTTCCTGGAACATTCTGCTGCTGGTTTCCGCTGTCTGCTCCGCTGTTGATGTAGTTTGCTCTGCTGTAATCAGAAACAGTTATTTTATTGCATATCTTTTTTCCGCTGTGAGGGCCTTTATAAAATTCAATGCATACCCTGTCAAAGCGTTTTGGATGGTAGTTTACTGCTGCAAACTCTCCTCTTGCACTGTATATGTCTCCGTTTCCGTCTTCTTTTCCTTCAAGCAGCACATTGGATCCTGTAAACAGTTTAGGGCCTTTGTTTCCGCTTTCATAGAGGAAAACATTGAATTCAACATCTTCATACATAGCTTTGACATAGAATGTAATCTTGTATAGATATACAGGCGGGTCCTGTAATGTTATCTTGCTGCTTCTTTCTGCCTGTACAGATCCAGTAGGCCTTATCATACCTGAAGGAAGCTCTACAAATGCATCTGAGCCAGAGGTTCCGTCATCTCCCGGCTCGTATCCAAAAGACCTGCATAAGAAACTGAACACACACTGCTTTCCACCTAATATCCCTCCAGCTACATTGGTGCAGTATTTTTCATTCCATCCTCTTAATCTTTCCTCTACATGATCTGCATAGTCTGAATTTATTGTTGAGTATATTCCTGAAATTCCTCTGAAAGAAAGTGCTTCAAACAATTCTGACAAAGAATTGAAAGAGCCCCAGTAACTGTAACTGGTGAATTCTTCATAATCATCCCCTAATAATTCTTTAAGTTTTTCATCATCTAATTTTTCTCCTTTTTGAAGAGCATTGAATGCTTTTTTTATCTGTTCATCATCAAGAGAAAGGTCTCCTTCTGCTGTTATGAAATATGAGTTAAGGTTTATTTTTAGATTTTCATAATCCTCATCTTTCAGATGTTTTTTAGGGTCAAAGTCTCCTGTATTGAAAGCTTCCAATGCATCTTCTCTGTTATCAAAAGGATCTGATGAGCCTGTCCATCTTTCAACTGTATCTATGAAATTATCTCTGTATCTATTATAAGATCCTTCTTTAAGTTGATCTTCTAGATTATTTAATTCAAGTTCACGATTGTCAAAATTATCTTTTTGATTATCTTTTAAATCATCTTTTCTCAAACTAGGTATTCCGAATTGAGATCCAATGTATGTTGCGTAATCGCTGTCGCTTACTTTTTCCTTTAGAGCTTCATCAGTTAAATATGAAAAATCAAATTCTCCAGGAGAAGGAACTTCTCTATTTTTGAAGTCTTTTGGACTTAGATCTAGGCCTGTATTAGAATTTATTGTATTTATGTTGGAGTTTATTAGATTGAAGTTTATTAGACTGTACCTTGTTGCTGCTAAACCACCTTCTCCATCTGCTAATTTCAAAACCTTATTCATTGCTTCTTCAACTCTGTTTTTCGCATCTTCATATCCTGAGTCTTCTTTACCTAATTTATCAAGCTCAGAACGTGCATTATCAAGTTCTTTTCCTGCTTTAATATATTCAACAAGAGCTTCCTGTTCTTCTTCTGAGAGCTGATCCCATATTTCCTCATCATACCCTTCTGGTGGAGCAGGTGCTTCCTGCCCTGTTGGGCCTGCTGTAGATACATCAGTTACTGCATCTTCTCGCAACATACTTCGCAATGCTATTGCATAATTTGATTCTTCTCCCCTATAAACATCATCTCTGTCCTCTTTAGTTATATCTCTTTCTTCAAATTCTTTTTTAACATCTTCATAGATTGCAGCAACATCTAAATCTTCTCCTGGAACCCTGTAAGCTCCACTACTTATACTACGCCCTATTTCAGGGTGTTGGTCTAAATATCCTTCTTCTAATTCTTCATATTCCCTCATGAAAGAATCCAAAGCAAATAATGCAGTATCAGCTATCTCTGGATTATCAAGAGCATAAATATATGTATTTCTAAGTTCATCGTTAAGCATCACAGATTCAAAATTAGCTCTTGATTCTGACAAATCTCCGTTTGCAAACTGTGCTTCTGCAGTATTTACTGTTATATCAAACCTTATAGAAGGGTCTGTTGTAAAATCATGTGCAGCTTCAAAATTACTTACAGCATCTTCATAATCTCCTTCACTCATTGCTTTTAAACCAGCTGCATACTTTGCCATTACAGGGTTTGTAGCAGAATTAAGGGCTGCATCATAATCTCCAGAAACTATTGCTCTTTCATATTGGTTTTGATAAATCCCTAGTTCATCTTCAATATCTCCAATATCATTTTCATTTCTTTCATAAAATTCATCATAGATATATGCTGTTCCTGAATCATCACCCGCAATCCTATATTCTACTAATCTACCATTTATTATACCAAACGCTGACCTATCATCTGCTGACTCAGGTATTCCATCTAAACCTATTGGATTATCACCCCCTGTTCCAGCAGGAACACTATAAGTGTATGAATTGGCAACAAGAGCGTCATACTTCGGAACTGCTGTTACTATTATATTATGCTCTGCGTATTGATCTGTAACCTGATCCCAGCCGCCGCCATCTGTAGGTTTTTCTAATCGATAGTCTTCCTGGGGGTTTCTTCTATATGTAACCCCTGCTACATCGATATATGTTGCCCCTTCCATATCTGTGCCTTCATCATCTTCATTATAATACCAACTTGTTGCTGGCTTATTTACTCCAGAAAACACAAAAGGGATATTAATTAGTAAAAGAAAAATGCAGATTAAAGTTATTGATGTTTTTTTATTCATGAATATCCTCTTTTTATTTTATATGTTCTTCTGGGTTGTATTCTATCTCTGTTAAAAATTCTGTATTGTTTGTAACTAACTTATCCAAGATTCTTGTTTCATCTACAATCATTTCTTTTCCCTCTTTTTCTTCTTCAGGTAATTCTTGGTCCTGCGTGCAGCCTGCTAAAAAAATAGCCCAGATTATTAATAGGACAAGAACTGCTGTAAACACCTTCTTTTTTATGCTTGATTTATTTTTTATTATCCTCACCTTGTTTTTTCAAGATATCTTTTTTCTAAAGATTTTTCTGAAATTGATGGATAGATTTTTTCTACTATTATTTTTGCAGCTTCATTAATCACTTCTTTTTCCAGCTTATATATGTCCTGCAGTTTTCCATATATATTGTTTCCTTTAACAGATATATCTTTTAAATTTCCTTTTTCTTTTTCTTCTTTGATATAATCGATAATATAATTCAAAAGCCTTCTGGAATCACTGGACAAGCCAGGCTTTGTATCTTCCATTTCCATACTATATACGTGGCTTGACAATAAAATATATGGGTTTTTTGTATATCTTAGTCTTAAAAGATCAACTGCTGCTTCATCAGTATGAAATTTTGTATCTTCAAGAAGCATGTGGTGTTCTTCATGAGAGATACTGTCATTTATTTTTATATCTATCACTTTTTTCTTGAAATCATCCATAACACCAAATATGTTTCTTTCTTTTCTGCAGCATTCTTTATAGATTTTCCTGAATTCTGTTCTTGCCAGGTTTGCAAGAATATTGCTTCTTGCATCATCTTTTCCATTTTCAGGATGTATCATACATCTATAAATATATCTTGCATTAGCCTTGTAACCTTCTTTTCTTATATATACCTCATCCCTGCTGTTCCATATCCAAAGCCCAGTGGCTTTTGGATCAATATAATCAAGATAACCTTTAACATCTCCTCCTTCTAATACAAATGCAGTGTATTTCTTTTCTTTATCTTCAATCTTAATTGTTTCTTCTCTTTTTTCAACAAGATCTGCAAGCCTTACATTAGTATAGCTCCCATCTGGAAACCAGTCCACAGCAAGATGTTTGCCTTGATCTTCCAGATAAGTTAAATTAAGTTCATCAATGGTTGAAGCAGTCATTCCATTTGCCTTAGCAACTGCCAAAATGTCTTTAGTGATTGATTTAACATTTTTTGATTTTTTTGTTTTTCTTTTATTATCATAGTTTCTATATACTATATCTCTTATACTTTCTGAAAAATTATCATAATTAGACTGCTCTTGTTTTTTAGGAACTTGAGAAATGGTGTCTTCTGCAAAGACAGGATTACCTAAAGCTAAAACAGATGTTAAAACTCCGATAGTTAAATTGCTTTTAAATCCCATTTTTACCACCTTGTAGTTACTATACAATAAGGGTTTTTCATTTATAAAGCTTTTGTTTTTTTCGGTCGAGGGTGTTTTTTCTGATCTTAAACCTATCTGCTTAAAATCCATCCAATCTTCTGGTTTTGAACTTGCTGATGATGTCATATTTTTTTCAAATTTTTCTTTTTCATTCTGATTTAAAGTCCTCTACGTCTGCGCAGTAATCATATCCTCCGTATGCTGATATATCATCTGCTGCTGTGAATGATTCAATATTTGATTCTATTGATTTGTAAAGATCAACTGTCCTTGCCAATTCACAAAAATGATATGCTATGTGGTGTCCGGCTGTTGGTTGTTCAAATTTCATGCAGATTATATAACTGGCAACATCTAAGATATACAGCGGGTCTGCATATGCCTGTTTAATTGAATTGATCAGCATGTCTATGAATCCTGTCCATGGAGATATCTGGAATATCTCTCCTACAACATATTTACAGTATCCATAGCTTTTTATCTTTTTGCAAAGGTCTACAGTGGTTCCTGTTGCAGGGCTGTTTTGTATGCATGATATATACTGGCACTGTATCTGTGATGCTTTTTCAAGTCCAAACAATATTCCTGGGATGCAAGCAGTCAGTGCTCCTCCAACAATACTGTCTCTGGAATTCAGGAATGTGGAAGGAGGAAGGTCGTTTTCAAATTTATTGAATATTTTTTGGGATTCCTCTGGCCAGAGATTCTTGTTAAGCATCCATTTGTCTGTTGCTTTCTGCCATGAACCCATTATATTTATGAATTTATTGTCTGAGGCTTTTGCTTTATCAGGGTCTACCTTACAGGTCACTAAAGCACAGAAAAACTCAAAACCAGTATATGCAGCATCAGTTGCTGCACCTATCCTGCTGCTGGCTGTAACAACTTGATGGGTAGCTCCAGCCGCATTTCCTCCAGATGCTGCATCTACAGGCAGAACAAAAACCTGCCTTAGGTGTGTAAAAAGTTCTCCTATATCTTTTAATCCTGCCAATATCCTGCATATATCTTTTGCCTGCTTAACAAATTCATTCAGATCATGCACTGTTCCATAAAGATCATAGACCCAGTTCTTGGCGCTGTCAATCTCACTTTCAAGTGAATTGCTTGCTTCTCCTAATGGAAAATTAAAAAATCCAACAATCAGGTTTACATTTTCTGTTTCAGGCTGGGATATTGTATTTTCCGGAGTTAAGGTTGTTATCTCCAGCGGGCATGTTAGATTAAGCTCATCTAATCCAGAGACATCAAATGTTTTTAATTCAAGGATAATATATGGATGTGTGCTTCCTGCTTCATTGTTCATTATAGACTGATCATCAATATAAACAGCATCTGCTCCTACGCAGTCATCCAATTCAATATTTAATGTAGATGCGTCCTGAACCCCTTTTAGTTCTACATCAAACCACATCCTTTGAGGATATACGTTGACAGTCTGCCTGTCAAGTCTTGGAGGCTGTTTTCCGACAACTTTTGCTGCCCAGTAATCTGGAGTCATATTTGCTTCAACTGCCAAAACATCAACTTGTTCTGTTATAGTCTCTGAAGGATTCATAGAAGTATCATAAAAAGTAAAATTCAGCTCTGCATCTTCAAAGGGTCCTGAGATTGAATTTATGACCCACTGGCATTTCCATCTTTCTGTTTCTTTGACACATGAAGCTTCAAGTTTATCACAATCAGGCATTGCCTTTATACTGCAGATGTCAGCATAAGCAGTTATTCCTGATCCATCTTCAGCATAAGCAGTTATCTCCAGGCTGTCTGATACTGCAAGATAATCTTTTCTTTCAGCCCCTATAGCGACTATATCTACATCTTCTTCAGGCACTGGAGAAGTTATATCTACATATATCAATTTGCTTGTTCTTACAGAATTTCCAGCATCGTCTGATGTTGGAGGAACAAGATATATTTCAGGTGTTCCTGTTGTTTTAGTTGTGGTTATATTAAACCAGGTGCATTTCCAAAAAGAATCGTTTATTTCAATGCACTCATCTGCTTGTCTGGATGTAGGATACAGGTCAGAGCTCAGTTCTCTCATAGAAAGATATGCGTTTCCTTTGTTAAATCCAGAGCCTGATTCTTCAAACAAAACAGAGATGTTTACAGGTCTTATGCTGATATAGCTTCTTCCTTCATATTCATAGCCTGTATTAAAAGAAGAAATTACTGGAGCAATAGAGTCGATTCCATACGGCCTTGCGGGCGTTGTCTCGGTATTACTGTTTCCGAATATGTCAGCAGCAGTGATCTCAGCAGATGCTGAGAAAGCTCCCTGAGCAAATATTGTGTCTGTCCATATACACTCATGCACATCTCCATATAACCTTTGGCAGGAAACTGCAGGAAGACGAGAAGAGCCTCCAAAATCAGAAAGGTCTATAAGAGAGCTGTCTGGATCGATGCTGCTCTCATCTATAACCTCTACTATAAAATTATATGTTCCTGAACCCAGGAATTCATCTAGCACTGCCCCTTCAGGACTTTGTATCCTGAATGTATTTGTGTCTATCTGAGGAGAAGTTATATCTATAGCCAATCCTGTGCTTGAAGCAGTTGCTTCATTTTCAAGCCAGTCATATGCTTTTAATATTATTATCCCTGAATCAGGAATAGGTTCAAGTATCTTTAAATCATCTACAATACAGTCTCCCGGCTCATTGATATTTACTTCTTCTGAATATTTTGTACTGCCATCCCAAAATTCAACTCTTTTTATACCGCTGCAAATATCATAATTACCTTCAAGATAAGCCGAATCTTTTACTGTAAATTCAACTGCAACCCTGTTGTCCCCTGATTTAGCAATATCTGTTATGGTTATCTCGGGATCAATGTCATCTACCTTTATATCGATAGGTTCTGAATCTCTTTCCTGGTCATTGTCTGAAAAAAGCCTAACATCAAAAGAAAATGAATTGCTCCACTCCAATCGAGGGGATATACATGAACATTTAAATTTTCCATTTAAAGCAGTGCATCCTGGAGAGTTGCATAAAGGGTTTGAAAAAGGAGTTGTTTCAAGATAGACCTGGTCTGGTGTGATATTATTATCATTTTCAAGCTGGGCTTCAGCTTCTATAGTAAGAACATCTTCCCTTTTGACAAAACCAGTGACATTGTCTTCTCCACTGTATCTGACAACGTTTAATTCAGCAAAAACATCTGCAGAATAGACAGGCAGAGCTATCATAAGATAGGCTATTGCTATTGAAATAAGTCTATTGAGTTTCATTTTTAAAATCCGGCTCTAATTCGCTCCTGTATAAGTTGGAATATTCCTGAATCTTCCCTATCGCTCTTGTTTCCCCTGCCTTGGTAGGAAGTGATGGAGCTATTGTATAAAAAATTATCTCATTATCATCATATAGGTCGGTTTCATTAATTATAAAATATCTGTTTAAGTTGTTTAAGATAGCTCCTCCGCTTGGATAGCTTTCATTAAAAGGTATTGCAGGAATAGTATATTCATCAGGCCCTCCAAAGAGATCATTCCAGAATCCTCCGCTGACCTCTTTTTTCTCTCTTGGGATTATGTAAGGCTCTTCAAAATAAAGTATGTTTGTTATGTCAACTTCATATTTTCCAGGAACAAGCCTCATTGTAGGTGGGCTGGTCTGGTTTCCCCAATAAATAGCTGCAGTGGAAATATCTTCTTCTCCAGGAGTCTGCTTTATCTTTCTGATATTGACAATGGATTGTTCAACATCCGGCGCAAAATCAAGATTTACTGGATTAAATGCTATTTGTTTGTTTTTTAAAGAATACGGCCATTTTTGTACTTTTATTTCTTTTTCCATATATGGGTAAGCTTTCAGTGTTCCCAGACTATTTCTCAGGTCAAGTTCTGCAGTTAAAAATTGAGCAGGAATAAAGTAGTTATATTTTGTAAATGATATTATTCCTTCAATACATGGAGGGAATTTTTCAATAAAGTTTCCATTCTGGTCTGTTTTTCCTATGAAACAGCTGTCTTCACCGCAGGCATATGTTACTCCAACATCTTCAAGCGGTTCCCCAGTAACTGCATTTATTATATTAAAGGTGATGTTTCCGCTGTTTCTTTGGTTTAGATTGCAGAAAAGAGATTCCTGAAATGTTGAACCTCCTTCTGTAAACTGGAAATTTGAATCAATGGGCCTGTTATTTCTTAGGTTTCCTTCAAGTGCAAATCTAAAGGAATAGCCTTTGTTGTTGAATGCTGAGGGATCTGTTATAGTAATCAAAGAAGGAAAAGAAAGGTCATAGTTTGTCTTGTATTCCTGCATTCCGCTTGGAAAGAACCAGAAAGTCATAGACTGAGGTTTTATTATTCCGCCGCTTCCTGCATTGAAATAAGTTGGCCAGCCAAGATAATCAAACCTTATTTCCAGATCATCGTAGCTCCTGTTAAGGTTAACAGGTATTTCCATTCCGTAGATGTGTTCTTTTAGCGGATTGTTAGGGTATGCTCTTCTTTCATAGTTTAAAGTATAAGGAACCTGAAGTCCTGGAATATAAGTCATAAGCATCGATTCTAGATCTTTTTTTACTTTTTGTACAGACCAAATTGTTCCTCCCCCCATTTCAAAAGTCATCTCTGATGAAGGGGGCAGCATATTTTCGTCAAGCCCCTGAAAATATGCAATTACGTTTATGGCCTGCTGCTCAAGGAAAGAGCTGTTCATCTGGGAGTTTGTTATCTCAGTTGCAAACTCATATATTTTTCTTAAATTTAAAGGAAGAGAAACATAAAACTGCTCTATATCTGTTCTTGCCTGTTCTGTCTGAACTTCAATAGGGTATTCAACATAAACACTTATATCATTTCTTCCTACAACAGCTGTTGCAGAAGGTCTTCCTTTTGTCTCTATCTCATATCCCTGATCTTCAAAAGCAGAGAAATCTAAGCAGTCATCAAGATTGTCCAGTACATAGTTTCTTACTTGAGATTCCATTGTATTTCCTGTCCCTTTCAGTTCAGGTCTTTGAGAATTGAACTCACATGGAATATCACTTCCACAATTATTTTGGGATTCAAGATACCACCAATAAGGTACTTTTATGTCTGAATTAGAAAAAAGAGAAACCCCATAGGTTTCAGTCGGATTTATATCAGGGATAGATATACCTGCTGATTCCAGATTAACATAACCTCCCTGGTTGCCAAGTTTTCGAAGAGCTTCTTCTGCTTTCTGGAAAACACATTCTTCTATATAATCTTTGACTGGAATAGCCTGTGCAGGAACATCCTCTATTACAGGAATAACAGGAATTTCTTCTCTAACAGTTATGTATCTAAAATAAAAAACTCCAGAAGCGACAAGCAGAACTAAAATACCCACAATAATAAATACTGTTATTTGTGCTTTTTTTCCTTTAAAAATATCTCTAAGACCTCTTTTTTCCACTAATTATCCCCTCTTTAGGATAATTTGATGTTTTGATTTATAAAAGTTTCTATAATATTAGATATATTTTTTTGCTTCTTGTTAATGATAGTAAAATATTTTAAACAGTGTGTGTTTTCCATTGTATAATGGTTAATAGAAATCTTGTATCATATATCAAACAACAGATCAATGCAGGCTATGATATAAATACTATAAGGAATTTTCTCATCAGAAACGGCTATAATAAAAAAGAGATTGATGAAGCTGTTGATTATACTTATAAAAGAAAGAAAGGAATTTCACTGCCTATAATAATAGGGCTGATACTTGTTTTGATAGTTATAATCTTTGGTGTTTTTTTGATGATTGGAGGTGAAGAGGAAACACCAATTGAAACAACAGAGATAATACCTGAAGAAGAAATATCTGAACCTGGAGAAACGATCAGTGAAGAGGAAACTTTTGAAGAAGAAGAGGAAGGACAAGAAGCCTTTGTTCCTGAAGAGACAACAGATGAAGAAGAACAGCCTGAAACATTATGCGGAAATAATATCTGTGATTTTGGAGAAAATTATCTGAATTGTGCTAGGGATTGCGAGCCTGTTGAAAGTTCTCCTGCATCTGCCCAAGAAGATGGTGTCCTTTTCAGGGGGGAGATGATAGAAAGAGTAATAGCATTGTCAAGCAGCCCAAGCAAGGCTGCCGGTTTTTGTGCTGATCAGGATTTAGAGATAGACAGGGACATCTGCTATGACAATCTTGCAGAGGCATCCCAGGAAAGCAGCTGGTGTGAAAATATTGTTGATGAAAACAGAAGAGACGGATGTTATGCTGAATTTGTATTGAACGGAGATTATACTATTTGTGATAAATTAACAAACAAATATCTTAAAGAAAGCTGTTATAATTTAAGAGCTATATAAATTTCTGATATTTTATAGTTTTTCCAAAAGACTTTTGTTTTCTACTTGCACTCAAAAACCAGAACCTTTTTATACACGTAAACATACACGTATGTTTATATGACAACCAAAACCCTAACTATAATGGAAGATGCATACAAACTTTTGAAGAAGAACAAAAAGAAGGATGAAAGCTTTTCAGAAGAGATAAGAAGGATATTTTCCAAGAAAAAGAAGAAAAGCCTTAAGGATTTTTTTGGAATCTTAAGTGAGAAAGAAGGAGAAGAGATGTTGAAAGAATTAGAAAAGTCAAGGAAAACAGATATGAAACTGGAAAAAAACAGATGAAATTATTAGATACTACTTTTTTAATAGATATATTAAGAGGAAAAGAAGAGACCAAGAAAATATTAGAGAGTAATGAACAGATGCTGACTACTCAAATAAATATGTATGAGGTAATTAAAGGACTGTTTCTGAAAAATATAACCTCTTCCAAATTTGCATCAGTTATGAAAATATTTGAAAATATCAGAGTTTTAAGTTTTGATAATGATGCTGTGATCAAATCTGCAGAGATTTATTCTAATTTTACAAAAAAAGGGCTGGAGATACATAATTTTGATTGTATGATTGCAGGGATTGCTTTGGCTAATAACATTAATAAGATTGTTACAAGGAATAAAGAGCATTTTAAGAGAATAAAAGAGATTAAGGTAGAGAATTATTGATTTATTTTACTTTCTTAAACAAAATCTCAGGTTTGCCAATCTTGTGATTTTTTAATTCAAAATTTAAGTCATCCCAATTTAAGTCTTTAAGATTTAATTGCTTCTGCAGGTTTTTAGATGCTTCAGGCATTATTGGCTGCAGTAATATAGATAGGTTCTTTGCAAGGTTTACACATGTTCCCAGGACGTCTTGTGAACTTTCCTTGTTTTTCCAGGGCTCTTTTTTCTGGAAATATTGGTTTCCTAAAGCAGAAACTGCAAATATTAATTCTATTGCTTTCTTGAGATCGTATTCCTCATATGCTTTTTTGATCTCATCGAACTTCGCAGTTATCTCTGTGATCACATCGTCTTCATCTATGTTTTTTATCTCTGAACTGTAGTTTTTTTCTGTAAAGGACAGAACACGATAGCAGAAATTTGAGAAATTTCCAGCAAGCTCTGTGTTCAGCTTCTGCTGGACAAGCTTTTCTGAATATTCTCCGTCTCCGTCTTTAGGCATAGAACTTAGTATGTAAAACCTGAACTGGTCTGTTCTGTATTTATTTATCTGCTCAAAAGGCTCTATAACATTGCCTGTTGATTTACCCATCTTTGTTCCTTTGCTTAATACCCAGCCGTGAACAAATAAATTTTTTGGAAGAGGAATTTCAGCTGAGATTAACATTGCAGGCCAGAAAGCTGCGTGGAACCTTAGGATATCTTTTCCTATTACATGACAGTCAGCAGGCCAGTGTTTCTTGAATCTTTCCTGGTCTGTTCCATAGCCTATTCCTGTGATGTAATTGGACAGAGCATCGCACCAGACATACATATTTTGAGAATCATCTCCAGGCACTGGGATTCCCCACGGCAAAGTTGTTTTTGGCCTTGAGAAAGAAATATCTTTTGCATTTTCCAGAAAAGACAATATCTCATTTTTTCTTATTTCAGGAACAACCTTGTATTTATCTGTCTTAATTTTTTCAATGACCTGGTCTTTGTATTTTGAAAGCTTAAAGAAATAATTTTCCTCTTCAACTGTTTCTATCTCTCTAGTGGGGTGCTCAGGACATTTTCCATTCACAAGTTCTTTTTCTGTTTTGAATGCTTCGCAGCCAGTACAGTAAAGCCCCTGGTATTTTTTCTTGTAGATATCCCCTGATTTGACCAGCTCCTCCCAAAGTTTTATTGCTCCGGGATAATGGTTTTTTTCATCTGTGGTTCTTATAAAATTATCATAATCTATGTTTAAGAGTTTGTAAAGGTCCTTGAATACTTTGACATTTTCATCCAGAAATTCCATTACTTCTTTTTTTTGTTTTTTTGCTGTCTGCCAGTTTTTAGTTCCGTG
>WJKL01000100.1 GCA_014729145.1 Candidatus Woesearchaeota archaeon
ATAGACATCTCATTTGAAATAATATGGTCTGCAGCAGAAGCAGCCCAGTATCCTCCTGATGCTCCAACTTCTCTGATAACTGCAACTGTAGTTTTGTTTGTTTGTTTTATCTTATCTGCAATCTCTTTAGATGCAACTGCAGAGCCTCCTGGGGAGTTTATATCAAGAACAATGGCTTTAATTGAAGGATTTTTATCTGCTTTTTCAAGTTGTTCTATAAAATCTGTAGAACTAGTAGTAATCTCTCCAAAACTATTTACTCCATCCACATAGATTATACCTTTAATAGGAATTAATGCCACATTGCCTATTGGCTCTTTACTTATAAATAAAGAAAATATACTTGAAAAAAAGAAACTTACAAGGAAAAATATAACCAAGATAATCAAAGCTGCCTTAATCCTCTTTTTTTGTTCTTGCTTCATTTTAGATTAAATTTGTTTTATTTGTTTATAAACTTTGCCTTTGGCAAAGAGAGTGTCAAAACATCAGTTTTGAACTAAACTTTGCCTTTGGCAAAGAGAGTATCAAAAACTTATTTTAATTTATATTTTTGAACAACAAGGATCTTATTTAACCTTTCCATCAATCTCTGTGATTTTGGAGACGTAAACATATATATTGGATCGATAATCCACAATAAAAAGAAAGGAAACACAGGGATAAATGATATATTACTCAAGAGATAATTCAAAAATGATATTTTCTTATTTTCAGGAATGATATACAGTCCTGTGACAATTTTTCCAGGGGTCTGCTGGATAAGATATCCAAAAACAGTAAAGTAGAAAACAATTATTATCCCTATTATCAAAAACAAGAAAGTTATTGTATTCATTATATGGGGATTATGAGCAATATATTCTTTTGCTGCTTCATAGCTCTGTTCTGCAGGAATCAATTTTTGAAATATTCCCTTAAAAGGATTGAAAATTATAAAATTAATGATGATCATATCAATAATAAAAGAGATTATCCTTCTAGATGTAGAAGCTGGAGCTATAAAATATTTTCCTCTTTTTTTCATAAGTAAATCATGGTTTCAATTGTTTAAAAAAGTATCGAAATAGTTTATTTTTATTTAATCGCAATGCTTATAAATGGGAGTTTATTATGATATGATATGAGCAGAAAAAAAGAAGAAGCTGCTAGAAAAGAGAAACTGCAGAAGCAAATCAGCAGAATAAAACTTCCAAGAGGTAAACAGATTTTTGGAGTAGTTTCTCAAAGAGTTGGCGGAAGCAGGATGAAAGTTAAATGTTTAGATGGAAATGAGAGGCTCTGCAGGATTCCAGGGAGGATGAAGAGGTATTTATGGGTCAGAGAAGGAGATATAGTCATTGTTGAGCCGTGGGAATTAGGCGGAGATGATAAAGGGGACATCATCTATAAATACACCAAAAGCCAGGTTCAGTATCTTAAAAGAAAAGGCCATCTGAAAAAGATGGAGAATGTAAAAGAGTTTTAATTCTTTACTACTCTAAAATAGAAATATTTAAATAAAAGCTATCTTTTAGGAAATCTAATATGGGGGAAAACAAATCTTCAGCAATAATTACACTGTTAGTAATGTTTGTACTTTTTTTAAGCTTGATATCAATAGTTTTTGATATAACAAGAGAATTGTTCTTTAAGATTGAATTAGTGCTTCTGGGGCTGTTTTTACTGGCTGGGATTAGCCTGACATACAATATATTAAAAGGAGAGAACAAGTGGGGTGGACTGATTAAATTTTATTCTATCAATTGGATTAATCTGCTTGTAATCTATTTTTTAAGATTTGGAATAAAAGAGATCATACTTCCTATCCTTGTTACTGGATTGGGGTTTTTGGTTGCTTTGATAAAAAAAGAAGACAATGAAAATTTTGAAGAAGCTGAAGATGATGAACTGGATTTAGAAGGAAGGCCGGCATCAAAAGTTTTGAAAAAAAATTTTAGTCCAGGCAAATACATTGCAAGTAAGTCAGGAACAAAATATCATGCACCTAAATGTGACTGGGCAAAAAAGATAAAGAAAAAGAATCAGGTTTGGTATGAAAGCAAAGAAGATGCTGCAAAGGACGGAAAGAAAGCCTGTAACTGCATTGAATAATTGTTTTTATAATCTCTTTTTATGATTGAATTAATTTTTATGGAGCTTGTTATAGATATCAACTTCTTTATGAAAGAATTCAGTAAGCTTGTTTTTACAGTTTTTAATATCTATCCAGTCATGAGCAGAATGCTCGCTGCTTAATCTGATATTATTATCTATAGATCTGCAAAGGAAGATAAGCATTGTTATCTTCTGGTTGTCTCCTCTTGTAAAATGCTGTACATTAAGCGGGTGAAGAACTTCAACATCAAGTCCTGTTTCTTCTTTTACTTCCCTTTTAAGTCCGCTAACAGGGTGTTCTCCGGGCTTTAACCTCCCTCCTGGGATCTCCCATATTGAGGGCTGCTCTGTATCATCATCTGCCCTTTTAACAACAAGAAGCTTATCGTCCCTTACTATAAAAGATTTTGCAGCTATCCTGAAGTTCTCCATATCAATTGATATAATTAATAGAATATATAAAATTTGTCTTGAAAAGAAGTTTGTATTCTATTTTTTGTTGATGGTGTAAATAATCAAGAGCACTGCACCGGCAGTTATGGCTGCATCTGCTATGTTAAATGCAGGCCATATACTTAAATCAAAGAAATCAATAACATATCCCAGATTGATCCTATCAATCAAGTTCCCGAAAGTTCCCCCTAATATAAGAGCAATTGAAAACTGGACTGTCTTATTTTCAGGTATAGCCTCATAGAAATATAATATTATTCCTATTACAATAATAGAAAACCATATCAGAAGCCTTGTATTTCCCTGCAACAAGCCAAATCCGGCTCCAGTGTTTTGTATATATGTAAGAGACAGCATTCTTGGAACCAAAGGAATTGAAATTCCAAGAGGTATATTTCTTACTATTATGAATTTAACAATCTGATCAAAGATAACTACTGCAGATGAAGTTAATACTATTATTAAGAACTTGATCTTTTCAGTATTGGTACTGATATTCTTCTTTTTGGGACTCATTAGCTATTCTCTCTATATTTGCCAATCTTTGATTTATATTGTCAAGCAAGGCCTTAAGTGAATCAAGTTTTGCAGTCAAAACCTGCATATCTTTTTCCAAAGAATCCTGCATAGATATTTGAGGCTGAGATGATCTTGACTGCTCAAAAGATGAAGCTGCTGAAGCGGGCTCTTCAGGAGGCAGAGGATACTGAGAAGGTGATTCATGAGAAGGCATTCCAGGGTAAGGCTTTGATGTTTCTGGTTTTGGCGGTATTCCTCCCGAGGAGATATCCTTATCAAGACCAGGATCGCTTTCTTTTCCCAAACCACCAAGATCAAGAGGTTTTACAGGTTCAAGAGGCTTTTTTTTGTCTTTCCAAAAAAAAATCTTGTCAAGTATCCCGATCTTGTTCACCTCTTTTTACATTTACCAAGTTATCGATCAATGATAAAGGCATCCTTTTTATGAACTTAAACATAGCTGTTTCCGGATATACAATAATATTTTCTTTTTGATGCTGACTAAACAAAAACAAAGGATTTTCCATTGTTTTGCTGAATAATATTGCAAAAATTAGTCCTTTGAATTCAGCTTCTGTTTCTATATCCATCTGAGATAAGATATCTTCTTTTGCCTGAGGAAGAACCGATTCAGGGATCTCTTCAGGCTGAAGCCTTAGGTAATCATAAACAGGTGTTTCAGAATCTATAATATTGAAAATTTCCTTTTTGGTGATGTTAATATTTTCAGCCTCTATCTGGTCTACAGAGCCAAATGCGTCTTTCTTTATCAGGAAAATCTTATAATTATCCTGTAAAATATTTTCGAGATTAGACTCATTATAAGAGCCTAATCTTTCTTCTGAAAGAAAAGTAAACTGTGCTTCTTCGGAAGGGATGCCTGAAAATCCTGCAGTTAATTCTCCTGAATCTCCCAACAAAAACAAACTTGGCTGTGTTTGGAAATTTTCATTGAAATCCATTGTATCTGAGATAACAAAAAAACCAAAAATCAAAATTATGAGAGAAACTGCAGAAAATACCAAAAACATTGTTTTTAAGATAGATTTTGTTATCTTAAACATAACTATTCCGATTACTATAATCAGAATGATCCAAATTATTGATTCTATCATATTATCCCTTTACTGCTATAAAATGCTTTAATAAAAAAAATACAATTCCCACCAATGCAATAAAAAATGCAGTGTGGATCAGTCTCTTAGTTATCTTCAGCAATACTAAAGCTATCACCACTGCCAAAATTATCAGGAATATTGTATTCATCAATGTATCATAAATAAATTGACTATATAAGTCTTTCGCAGAATCTAGACAATGGACATGAACTGCAGCAGGGCTTTTTTTTGCAGTGCTGTTTTGCAAGCTCTACTATCAATGCATGATATTCATTAAAAAGCTTTGAAGATTTTGGAAGAGATCTACAAAATATTTCCTGGAGTTCATCATAGCTGCATGGGTTTCTGCATACCCCTATTCTTGAGAATATCCTTTTGGTGTATGCATCTATAACAAAAACAGGCTTGTTGAAAGCATACAATAAGATAGAGTCTGCTGTTTCAGGGCCTATTCCTTTTACTTCCAGAAGCTGTTCTCTTGTCGGTTTTTTGTTTTTTGAAAAGAATTTTGCTGCCAATTTTAGCCTTTCTGCTTTTTGATTAAAATAGCCGGAGGGCTTTATGAGTTTTGCGATTTTTCTTTTGTCTGCTGATCTTATCTTGTTGATGTCAAGAAGTTCTGCTTTTTTAAGGTTGAAAATGGCTTTTTCAACATTTTTCCATGCAGTATTCTGGGTCAGTATTGCTCCGATGATAATCTCGAATCTTTGTTTTTGGTTTATCTTTTTTCCATGATAGGTAGGATGTAATTCTCCCTCTAATGTTGTTGGCCACCATCTTTGAGGCCCAAATCTTTTATAGAGGATATCATATATTTTCTGGATCTTTTTCATAGAATAAAAAAACAAAAGTTAATATTTAATATTTACTGTTCAAGTTAGTTATAATTTTACATAATCTTTATAAAACCATTAAATTTCCAGAAGATATGCCTAATGATCTTAATTTTAAGTCAACAAAAGAGATAAAAACATCCAAGAGGATAGTAGACCAGGTAATTGGCCAGGAATCTGCTGTAAAGGTGATAAAGAAAGCAGCACAGCAGAGAAGGCATGTTTTATTGATAGGAGAGCCTGGAACAGGAAAATCCATGCTTGGGCTGGCGCTGGCAGAAATGCTGCCAAAGGAAAAACTAGTAGATGTACTTTCTTTTCCAAATCTAAATGATGAGAACCAGCCTAAGATAAAAACAACCTCTGCAGGCAAGGGAAGGGAGCTGGTTTCAAAATCAAAGCTCCAGACCATGAACATGTTCAAAAGCCAAAATTTGATAATCTTTATCCTGGCTGTGATAGCTATGCTTGCTCCTTGGTGGATAAGATCATATTACAGATCAGACATTATGTTTGCTGCTTTCTTTTTGGGCGGTATGATATTTCTTGGAGCATTTGTAATATTCATGAACATGAACAAGAAATTTGCAGGAAAACAGACCCAGGCTCCAAAGATAATCGTAGATAATTATGAAAAGAAACAGGCTCCTTTCCATGACGCGACAGGAGCTCATGCAGGGGCTCTTCTTGGAGATGTGCTTCATGACCCTTTTCAAAGCGGAGGACTTGGAACACCAGCTCACGAAAGGGTTGTAGCAGGTATGATACACAAAGCAAATAATGGTGTTCTGTTCATAGATGAGATAGCTACTTTAAAGCCATCTACACAACAGGAGCTGTTGACTGCACTGCAGGAGGGAAAGTATTCTATAACAGGCCAGTCTGAAAGGTCTGCAGGAGCGATGGTCAGGACAGAGCCTGTGCCTTGTAATTTTATACTTATAGCAGCAGGAAATATTGAAACACTTAAACAGATGCATCCTGCATTAAGGTCAAGAATAAGAGGTTATGGTTATGAAGTTCATATGAGAAAAACTATGAAAGATAATACTGAAAACCAGTTCAAGCTTGCCAGGTTTGTTGCACAGGAGGTAAAAAAAGATGAAAAGATACCTCATTTCAGCAAAGCTGCTGTTCTAGAGATAATCGAGGAAGCAAGAAGAAGAGCAAACAGGAAAGGGCATCTGACATTGAGGCTCAGGGAATTGGGGGGCCTGGTAAGGGCTGCAGGAGATGTTGCTTTGGAGCAAAAGTCAAAATTAGTAGAGCCCAAGCATATCACTGAAGCAAAGAATATCGCAAAAACACTTGAACAGCAGATTGCAGATAAATACATCGAAAGAAAAAAGGAATATGAAGTGATAGTTATCAAAGGCAAAAAAGTTGGAAGAGTAAATGGGCTGGCTGTAATTGGAGGAGAGGATGTTTATTCAGGAATCATCCTTCCGATCGAGGCAGAAGTAACACCTGGAGGAAAAGAAAAAGAGATAGTCGCAACAGGAAAGCTTGGAGATATTGCAAAAGAAGCTATAAAGAATGTTTCTGCTATTGTTAAAAAATATTTTGGAGAAGACATAAAAGAAAAATATGATATCTATGTGCAGTTTTTGCAGACATATGAAGGTGTGGAAGGAGATTCAGCAAGCATTGCAGTGGCAACATCGATAATATCTGCCCTTAAAAAGGTCCCAATAAGGCAGGATACAGCGATGACAGGAAGTTTGTCTGTAAGAGGGGATGTGCTTCCGATAGGAGGTGTATCTGCAAAAGTAGAGGCTGCTGTTGAAGCAGGCATCAAAAGGATTATTGTTCCAAAATCAAATATCAAAGACATAATAGTTGACAAGAAAAAACTAAAAAAGATAAAGATAATACCTGTTGAATATATAACAGAAGTTCTTAAAGAAGCACTTGACTGGAAAGGTAAGAAAGACATCCTTAAAAGGATATCTAATTAAAGTATATATCTGCTATACATAATTACCACAAACTTTTTAAATGAATGAAAGTATTTTCAGTTTATGATAAAAGACATACATGAAGTGAAAGAATGCCCTGAATGTGCATCCAGGAATATAATTCACAATGACAAGAAACAGCAGGTTATCTGCAGGGACTGCGGAATGATATTTGAACCTTTGTCTGAAGAAGATGAAGAAAAGTTCGAAAAAGCTGCAGGCATTGACAAAGAATGAATTTATTCTTTTTTCTTATAGATATTTTTATCTAATTTTAATGGCTATTTCCAGTTAACTTCGACTTCATCAGTTCTTTGATAAGGGTCGATTACAGCATCTTTTATCTCTGTTCTTTCTCCGGAGTTGAACTGAAGAATCCCCTGCCATGCTATCATAGCTCCGTTGTCAACATTAAACTGATTCTCTAAAATAAAACATTTTGCTTTTCTGTCTCTGCACATCCTTTTGGCCATCTCCTGCAGTCTTAGATTGCAGGCTACTCCTCCCCCAAGCAGAAGTTCTTTTTTTCCGCAATGTGCCATTGCTCTTTCTGAAACTTCTAACAGCATAGCAAAGACAGTTTCCTGAGTTGAATAAGCAAGATCTTCATTTATATATTTTCCAGAGTTTATTTTTTGTTTGAGATTTGTCAATAATCCTCCAAAACTTACATCCATGCCCTTTACAGAATAAGGAAGCTCGATGAATTTTTTCCCTTTAAGGCTTAGTTCATACAGTTTTGGGCCGCCTGGAAAACCAAGGCCCATCTCTCTAGCAACTGAATCAAGAAAATTTCCAACACCTATATCCAAGGTTTCTCCAAATATCCTGTATTTTCCTCCTTCGTATGCGATGATCTGGGTGTTTGCTCCTGAAGCATACAATAACACAGGATCTTTTGCGCCTGTTAGTGCCTCTCCGATTGTCAGATGAGCTATGCAGTGGTTGATCCCTATCAATGGCTTGTTGTATTTCAATGCAAGGGATCTGGCAGCAAAAGCTCCAATCCTTAATGTATGTCCTATTCCGGGAGACATTGAATAAGAAATAATACCAATATCTTTCATAGAAAGTTCAGCCTTATCCAATGCTTCTTTTATCACATCACCGCATAATTTTGCATGATGGTCGGCTGCTTTTGAAGGTATTATCCCTCCTTTCTTGGTAGTATAACTATCCTTTACATTTGCAAATACATTTCCTTTGTCATCCATTATCCCTATGCCAAATGTATGGGCAGTTGATTCTATTCCTAAACATATCATAATCAAAAGAAATGAGAAAGTTATTTATTAAGGTTTGCTTCGTGAGTTGTAAAAGAAAGCTTACGCTAGTTTGTTTGGTCTTAAGAAAAAAATGAAAAAAAAATGAAAACCATGCGATAGATAGAGTAAAGTAAGAACGGTTGGAAATCGCATGCTGAATACATTGCCGAAGCTTTGTACTTACACACCGATCCCATCAAACGGATCTTTTATCCGAGTTCTAAGATGTCTCTTTTCAAGAAAGGCTTCGTGCTTAGATGCTTTCAGCACTTATCCTTTAAGGCGTAGCTGCCCTGCATACCTTGTCAGATAACAGGTAGACCAGTGGCCTCGAACCTCTGTTCCTCTCGTACTAAGAGATCCTTTCTTTCAGACATCTAACATCTCCAGTAGATATCAAACAAACTGCCTCACAGCGTTCTGAACCCAGCTCACGAACCCTTTTAATTAGTGAACACCTACACCCTTGGCTGCTGCTGCACAGCCAGGATAGGATGAGCCGACATCGATGTAGCAAACCGCGCCGTCGATTTGTTCATGAGTATCACATTGTATACTCAATACGAACTCTCGGGCGCGACAACTCTGTTATCCCCGGAGTAACTTTTCGGTCATCTCAAACCCCTATCAAGGGGATTTTGAGGTTCGCTAGACCAGACTTTCGTCTTTGGAGTCTGTCTTAGTGAGAATCCAATCAGGCTGACTTTTACTCTTGCATTCTACATCCGATTTCTGACCGGATTGAGTCAACCTTTGGGCACTGTTGATATCATTTCAACAGCGTGCCACCCCAGCCAAACTGTCCACCTATTAGTGTCCTAGGAGTTAACTCCCAGTAAGCAACGCGAGTTTTAAAGAGTAGTGTTACATTGGCGTCTATTTCTGAGCTTGCGCCCAGAACATAACGACTCCTACTTACGCTATACAATAAAGCTCACGTCGCAGTAATAAGCTACAGTAAAGTTTCACGGGGTCTTCGCTTCCCACTGGAGATCTCTGGCCTTTGCACCAGAATGGAATGTTCAGAGGATTCTAATTGGGGACAGTGGTGATCTCGTTACACCATTCATGCAAGCCGTCATTAAAACGGCAAGGCATTTCGCTACCTTAAGAGAGTTATAGTTACCCCCGCCGTTTACCAGCTCTTAGCTTGGTTGAAACCAAGTTTCAAGTACTGGCACTGGGCAGACGTCACCGACTATACACATCCTTACGGACTAGCAGTCAGTTATGTTTTTGTTAAACAGTCGGACCACCCTTGTCACTGCGCCCTGCAATAGCAATCAATAAAAGACAACTACCGCAGGGACCCCTTATACCAAAGGCACGGGGCCAATTTGCCGAATTCCCTCAATTAGATTATATCCTTCACACCTTAGGCTTCTAACCTAGGGGCACCTGTGTTGGTTCTGGGTATAGATATTTAAGATCTGTTTTGATTCCCTTTTTATGATCTCCAGAAATCAGCAGGATAAGCCATAAGACTTACTGTTCTAGGATTTAATCAAATTCTCATCATTATGATACTCCTTTGATTTATCCCTATTAACATGGAAGACAATCCATGCCCACTTATTCCAAAGAGTCAGAAATCAAACCTGCGTCGCCGCGTATACTTAAATAGTAAAGGAATATTAACCTTTTTCCCTTTCCTCCAACTCAGATTATGATTGGAGTTAGGACTAACTAACCCTTGACTGATTGACATTGTCAAGGAACCCTTGCCCTTACGGTGGCAGAGATTCTCGCTCTGCTAAGATCTTACTACTACCAGGATTTTCATTTTCATGAGATTCGCATTCTTTCTCAAAAATGTTTTTACTCTCACGAAACGCCTGTCTACCACTAGCTTTTGGCTAGTCTATAGTATCGGTGATCGCCTTAGCCCCGTCCATCTTAGAGACCTACGATCTTGACAAGTAAGTTGTTACACACTTTTTAAAGGGTGGCTGCTTCTAAGCCAACCTCCTCGCTGTCTATGACCGTAGACACTCTTTACCCTTTAACACTTAGACGATACTTTGGGACCTTAACTATAGTCAGGGTTGTTCCCCCCTCGGAACCCACGCTTACCGCGGGCCCCCGTTTCCTGAAGTCTTAAACACTAAAACATTCGGAGTTGGACAAAGGACCGACTAGTTTCCCAGCCTAAATCCGAAATCCGTATCTCTATCGTTTTAGCAGCCTCGTTCAGGACTTGACTTCGGCCAATTTCGACAGGAACCAGCTATTGCCGAGCTCGATTGGCTTTTTACCCCTAATCCCAAGTTAGAAGAACACTTGCACGTAGAACCTCTTCAGGCCTTCACGAGGTTTTACCCCCGTTTCACCTTACTCAGGATTAGATCGCTCGGTTTCGGGTCTTACCCAAGTAACTTGAGGCACTTTCACACCTCGCTCCTCGCAAGCTGCGAGCTTTTGGTTTCCCTTTGGGTACTCCTTTACAGATTACCCTCGCTACTTAGATAAACTCCCTGGCACGTTATTCGGAACGTACGATACAACTTCGAAAAGCCGTATCATTCTATAACTGTCAGATTTCAGGCTCTTTTAACACCCTGTTAAGGGTTCTTTTCAGAATTCCATCACTGTACTTTATTCGCTATCGGTCTCTAAATGTATTTAAGGTTGGAAGTTGATGCCTCCCGTTTTCCCATTTAGTATCCAGTAAATGGTACTCTTGAACTGTCCAAAACCGACTAAGTTGCCTCTACGTGACTATCACACTTTATAGTGCTTCTTTCCAGAAGACTTCGAGTTCCCTAGTTACGGTAAAGGGCAGCCACACCACATCTCTATCATGTTTCCATGACAGATTCAGTTTGCCTTGTGTTGTTTTCAATCGCCTTTACTTACAACATCTCATTGATTTCTTTTCCTGCAGGTACTAAGACGCTTCAATTCCCTGCGTTCCCGATCCTTTCGGATCGCTTCCGAAGAAGCATGAAGACACATTCAGGAACCTTTGGTTCAAAGCCTACATGCGGCTCGCCAAAGCATTTCGTAGCTTGTCACACCCTTCATCGGCATTTAGAGCCTAGCCATCTATCTAACAGCGTAAGATCTTTACTCTATCTATGCATGGTTTCATCAATATGATTCGGGAAAATATATCTCACCCTTGATCCAAGAGTTGTAGTTCTTGGACTGCAATGCAGCTGAATAAACAACTGCAGTATTGTATGTCTGGATTTTTAAGTTTATGGACCCGTCGGGAAATTCACAAGGAAAGCAGATACTTTCCTTATTTTGAACCCAAGACCCCCACCTTACTTGAAATAAGTCATGCAAGGGTGATGCTCTACCAGACTGAGCTACGGGCCCGTATCAAAACAGATAATCTGTTTTATGAATATGAAAAAGAGCAAGTTTGAAAAAAAATAAAAGGAGGTGATCCAGCCGCAGGTTCCCCTACGGCTACCTTGTGACGACTTAACCCGCCTCACTGAATTTAGGTTCGGCTCAATTAAAAACTAAGTCTCACCTAAACCCTGCTCGGATGGTTTGACGGGCGGTGTGTGCAAGGAGCAGGGACATATTCACCGGACGCTGATGACGTCTGATTACTAGGGATTCCATCGTCATGAGGATGAGTTACAATCCTCAATCTGAACTAAGATAAGGTTTTGAGGATTAGCTTCTCCTTTCGGAGTGGCATCACATTGTCCTTACCATTGTTGCGCGCGTGTAGCCCAGCAGATTCGGAGCATACAGACCTACCGTAGCCTGCGCCTTCCTCCTTGTTTCCAAGGCAGTCTCTACAATGTGCTCGATTCTCCTAAAAGAGTCGTTAGCAATTGTAGATACAGGTCTCGCTCGTTGCCTGACTTAGCAGGACACTTTACAGCACGAGCTGACGACGGCCATGCACTACCTCTCGGCTCATCTGGTAAAGCCTTCAACTTGACCTTCATCTTGCCGTCGCTGCTGGTGAGATTCTCTGTGTTGAATTAGATTAAACCGCACGCCGCACCCCTTGTGGTGCTCCCCCGCCAATTCCTTTAAGTTTCAGCCTTGCGACCATATTTCCCAGGCGGTGAGCTTAATACCTTCGTTTCGACACCACACATCCTCGAAGGATATGTGATACCTTGCTCACAGCGTTTATGGCCAGGACTACTCGGGTATCTAATCCGTTTTGCTCCCCTGGCTTTCGTCCCTCACCGTCGAAGCTGTTCTAGTCAGACGCTTTCGCCACTGGTGGTCCCCCAAGGATTATAGCATTTTACCGCTCCCCTCAGAATACCTCTGACTCCTCCCAGTTCCAAGTCCAATAGTTTCTTTTGCACACCGTTAAGTTAAGCTCAACGATTTCACAAAAGACTTATCAAACCGGCTACGGACGCTTTAGGCCCAATAATTACGATTGCCACTTGCGACGCTGGTGTTACCGCGGCTGCTGGCACCAGTCTTACCCATCGCTTATTCGCCAAGATCTTTACTCTTGGCAAAAGCCTATGCAAAGCATAAGCACTTAGGATTCCCTTATCACACTTTCGTGCATTGTAAAGGTTTCGCGCCTGCTGCACCCCGTAGGGCTAGGGTCAGTATCTCAGTACCCTTCTCGGGGCTACCTCTCTCAAGGCCCCTATGGATCTTCGGCTTGGTGGGCCTTTACCCCACCAACAACCTAATCCACCGCCAACTCATCCTTAGACGCCGAAGCTTTTAGATAAAAGACATTCCAGTACAATTATCATATCCGGCATTAGCCTCAGTTTCCCGGGGTTATTCCAGATCTAAGGGCAGATTATTGACGTGTTACTGAGCGATTCGCCTCTCTTACGAGAAAACTTGCATGGCTTAGTCGAATCCTAATAGCAGCAACCTTCCGCAGGATCAACGGAAATTATTATTGGTCGCATATACTTTTGATTGTTCGGGTTCAAACTTGCTCTCATACTTAACAGTAATGTTAAGCACTCATTTTACGCCATCTATATGTGTTTTTAGAAATTGTATATCTAAAATATAGATTAACTTTTGATTGGTGGCGATAAGATTGATAGGAAACATCATCTCATTTATAAATTTTATGGATAATATTTCTTTTAGAACGAAGTTTTCACTTCTACTATATTAAAATATAGTAATAAAATGGAAAAAAAGTTTATTTATAAATCTTTCTGTTTAGAAAACCTTATTTCTTCTTTCTCAGTCTTTTCTCTTTCTTCATACGTTTTCTCTGCCATTTCCATCTCATCTGGCCTTTCTTTTTCCAACGTCTTGAACTTCTTTTCATTTTAATATAATATTGAAGGCTTTTTTAAAAACCTTTGGATTATGATGCCCCCAGCGGGATTTGAACCCACGTCCCTGCCTGTTTTTGACAACTTTTTCAATCATCTCGAAAAGGCAGGATGATTGGCCGGGCTACACTATGGGGGCAATAAAGATGAGCCCGCCGAGATTTTCATGCCAGTTTATCCTGGTTATTTTGAACTCGGGACCTCCGGCTTTCGTAAGCCAGATGTTTAAAGCGTGGCCATATAAGACCGGCGCTCTAACCAGACTGAGCTACGGGCTCAACACAATATTGTGTTGATATTTTCTTTATAAAACTTTCTTAAAATATTGATATGCGGCAGCAGGGACTTTCATTGTCTAAGGCCGATGAACCTTAAGACCAATTTGAACCCTGGTCGCAACGTTTCTGCTTTTTGGTATTGGCAACGTCGCATACTAACCACTATACTACTGCCGCAAAAAATAATGAATGGGCCCACCCGGAAATTCGTGAAATGAATTTTTGCTCGCTTCAAATCGAACCGGGGATCCTCACCTTTCGTCAGCAACGAAAGACCAGTAAAGATTTCTTTACGCTGCCTTGTAAGGGTGATGTCATAGCCGCTAGACCATGGGCCCATATTCAGATAGAACTAATATTCCCTATTTAAATCTTATGCTAAAATTAAGATTCATCAAAATAAAATTTATATTGATTTTAAAATTATGGTGCTAAAGCCATAATGCCCTTATGGTCCCAATCCTTTCTAATTTCTTCAACAGTTTTTTGATAGGGATCAGTACAATAAAAAGAACCGTTAATCAATTCCATCCTTCGTATCTCTAAATGAGAAGTAGAACTGCCTCCAAAATCTCCTGTTATCAAATCATGATAAAACGGACCATCATTTGTTACAACAATTTGTACATACTCTAAACTCGACTTGCGAGGAAATGTAACAATAAAACCATATTTATGACCTTCCAGAAATCCAGGTTTTAATACTGTTTCAGCATACTTTTCCCATTTTCTCAAAGTCTTTTTATCCAACCAAGGAAATTCTCTTTCTAAACTAAATTCTGGCTTAAGTGGTCCAAAAACAACTAACCATTTTGCTTTCATATATATTTTATTTATTTTAGATTATTTAATTCTTTTGTTTTTTTGTCTTGGTTTTTATAACATATTTGCTTATATTATGAAATGCTAAAGAAACACAAACTATATATACAATTTCTCCTCTTTTTCTTTATATGAAATCCTATGATGAGCTTTATGATTTTTTGGCAAAAGGAGATGATGTGACCTGGAAGAC
>WJKL01000014.1 GCA_014729145.1 Candidatus Woesearchaeota archaeon
CCTTTTTCTGCATTATCTACTAATTCGTTTAGTATTGCAAGAAAACCAGTTAAGGTTTTTGTTGCTCCTGTTGGTGCTGAAACCAATATGTTTTCTCTGTTATGGATAGGGATTACTCCGTATTTTTGCGGCAGTGAAAAGGATTTGAATTTAGAAAAAAACCATTTTTTTAATAATGGATGAAGTATTTTCTTTACTTGGTTTGCTTTGTAAGGTTCTTTTACTTGTTTTATTCCTGACATTTTCTTTCAATATTGAAAATAAATAGTGTACTTTTTTCTTGAACTATGTAATACAGGAATTGTTTAAAAAGGTTAGTATTGATTTAAAATAAACTTTTTAAATCGAATCGAATTTATTATCATATGATTGAAGATTATCTTAAGAAAGCTGAAGAATACCGTAGAATGGCTGAAAATTTTTTAGACAAGAAAATTTCTATACAAAACAAAAATCCAGTAAAGGAAGAGCATAATAATCTTTTGAGAGCAAAATGCTATGTTGGATTAGCAAACTATTATCAGAACATGGCTTTGTATGGGAAAGAAGAATGAGTGTGTTGGATTGCTATTTCTGAGCACTGGTCACTGGACATTGAGCCGCAGCGCTTATAAATAAAAAGCCCTAGAATTATCTTATGGATATACTTGAAAAAGCCAAGATATTAACTCATTCTGGAGAATATGACAGCTGCGGACCCAGGATGTGTGAGGTCAAAGTCAAATCAGGATTAGGCGGGATATATCATGCCAAAGCAGAGCACAAAACATGCAGGATATTCAAGACATTGATGAACAACACATGTACTTTTGACTGCAAATACTGTCATAATTCTGTGAGCTGCACAAAAAAAAGCAGGAAAGTGAACTATGAGCCTGACGAGCTGGCAAGATTGTTCATTCATCTGACTAAATCATTGGGTGTGCACGGGCTATTTTTAAGTTCTGGAGTCGGAAAAGATGTGGACAATACAACTGAAAAGATGCTGGATGCTGTTCACAAGCTTAGATTCAAGCATAATTTCAGAGGTTATGTCCATTTTAAGATTCTTCCAGGAACTTCTTATGAATTGATAAAACAGGCTGCAGAATTGTCAACAAGAATGTCTATTAATATAGAAGCACCAAACAAAGGAGTGATAAATGAGATGAGCTCTTGCAAGGATTTTCACAAGGATATATTAAAAAGGCAGTCATGGATCTCAAGATTCAAATTAGCAGGAGGCCAGGCAACGCAGATAATATTAAATGAATTATCAACCGATAAAGATGTTATGAAGATGATGGACTGGGAATATGACAATCTTGATCTAAAAAGGATATATTTCTCTGCATTCAGGCCTGTAAAAGGGACAAAATTTGAAAATAAGGAAGCTGAATCTCCCTTAAGACAGAATCATTTGTATAATATAGATTTTCTTAGAAGAAATTATGAATTTAAATTAAAAGAGTTTAAAGAAATAATGAGTGATGGAATGCTTCCAAGAGAGGACCCAAAATTGGCACTGGCAAAGGCAAATTTTGAAGGGGTGGTGGATATAAACCAGGCAAGCTATGATGAATTGGTAAGGGTTCCGGGAATCGGGCCTGTCACTGCAAAGAAGATTGCAGGAGGATACAAGATAAAGAAGTATGAAGATCTGCATAAGCTTGGAGGATGGGTTGAGAGAGCAAAGCCTTTTATCGAAGTAGATGGAAAAAGACAGACAAGCTTGATAGAATTCTAGATCTTTTTATAGATATGAAGCTGGGCTATTTTTGGAATGTTTCCAACTGAATAATTCCACCCCTCTATGTGAGGACATAGGTCATAAAGCGTGAATGCTTTTACAAATTCTAATCCTGAAAAATCTTCAGGATGGGAATTGTATCTGTGCAAAAGAAAAGCTGTTCCTTTTGGAGATTTCTCTGCAATCTTTTCAGCTATCTGCTCCTGGTTATTTATATAATTGAAAAATGTTTTTATCTCTTTGAAATCTATTCCAGCATCAAAATAGGTTGAATCTTCTGTAAAATCTCCCTGTATAATTCTGGCTGGAACACCATTTAAGATATGGTTTTTTTTGAGATATGCTATGTGTTTTTCAGCTTTTTCAGCTAATAGTTGATCATATTCCACGCCTATAGAATGAAGATTGTATTTTCCCGAGGATAATGTTATGACTCTTCCGTCTCCACAGCCTGCATCAAGAAAATATCCTGTATCATCTATAAAACCCCCGGAAACAGCCATCTTAAGAGCCATATCAATATGCTTTAGATTTGAGGGAACGAACTGGCCTTTTTCTGTTTTATTGCATTTGGTATAATAGTCATTATAATGGTCTATTAGCTTTTCGAGTACCATAGAAAAATAAAGATTATTATTTATTTAAAGATGATGTTTTAGCAACTTATATATACATGTTGTTTATAGAATAAATTATGGATTATGAAATTATGGTTTTGATCATTGCAATGATTGTGATAATAGGATACATTATCTATTCAATAACGCACAAGAAAGAGGACTTAGCAAGTTAGATGGACAGCCAAGACAGCATCTTTTTCTTTGTTGAATGTTTTGCAGGCTTCTGTGCTTTTTTTGATTATTAGTTCTACTTTT
Source organism: Candidatus Woesearchaeota archaeon (assembly GCA_014729145.1). Classification (GTDB taxonomy): domain Archaea; phylum Nanobdellota; class Nanobdellia; order Woesearchaeales; family WJKL01; genus WJKL01. The sequence continues at coordinate 2,605 of WJKL01000014.1, forward strand.
AATTCATCTGCTTTTTGCTTTACTTTATCATCTATCTCCATTTTTCCGCTGTAGCCTGTTCCGATGATCAGTTTCTTTGGTTTTTCTTTGAATACTTCCTTAAGATCTTTTGTCTGCAGTAGATGTCCCTGCTCTCTCCACCATTCATCTTTGATATGGTCAGGAAATATGATCACATCGTTTTCATAGATTTTTCCATCAATGTTTATTTTTCCGAAATCATAGTCTTTTATTTTCATAAAACAAGAGTTATTTTATTGGTTTATATATTTAATGAAAAGACCTGAATCTTCTGAGCTCTGATAAATTTATATGAATTTCTTTTTTGATGACACCAAAACATAACATTTATAAATCACCTAAAAATCCTATTCTATATTGGTTGTTTAACAACCTAGAATATTTATACACACCGAAAGGTGAAATATTATACAGAGGAGATAAAATGTCCATACATGATGTTTATCCAAACGAATTGATAGAAAAGACTGCTGAAGAACTAAAGAAGATAGAAGCTATAAAACCGCCAACATGGTCTGTTTTTGCAAAGACAGGGGCACACAAAGAAAGAGCTCCTTTGGAAAAAGACTGGTGGTATACAAGAGCGGCTGCTATCCTGAGAACAATCTGTATCTTGGGGCCTATAGGAGTGAGCAAATTAAGGACAAAGTATGGAGGAAAGAAAAGAAGAGGACATAAAAAGGCTCATTTCAGAAAAGGAAGCGGCAGCGTAATAAGAAAGATACTGCAGCAGCTGGAAAAGGCAGAACTTGCAAAATTTGTTGAAAAAGATGTGCATAAAGGAAGGATTGCTGCTCCAAAAGGAAAAGCACTGCTGGACAAGACTGCAGCTGCTATCCTGAAATCAAAAGAAAATAAACATCCAAAGAAAAAGAAGGAAAAAACTGCTGAAGACAAAGAAGAGAAAAAATCAGGAAAAGAAGAAAAGCAAAAAGCTAAAAAGAATAAAGAAACTGAAAAAAAGAAAGAAAACAAAGCAAAAGATAATAAAAAAGAAAATGACAAGATACAAACACCCGTCAAAGAAGCAAAGGCTGGCAAAGAAGAATAGACAGACCAAATGGGCTCCTTTTTGGACCGTTCCAAAGAAATACGGACAGGGAAGAAGAGTTCACCCAGGCAGACATACAAAGGTCAAAAGAAGCTGGAGACGGACAAGAACTAAATCATAATTCTAGAAGATGGCAAAGAAAAAAACAGCAGAAAAAAAAATAGAAAGAACCTACAATGTTCCGCTTAGAAGAAAGTGGCTTAACGTTCCTAAATACAAGAGAGCGAAGAAAGCTGTTTTCGCATTAAACCAATTTATGGAAAAACATATGAAATCAGATAATATCAAGATTGGAAAATATCTTAATGAACATATCTGGAAGCATGGTATCAAAAATCCACCGCATCATGTTAAGGTTGTTGCAAAAAAAGACAGTGAAGGAGTTGTTGATGTAGAATTAGAAGGGGCTCCTGTTGAAGAGAAAGAAGAATCCAAAAAAGGAAAGAAATCAAAGGAAAAGAAGAAAGAGGAAAAAAAAGATAAGAAAGAAGAAAAATCTAAAAAGAAAGAGAGCAAGAAAGGAAAAACAGAGAAAAAGAAAGAGGAACCTATAGAGAAGGGGAAAAAAGAAAGCAAAAAAGATACAGATAAAAAACCATAAATTTTAGTTCTTTAACATAAACTTATTAAACACTGAATTTTTTCTATTATCCTATGGACAAACTGCCATCTGAAAAAGTAAAAAGAAAGATATTAGTAAAAAAAGAAGTCAAAACAAATAGAGTTAAAGATAGAACTGCAGAGGAATTGATAGATTATGGAATTGTTAATCTTGACAAACCACAGGGTCCGACATCCCACCAGGTAAGCGGTTATGTCCAGAAGATATTGAAATTAAAGAAAGCAGGACATTCTGGAACACTTGATCCAAAAGTAACAGGAGTGCTGCCTACAGCACTGGGAAAGGCTACAAGGATTGTCCAGGCACTGATTCCTGCTGGAAAAGAATATATATGTATCATGCATGTTCATAAAGATATTGAAGAGCAGAAATTAAGAAAAACAATAAGATCTTTCAAGGGAAAGATAAAACAGAAGCCGCCTATAAGGTCTGCAGTCAAAAGGGTTGAAAGGTTCAGGAAGATATATTATATAGATATAATGGAGATAGAAGGAAAAGATGTCTTATTTAAGGTAGGGTGCGAAGCAGGAACTTATATAAGAAAGCTCTGTGATGATATCGGAAAGAAACTGGGAACAGGAGCACATATGGCTGAATTAAGAAGGACAAAAGTGGGCCCTTTTGATGAAAAAACCCTAGTTACTCTGCAGGATCTGACAGATGCATACTGGTATTACAAGAAAGAAGGAAAAGAGGAATATATCAAAAAATGTATCCAGCCTATTGAGAATGCAATTGTACATCTTCCTAAGGTGTGGGTATTAGACAATGCTGTTGAAAGTCTTTGCAATGGGGTTAATCTTAAGGTTCCGGGAATCTCTAAACTTAATGATGGAATAGAACCTGATCAGGAAGTTGCAGTTATGAGCCTAGCAGATGAACTGGTTGCAATAGGAAGAGCAAAACTAACTTCCAGGAAGATGATGGACCAGGAAAAAGGGATTGCTGTCAAGGCCCATAAGGTTTTCATGAAGAACTGAATTTTTCTGCTGGTCTGTAATCAGATTATTATAAAATTGGAGTCAATTTTTTTATTAAAAGGTTCCTCGTTTTTCTTTGATTTTTTAATTGCAGATTCCACCAAAGGTTTATCTTCTAATAATTTCTCTAGATTATTTTTTGCGTCCTTAATCGAGTCTGCACCTTGTTTAACTGCGATAGAAAATTTAATACTGCCTTTAAAAAAACCTTTTGGTTTATATTCTCCTGCTACAAAACCCCTATATTGGGGTTTAAAGTTTTTTTGAGGATTGTATTGGTTCTCGTATCTTCTATCTTCATCAATCTTTACAGATTTTATTGCATTACAAATTCCTTTGTCTGTTTCAAATATGTATTCTTCTGAAAAAAAGCATCCTGATTTTACCATAATAAAAAAATAATGAAGCTATTTATTTAAAGCTGATGCTTTATTAATATTGACAGATGTATTATATGGAAAGAAGGAATAAGCAGATTGATAAAGAAAGAACTATGTAAAATATATCCAATCAAGAAAATCAATCAGCAGTAAACAATTCTGAATCATGTACGTCGAAGAGTCCTATTCTTGCACCAGCATCCAGCCATCCGTGTGCGTAATTCAATGCTGCAAATGCATTTATCAAATCCCTTTTTTCTTCAAAATGCTCTGCATCAGAGATGTATCTTCTTATCATATCAAGAAAGTCATCTCTTTCAGAATCTAAAGAAGTTCGGTTCCCGGAAGATTCTGCTTTTTTCAAAGCTTTCCGGGATACTGAAAAATATTTTTTAATCTTTTCCGGAGTTACTTTATTCATTCTTTTGGAGAAGGCAGCGGCCTTTTGACTGTAATAGGAATAACTCCTTTCCTATATTCAAGCTTGGCTATAGTTATGGGGTTGTAAGATATCTTTTTCAGCTTTTTTTCAGGAAGTTTAACCAAAAAAGGAGCCCCCATAGCTATCTGCAGAGCCCTTGAGCCGATCATCCTTGCCTTTTCGTATTTTGAATACTTTCTTTTCTTTTTGTTTTTAGTTTTTTTTGCCATTCTTATCCACCTCTCACAAGGCTTTCCTCAACTCATCACATTTCTTGACTCCGATATCGACCATCTTTGATATCTCTTCCTCGGTCAATGGACTGTCTCCGCCTTTCTGCATCGCACAGAGATTTTGATTCTGATCTGTGGCTATTGTCATTCTAGCATCAATGACTTTTTCCTCTTCAGTAATGGGATCAACAATAAGATGATCTCCTATCTTGCATACTGTTACTGAAACAGTCTGCTTATCCAAAGAAAGCGACTTGTCTGTTTTATTCTTGTAGTCGATAGTGCCTTCTTTATCTGTCTTTGGGAATTTTGTGTTTTTCAATGCGGCCAGCGCTGACAATGCAGAGATATCAAAAAGATTTCCTGCATCGTTTAGTGGACAGATGTCAATCATAACAGACCAAACCTTCTCTCCTTTTTCTACACAAAGTTTTTTCATGTCTATTGCCTTTGACTCTCTTATTCCTCTGTCAACAACCCTGGAAATCTCTATAGCATCTATTCCAGGAGGGCCTGTCTCAAATTCAGGATTTGATATTGGCAAAAGCTCTGCATTGACCATCAGACACCCTTCTTCAGGTGAGTCTGGATACGGCTCCTGTGTTGCAAGCTTTACCCCTGCTATAACAACAGTTTCTCCTATCTGGACCCTTGCTGAACCTTCTGCGCTCTTTGAAAAATCATACTTGATATCAACAGGTTTTCTGTATTCAAGCGGTTTTCTGCCGTCTAATCTTACTCCTTTATTAAGCAGGTTGATAATGTGGTTTCTAAGTTCTTCATTCATTTTTGTCACCTCCTTTACCAGAAGATGCAGATTCTTTTTTGCTTTCACCTTTAAGCTCATATTTCTCTTTGATTGCTTTCTTCTGAATCTTGTATATATCTTTGCATACTTTTTTACCCAGCTTTACTGCCTTAAGGAGATTTTCCTTGGATATCTCTCCATCCATCTGAAGCAAAACTATCTCTTCTGTGTTTGGAAGGATTGCTATAGGTATATCTGATACCACTCCGTCATAAGCTTCTTCATCATAGCTTAGATCAGCAACAACTGTGCTGTCTACGCTTCCTACTGCTACAGAGCTTACCAGGTCTTTCATGACTATTCCTGCGTCTGCAAGTGCCATGGCTGAAGCGCATATTCCTGCGCATCTTGTTCCTGCATCTGTCTGCGGTAATTCGATAAATATATCTACAACAGAATTTGGAAACTTGTCAAGGTCTACAACAGAAAGAAGCGCCTTTTCTATTACCATTGAAATCTCTTTTGCTCTTCTGTTTGGTCCAGGCCTTATCCTGTCGCCTGAGCCTGAGAAAGGCATCATATTATAGTTTACCCTTATTATTCCTTTTTCAGGATCCTGCATGAATCTTGGATAAAGCTCCCGAGGCCCATAAACAGCTGCATAAGCAATAGTGTCTCCTATCTTGAACATCGCTGAGCCGTCTGCTCTCTCGATGACTCCAGTCTTTGCCTCTATTGGTCTAGTCTCATCTAATTTCCTGCCGTCTAATCTTTTTTCATAAGCCATTTTACTGCTCACCTCTGTCGGTTTCTATCTTTTTTCCTGTCTCTTTTTCAAGATATTTCTTTATCCTGTCTGTAAGTCCGTTTATGTGGGCTTCTTTTTCTATCTTTTTTATGGTTTTTACAGCAAGAAGCTCCATCTTTGGATCTTCTCCCTGAAGCCAGATAACACCATTCTGACCAACTATTATCTTGCAGTCAGTTGCTTTCTTTATCATGCTGACCATACTGCCTTTTTTACCGATTATCCTTGGAACTTTGTGGCAGTTGACCTTTATCACTCTTCCGCCTTTAAGTTTTCTCAAACCAGGACCCTTCATGGTTATATCTATAAGATTCTGGCTTGTAACATTTGTTATCTTGCATACAATATAGTCTCCAAAATCAAAATATTTTGTAAGATTTGCTCCTTTAGGAATGAAATCAGATGTTGCTTCCCTCATGTTAAGCATGGCCTGGTAGGCTGATTCAGTATCAATTCTCCATCCGCTGAATGCTATCTCAAAAACTCTTCCTATTATCATATCTCCTCTTTTGGGAAGATATTTTCCTGATAATGGTATCAGTTTGATCGCTCTTCCTTCTATCCTGGTCAAACCCAAGACAGATGAGATGATCTTTTCTCCTTCACGGTATGTTCCTGCACCTGGCAGATAATCCATCCCCTCTGCTAGGTGTTCTCCTGGAACAACCACTTCTTTGTCTTTTGTCAATAATTTACTCATTTTTTTCACCTTTTACTTGTTATTTTTATTGTTATTTTTTAACTTCTGCCAAAATCTTTTCTATCTTTTTCTGTGACAGCTTTTTGTATTCTTTTTTGTCTTTGGTTACTGTAGCTATATCAAGCCTATCAGCACTGATACTTTTTCCGATTGTTTTCATCAATGCTTTTACTGCAAGTTTTAATCCTTCATCCATAGATATATTTTCCTTATATTTCTTATGAAGCATCTCCTGAACCTCTGTTTCTCCTTCACCTATCGCTACTGCTTTATATTGGAAGTATATTCCAGTTGGATCTGTCTCAAAAAGCCTGGCTTCTCCGTCTTCGTCTACTCCTGCTATCAATAAAGAAACACCAAAAGGTCTTAATCCAGCTGACTGGGTACATACCTGCTTCAGATCGCATACATCCTTAACAATAGAAAGTACATCTATCGGACTGTCATAAGTTACAGTATGCTGCTGCGCTTTTAGCTGAGCCCTTTCTATCAACACTCTTGCATCTGAAAGTATTCCAGATGCAGTTACAGCTATGTGGTTATCTACCTGCCATATCTTTTCAGTTGCCTCCGGCACTATAAACTTGTCTATCAATCTTTTGTCTGTCACCAACAAAACTCCTTCTTTACATACCATCCCTATTGCAGTTGAGCCTTGTTTTACTGTTTTCTTTGCATACTCAACCTGCAGTAATCTTCCTTCCGGGCTGAACATTGTGATTGCCCGGTCATATCCCATCACCTGATGCGGCATTGCTTGCATTTTTACATTACCTCCTTTGTTATTATATTTCGTTTCCAGCTTGTTTTCTGCCGGTTAAAATCGTAATAATTGGTTATCATATCTTTGTTATATGTTTTTTGAAGATGTGATTCATCTAATAAATATGTTTTGTCTACCATTTCTTCCTGGGGAATATATCTTGTCTTTTTTGTGCGTTTGTTTGTGATTTTAGTATATTTGTTGTGGTCTTCTATAATAAGTTTTCCTGTATAATGTTTTCCATCTTTGTACGTTATTGTCATTTTATTGTAAATATCTTTGTTTTGCTTTTTTTAGTATCCCTGAAACACCAATTGGATTAACTACTGCCTTTTGATCTTTGATATTCTTTATAAAAGAGAGTGCTGTCTTTATCTCATCGATTGACTTGTGATTTGTTTTTATTATTCCTCTTTGTTTTTGAGGTTTGAAACAGTCTTTTAAGATTTGCATTCCTGCTTTTGCTATTCCTAATTCTCCTATCAACTGCTGTGATCTAGCCATAATTTCATCTGAAACTTCCTTAAAGTCTTTTATTTCCTTATCAGAGACTATTTCAAAAGCTATATAGCGTTTTTTCTCTTTAAGTGTTGGCAACAGTGTTTTTAATCTTTTTTTGATTTTAATTCACCTAAAACGGTTTTCATTAACCGAGAAATAACCTAATAATGGTTCCTTTCTCTTTCTCTCACAGTAGAATAAGATAGATTAGGTATATATAAAGGTTTGTATAAAAATAAAAAAAATCAAGAAAGGCTGCAGTCAATATCTTCAATTGCTCTTTCTCTTAATAGATTTGCCTGAACTCTATTGATGCCGTCTTTAATCTTGTATTTTCCAGTTATATCGCTGCAATAGACTGTTTCACCCGGCTTGATAGTGGTGTTATCACAGTCTGGAATAGGAACAATAAGGCCCCTTATTATTATCTTTATGTCTTCCCCTATAACCAATGGTTCTTCCCTGTTATTGTATAATTCTGCTTCTATCCTGTTATCTGAGCATCTTAAAAGATTTAGTATTTTTCCTTCCTCTCCCTGCTCTTGTTCAACAGATTCCTGTGTTTGTTCAGGTGTTTTTATCTCCTGATCGGTTTGAGGCTCTTGTTCTTTTTTACAGCCCATTATCAGAAAAACAGTTAATATCAATATAAGAAACAACCAAGTCTTTTTTTTCATCTTATCACCTTTGAAATTTATTTTAATTATGATTAAGAGTATATTACTATATAAATTTTTTCTTTAAGAAAAACAGAGATTAAAAAAATGTTTTAAAAAAATTAGAAAAGAAAAAGAAAAGAAAAAGAAATTTAACTGCAAGTAACAGTTGCTTTTCCTTCTTTTGCGCCTGCAATCCTAATTATAACTTCGTTTTGTCCTGATATAACAGGGAAGTTACCATTAAGAGTTGTGCATGTTGTGCTTTCTCCTGGTTCCAGAACTGTTTTGTCGCAGCCAGGATCTTTAACAACTAATCCTCTGATCTGGGCTTTCCAGTTAACCATGTATTCTGCAGTTACATCTGCAACATTAGTAATCACTGCTCCTACTTTACCATCTGCACAAACTGCCTGTGTAACCATCTCACCTTCTCCAGCATATTCTGTTGGTGTTTCTGGTTCTGGCAGTGTTTCTTCAGGCTCTGGTTCTGGAGCTGGTGCTGGTGCTGGTTCTTCTGCCGGCTTTCTCATGAAAACAAGCACAAGAATTACAATCACAACGATTGCTCCAAGTATATACCAGATGTTCTTATTAGATTTTGGTTCTTTTTTTGTTTTTTTCTTTTTAGCCATTATTAACACCTTTTATTTTTTGCAAAAAATAAATTGCTTTTTATTAAATATTAGAATAATGGTATATAAATGTTTCTGAAAATTCTCATGAATTATTTTATTTTCTGATAACATCAAGAACTTCTTTTGTTTTTTCTTCCATCAATTCTTTTGTATCTGCTTCCAGGTTCAATCTTAGCAAAGACTCTGTGTTTGAAGGACGAACATTGAACCACCAGTCCTTATAATAGATGCTTATTCCATCTATATGTAATATCTTTTCTGCATCTGAATATTTTTTTTCCATTTCTTTGAGTTTTTCTTTTTTGTCTTTGACTTCTGAGTTTATCTCTCCAGACTGATAGTATTTTTTCAAAGGAGAAACAAGTTTTGACAAAGAAGTACATTCTTCTGAAAGCAGATTCAATGTTAAAGCCAGAGTTATAAAACTGGATTCTGTAAAAAAACTGTCTTTATAATAAAAATGTCCTGAAAGTTCTCCTGCAAATAATGCATCCTCTTTTCTCATCTGAGCTTTGATATAAGAATGGCCAACTCTTGATATTATAGCGTGGCCTTTGTTCTTTTCAATAAGTTCTGGAACTATCCTGCTTGACCTCAAATCATAAAGTATTTTTGCGCCTGGTTTCTCCTTAAGCAGTGCTTTTCCGATCAAGGCAGTTGTAAAATCATTAGGTATTATATTTCCTTTTTCATCAATAAGATTGCATCTGTCTCCATCACCATCTAAAGCCAGACCAAGATCTGCTTTTTCTTCAAAAACTTTTTTTTGCAGATCTTTTAAGGTTTCATATTTTAATGGATTTGGCTCATGGTTTGGAAAATTAAAATCCATCTCGCAGTACAAAGGGACGAATTCAAAGGGAAGCTTTTCCATAATTTTTGGAAAGGTATAGGCTCCCATGCCGTTTCCTGCATCAATTATTATCTTAAACTTTTTTTCTGTATCTACAAAATTTAGGTTATGTTTGATAAAATCATCTAATATATTTTTTGTTTCCAGTTCTCCTTTTTGATCAGGTTCATCAAATTTGTTTCCCTGTACAAAGGTTTCAATCCTGTCTATTCCTGTATCATAGCTGATAGGGACTGCATTTTCCCTGCAGAACTTGAATCCGTTGTATTCTTTTGGGTTGTGAGAGGCAGTTACCATTATTGCTGCAGGAGCTTTTGCTGCTCCAAAATAGAACATCGGTGTTGATGCAAGACCAATATCTATTATATTTGCACCCTGGTCCATTATCCCTTCTGTAAGGGCTTCAAACAGTTTTGGAGAAGAAAGCCTTCCATCTCTTCCGACCAAAACTTCATCAACCTTTAGAAACTGAACAAAAGCTCTGCCTATCTTATAGGCTGTATCTTCATCTAATTGAGAAGGATATATCC
>WJKL01000015.1 GCA_014729145.1 Candidatus Woesearchaeota archaeon
AGATAGATAAAATAGATTGTTTTTGTTTTTCCTGTTTTTGTTTTTTTTACTATTTTCAAATAAAAAATTCCTATTGAAAAACAAAAACTTTAAATATCACTATGATAATCTAAGATTAGAATAATCACAAACATCAAAACCAGGGATTGAGGGGATAAAATATGAAAGATATCTTTTTAAGGATTAAGGAAAGGTTTTCCGAGAAAGTAAAAGGAGAGGAAGGAGAAGAGAAGGAAGCTGAAGAGTATGTTGAACTGGGTCCAGAAGCTGCTGAAGTTGAAGAAGGCAAAACAAAGATTTCAGTGAGGCCATTTGTTGTTGAAGATTTTGATGATATCAAAGAAATTCTTGATGTATTGAGAGAAGGATATACAATCGCTTTAATAAATATCAAGCCTTTAAAGGACAAGGATCTTATTGAGCTGAAAAGAGCTATAAACAAGCTGAAGAAAACAGCTGATGCAATTGACGGTGATGTTGCAGGATTTGGAGAGGATTATGTTGTGGCTACCCCTTCATTTGCAAGTGTTTACAGAAGCAAACAAACAGAAGAAGTTTCAGAAACTGAGTAAATCTAATTTTTATTTTCTTTTCTATAAAGGTTATTTTACAAAATAAAAATCTTTTTAAACCATTAGTTTATCTATAGTTCTATGGAAAAACTTGAGAAACAGCCTTGTCCTATATGCAGGAAAAACACCCTGACATTGATGGAGGATGAAAAGGAGATTCCTTATTTCGGCAAGGTTTATCTTTTTTCAATGACTTGTTCTAACTGCAAATACCACAAAGCAGATGTTGAAGTAGCTGATAGAAAAGAAGCAAACAAATACACTATAGAAATAAGCGGAGAAAAAGACATGAACATAAGGATTGTCAAAAGTGGGGAAGCAACAGTAAAGATACCTCATATGCTGACCATAGATCCGGGGCCTGCTTCAAACGGATATATAACAAATGTAGAGGGGATTCTCAAGAGGGTTCAAAACCAGCTTGAAACTACAAGAGATAATGAAGAGGACAAATCTGTAAAGAAGAAAGCAAAGAGGATGCTTAAGAAGCTGAAAAATGTGATGTGGGGAAAAGACAAGCTGAAGATAATAATTGAAGACCCTACTGGAAATAGTGCTATTATTTCTGATAAGGCTAAGAAGAGCAAGCTTAAATAGAAAATACTTTTTGTATCAAAGAAAAAGCCTCTTTTAGATCTTTTCCAAAAACAAATATTCCTTCTCTGTGTCCTGCTGCAACGATTATCTTTTTTTCTTTTACATCTGTTTTTCTGAACAGTCTTTCTATCTCATAGGCCATCTCAGGAGTTCCATATTTGGCACTTTTTCCTGCTGTAGGAAATTTGTTGAGAAGTTTTTTCCACAATCTTAGGCTGTGAACATGGATCACTGAATCTACATTTTTATTTTGTTTATAGATGGCTGCATGAGTCATTGATTCGGAAGATGGTTTTGCAGGACCGTTGTATTCAAGATAGTTTTTTCCTATATCAACATATACAACCTCTGAATAATGTTCAGGATCAAGGTCTTCTATACCTCCTGTTGCCGAGCCGGTTATTATAAATCCATCTTTTGTCCTCATGCTTATATTTCCAAAACCTATGCCTTTTTTTTCTCCTTTTTTGTACATACCAATGAGGCCTAAGTTATGAAGCTTTTTTCTGTATCTGTTTATCTTAAGAAAATTATTTTTAGGGATAATCTCTTTTCCTGTCTGCTTAATATTAAATTTGATATATCCTTCGTCTTTCATCAGTGAACTTAATAAAATAGGTTAAGTATATAAGATTTTATGAAGTTATTTAAAAAGTAAAACTTTTAAATAATAATTCTTTTTTTATGATTATGGAGGTTAAAATAGGTATAATTGGAGGAAGCGGATTAGATAATCCAGATATTCTTGAAAATGCTTCTGAAAAAGCAGTTGACACTCCATACGGCAAGCCTTCTTCTTCTCTGAAAATAGGGAAGATAAATGAAGTTAAAGTTGTCCTTCTTGCAAGACATGGAAGAGAGCATACAATACCTCCAACACAGGTTAACTACAGAGCAAATATCTCTGCATTGAAAGAAGAGGGATGCACCCATATATTGGCTACAACAGCATGCGGAAGCCTGCGTGAGGAGATTGGAAGGGGAGATTTTGTTGTTCTGAATCAATTTATTGATTTTACAAAACACAGGAAATTAAGCTTTTTTGAAGAGTTTGAGCCTGGAAAGATGGGGCACACACCTATGGCAGACCCTTTTGACAAGAACCTAAGAGATATTTTTATCAAAAAATGTTCTGAACTTGAACTAAAGCACCATAAGAAAGGTACTGTGATTACGATTGAAGGCCCTCGTTTTAGTACAAAAGCTGAATCACATATGTTTAGGGCGTGGGGTGCTGATGTTATCAATATGTCTGTTGCTCCTGAATGCGCTCTTGCAAATGAAGCAGGAGTTCCATATGCAGCAGTTGCAATGTCTACTGACTATGACTGCTGGAAAGATGATGAAGAAACTGTAACTTTTGAAGAAGTTCTTAATGTGTTTGGGCAGAATGTTGAAAAAGTTACTAATCTTTTGATTGGAGTTATACCTGAGGTAAAATGAAAATATTAATATGTTGTAGCAAGGCTTTTTATGAAAAAATTGATTTTATCAAAAAAGAGTTAGAAGAAAAAGGGCACAGTATAATCTTGCCAAATAGTTATGATAATGTTGGAAGAGAACAAGAGATGAGAGAATTAGGAAGAAAAGAACATGCTGATTGGAAGGGGCAAATGTTTAGAGAATCTGAAGAAAAGATAAAAGAAACTGATGCGCTACTTGTTCTTAATTATGAAAAAAATGGAAAGAAAAATTATTTAGGAGGATCAACACTTCTTGAAATGTATGATGCATTCAAGCTTAACAAAAAGATATTTATGGTGAATCCTGTGCCAGAGAACATGTTAAAAGACGAGATATTAGGACTTAATCCAATAATAATAGAGAATAATTTGGAGATGGTGAAATAAAATGTCAGAATTAATCAAATCCAAAATTAGAACAATACCTAATTGGCCAAAACAAGGAATCATGTTTAGAGATATTACAACTTTGTTAAAAGACAAAGAAGGGTTTAATGAGACAATAAACTTACTTATTGAAAGATACAAAGACATGGATATAGATGCGGTTGCTGGTATTGAATCAAGAGGTTTTATCACTGGAGCTGTATTGGCAAACAGATTAGGGTTGGGATTTATAACCATAAGAAAGCCCGGAAAACTTCCTGGAGATATTGTTTCTGAGGAATATGAACTGGAATATGGAACTGATAAGATTGAAGTTCATAAGGATGCGATCAAAAAAGGAGATAAAATCTTATTGGTTGATGATCTGGTGGCTACTTCAGGAACCTGTGCTGCTGCAGCTAATTTAATCAAGAAACTAGGAGGAGATATTGTAGAATGTTCATTCGTTATTGAGCTTCCAGATTTGAAAGGGAGAGAAAAATTAGAGAAAAAAGGATTAAAAGTATTTTCTTTAGTTGAGTTCGCTGGTGAGTAATTTTTTAATTTTATTGATTTTTCGTTCTATGTTTCTTAATCTATCTATGACTATCACTGGATAATATTTATATCCGTTTTCATTAAGAATTTTTCTTTTTTCTTCATAATAACTTTTAACTGTTTCTCCTTTACTTCTTCCGAATTTCATTGGGGGATGAAATTCAACAAAAATTTTATTCTGAATAAAGAAGTCTATATGACACCTACCAATTTTGAAATGTACATTCTTGCCTTCAGTTGGCTTTTTCATTAAATTATTTTTAATAAAAATTTTACATAATTTTCTTTCACTATCTGAATCAAATAAACAATTCCAATCTTCTTTATATATTTTGTGTGGGTAAATGTCCAGTGACCAGTGGTCAATATTGATGATCTTCCTGATATAGGCGGAAAGAAAAAACTGTTGGATGCCGGCTATAAAGTATTTAATGTTGTAGACTTTGAAGGAGAATAGGATTTCTAAATTGTTACCATTTTAGAATAGAAATATTTATAAATTCCAAGCAATATTGTTTTTAGACAGGGGGAATAATGACATATAATACAAGCATATACAGAGCGCTTAATGAAGCTGCAGGAAATAATTCTAGAAAATTAGGTGTAGCTTATATTCATGCAATTACAAGCAAAAATAGAAAGATAGTTTCAAATCCAGCAATACTTGATGAAGCACAGAATGTTTATGGTGGAGTAAGCAATATTGGAAGGACCACCCTGCACAGTGAAGAAGGAGAAAAAAGACTGGTTGATGACATTGAAGAAGCATTTAAAGACAGCTATGTCTCAAGAGAAGATACTGTCGGAAAGGTAATTTTAGAGCTGTACAATAAAAAGGGGATTGAAGAAACTATTGAAACTGTAGGAAATTCTCTTGAAAAATTATTGACACATAAAAGAGATCTTGGAAGAGATCTAAAAGAGATAGACAAAGGAAAGATACACCAGTATGAGCAAAAAGCGATAAGAAAAGAGCTTTCTCAATATCTGGATTAATATATCTGGTGATTTGATTGACTGATGAACTAGAAGAAATAGTAAAATTTTCATTTAACGCTATAAGAAAAGAATTAAATGAATGTGACTATAAACATATATATTTTGTTGATACAAATATTGTTCATGGATTTCCTGAAGCAATAAGTATTCTGGCGCAGGAAAAAAAGAAAGATAAAGAGCCAAATATAGTAATAGTTTCTGACAAAGTAAGGAGTGAATTAAACGGGCTGAAAAAAAGCGAAAATTTCTGGAAATCGATTGATGCGAGCAAAGCGTTAAAAGGGATAAACAAATATTTTACTGGAGATTATGAAAAAATAGAGAATGAAGAATACCAGATAGGAATTAAATTCAAAAACAATTCATTATTTGTTCTGCTTCCTTATTCAGAAAGGATAGGGGAATATTTTCCTAAATTAAGAGGTGAATTTAGAGGGGATGATAAGATCCTTTCCTGTGCACTTGCATTAAAAAGAAAACTTGAAGGAGAAAACAGTGAAAAGGTAGAGGTTGTTTCTGATGATTATGATATGAGGACATCCTGCTTTCAATTTGGGATAAAAACATCTGAATTCAAGGAATTTTACAAACCATATGATCATAATGGGTTTTTGGAAGTTGAATTAGATTATGAAAAAGATTCAAAGCTTTTTGATGAATTACTTGAAAAAAAATACAAAGATATAGAACTAGAAAAGATTAGAAAATTTACTGAAGAACCCATCTATCCGAACCAGTTTATCTTATTTCGGGGGGAAGGTATTGATCCCCACAAGCCATTCAGAGTTGACAAAGACCTAAAGATAGCAAAAGCAAGATTAGAGCATTATGAAAGATTTATGTCAGATACAAAAGAAGAAAAAAGTTATAAGTCTCAAAAGATAAACTGGCCGCAGCACAAAGCAAAAGCCAGAAACTGGCAGCAGGAATGTGCTATAGATCTGTTGTATGATCCAGAAATAGACTTTGTTACTTTGACTGGTCCTCCTGGAGGAGGAAAAACAATGCTTCCTGTCTTGGTTGCATTAACTATGCTTAACAATGATGATATTTTTTCTATTGTTGCATCTAATCCGCCCTTAAAATCACCTCACGGGTATCTTCCAGGAGATAAACAGGAAAAACTAAGGGAGGAAAACAAGAATATAATTGACAATATCAAATATGCTCTTGGAAGAACAAAAGAAATAGGTGTACCAAAAGAAAAAGTAGATGAAGAATTAAACAAAATGACAAGAAATGGTTATCTTGAATTAGAGTCTTTAACATATATATCAGGAAGAAGCATAAACTATGCATTTATAATATCTGATGAATCTCAAAATATGGAAACCCGAAATATGAGAGAGATAGGGACCAGAACTGGGGAAGGGTCTAAACTTGTCTTAACAGGAGACCCCTATCAGATTAAGAATCCTAAATGCAGTTTAACCAGAAATGGTCTGGTGCATTTTATAAATTCATTAAAAGGCCAGCCAATTTACGGGCATCTCCATATGACAAAAGTTGTAAGAAGCAGTGCAGCTGAATTAGCTGGAAGACTTCTTTAAGAAATAAAATTCTGAATTTATTTTTTTATTGTGCCATCAGGCATCATATTATCTGGATGATGCTCGCATTTCTCTGACATTTTATAGCGTTTGCAGTTCTTCCAGTTGCTTTTTGTCTGACAATATTCTTTTTTCCATTTATCTGAGATTAAACCCTTTTTCTCGTATGCTCTTAAAGGGCAAACCTCAAGCCATTTACAGGGCATTTTGTTTGTTTATTTGTCTTTATGCTTTTTAATTTCTTCCAATAATTTTTCTTTTGGCTGAATTTTAGCCAATCTTGAAAGCTCATTTCCTTTATTATCCAAGAACAAAAATGTTGGAATCTCATTTATATTGTATTTTTTTACTAAATCGGGATTTTCTGAAGCTTCATAATATTCTGTTTTAAGTTCAGGCATCTCTTCTTCTATTTTCTTCCATCTTGGAACCATTATAGTGCATTCATGGCATCCTTTGTTTCCTATTTTGTAAACTTTCATTGAAGATCAACTCATTTGAGGTATATTTTCAATTATTTCTTTAAATATCTTTTTATATTTTGGTTTTGTTTCTATTATTGGCTTTAGATTCACAAGAGCTTCAACAAAAGCCTTATCATAAGGAAGTTTTCCAAGTACAGAGGTGTTGTATTTATCTGCAAGAGACTCTAGCTTTTTGGTAAATTCTTTATTGATATCCCATTTATTTATTACAAGACCATAAGGTATGTTGAAATGTTCTACTACCTGCAGTGCTCTTTGAAGGTCATTTAATGCGGAGGGTGTAGGTTCGGTTACTGCAATTATATAATCGCTGCCCTGAATAGAGGCAACAACAGGACAGCCTATGCCTGCTGCAGAATCTATAATCATAATATCTGCTTTTTCTTTTTTGGCTAGTTTTTCAGCTTTTTCTTTTAAGACAGTTACTGTTTTTCCTGAACCTGATTCCCCTATATTTAACTGACCTGAGATAATAGGGAACCCATAATCTGTTTTTCCCTGGCTTATAGAAGCATTTTCTATCTTTTCCATCTTTACAGTTCCCTTTGGAAAAGCCAACTGGCATGCTCCGCATCCTTCGCAGAGAAACCTATTTATTACTGGTTTTTGGTTTTTTTTATCCCAAATTATTGCTCCGAAAGCGCATACATCTATTTTATCTTTGCATTTAGGGCAAGAATCTGAAATGATTTTTGCTTTTTCTATAGTCTTTATCTTTTTTGTTTTTTCAAATTTTTTAACTCCCAAAACTAAAGCAAGATTTGGAGCATCTACATCACAGTCAGCTGTTACTATTTTATTATTTTTTGATAGAAGAACAGCTAAAGAAGCGGTCAAGGTAGATTTTCCTACTCCTCCTTTTCCTGAAAGTATAGTTATTGTTTTCATTTTAAGGCCATATAGATTTATTTTTCATATCATAAAAATGATGATGAAGCCATTCCTGATATGTTTTTCCCAGTTCTTCAATAGGTTCTCCAATAAATTCCTCTACTAAATCATTGTCTTCAAGAAGCTTTGAATTGTCTTTTTTTCCTCTTAGATATATTTTAGCTTCAAGGATTAACTGGAATTTTTTGATCGTATTTGAATCCTCGGGATTTTTGTCGGGATGATATTTGAATGCTTTTTTCTTATATGCTCTTTTTATTTCTTCTATATTGACATAAACTTGTTCTGCCAAGCCTAATACCTTTTTTGCTCTTTGTTCAAGACTTTCTGTTTTTGTTTTCATTTTATTTCCTGTATAATATTGTTTATTGATTTATGCTGGATAGGTTTTCCTCTTGAATAAGCTTTTAGTATTTCTTTTTTGTAAGGAACTTCTGCAATGATCTTTGTATTGTATTCTTCAGCAGCCTTATGTATTAAAGACTTATCTCCTATATCTGCCCTGTTTAAGACAATAACAGCGGGAACTTTTAGTTTTTTGCAGAGATTTAATATCAATTTCAAGTCAGCTGCCCCCAATGGTGTTGGTTCGGTTACAGCCAAAGCCAGATCACAGCCGAGTAATGCGGAAATCACACTACAGTGAGTTCCGGCAGCAGTATCTATGAAAATATAATCATAGTTTTCTTGTTTTTTGAGGCTGAATTTTTTTAATGCATTGACAATTGGAGAAGCTTCTTCATATCCCGGCCTCATCTCCCCCCCATTATAATCAATATTATAGTTTTTTCCAGAATAGATTTGGCCGATTATTTGTTTGTCTTTAGATATTGCTTTTGTAGGGCAGGCAATCATGCATGCAGAGCAGCCGATGCATAGATCCTGGACAAAGATAGGGTATTTATCTTTTACAGAGAGTATTGCGTTTTCCCTGCAGACTTCAGCGCATCTTCCGCATTTAGTACATTTGCTTAAATCCCATTTTGGGATTATCTGAAATACATCCTTTTCTTTTTTTCTTTTTATTGAAAGAATAAGATGATCATTAGGGCAGTCTGTGTCTGCATCTATCAATAAAATCTTTTTTGATTTTGCAAGTTCAACTGCCAAGGCTGTGGAGACAGTAGATTTTCCTGTTCCACCTTTTCCTCCTGTTATTGCTATTTTTTTAGTCATGCTTGCTGTCTTCTTTTTCTACGCCGTATCCTTTTCCTTTTCCAGGACTGCAGAAATCTTCTCCTGATTCCAGCTTGTCTTTTATGAATTTCTGGATTACATCATCTATTTTTCCATGGATTCCGGTTATTAATTTGATATCAAACTGGTCAAAGAGCTGCTTTGCCCTAAATCCAGCTCCTCCTGCTATCACACAGTCCACTTGTTTTTCTTTGAAGAATTTTGGAAGAAAGCCTGTAGCATGTCCTGGATTTTCTATAATTTTTTTGCTTTTTACTTCTTTGTTTTCTATCTCAACAATAGTAAATTCAGGGCATCTTCCAAAATGTTCAGATACATTTTCATTGTCTGTTGATATTGCTATTTTTCGAAAAGACTTTGTCTTTTCATCTTCTTTATTATCATTCGAAAGTTTCATTTTTTCCTCCTAAGCTTTTATAATAATTTCATCAAAATAATCTTTTAATTTTTCCTTGAATTCTTCAAAAAAACCTGGTTTAAGTGTGTCTTTTTTTTCATATTCTGGATCTATGTTGTTATTGGGGAGAAATTTTTGGATAACATATCTCTTAGAGCCTTTTAACTGCTCTGCTATAGCATATATATCTTCTTTAGTCAGTAATCCAGGAACGAAAGTTGTCCTGAATTCATAATCAACCCCTGATTTTTGGATTATGTTTATGGTTTTTTTTATATTATCAAGAATCTTTTTTTTGTCTCCAGATTTTCCTATTACTTGGTAATATTTCTTTTCCTCTAACGGAGCTTTAATATCCATTGCAAGGTAATCAACAAGATTATCATCAATTAGTTGTTTGATCATTTCAGGGTTTGTACCATTTGTCTCAAGCTCAACAAGAAAACCCTTGTCTTTTATTCTTTTGATGAAAGCGGGAAGTTCTTTGTGCAAAGTAGGCTCTCCGCCGGTTATAGCTATGCCATCTATCCATTTTCTTTTCTTTTCTATATAGTCAATAATCTCTTTTTCAGTTATATCTGGTATCTTATCTGGATTAAGAACAAGGTCTTTGTTATGGCAGAAAGGGCATCTGAAATTACATCCTCCTGTAAAAACTACACTAACTATCTTTTCAGGATATTCTATCAATGAAGATTTGTTAAATCCCTTGAATTTCATTTTGATTATTTTTTGACTTCAACAGGGCTTATTCCTGCTCCTCCTGTTCTCATTGGAGCTCCGCATTTTGGGCATTTTATCTGGCTGCAGTCAATTCCTTTTGGTGCAGGCATGCTGTAACTGCATTTTGTGCAGACGCATCTATCTATAGTTTCCTGTCCTGGATTTTGTTTTAATCCTGGATTCTGGATAGCTCCTCTTCCATGGCCTTGGCCTTGTCTATCAGATAGCCTTCTTCCTAATCCTTGGCCTTGACCTTGTCCTGCTCCACCCATACCCATGTGCTGTGGTCCAGTAGGAGTTGAGATCTCTTTTAATTCTCCTTTAATGTATTTCTTAACAGCATCTTTTATCTTTCCTTCTGTTTGATAAACCTTGATATCTAACTGATTAAAAACATCAAAAGCTCTTGGTCCAAAATTTGAGCCAATTACTGCTTTTACATCCTGGTCTGCAATTAATTTTGCTGCTGATATTCCAGCTCCTCCTGCCTGCTGTGCTGCTGTATTTTTTATTGCTTTTGCATGTTTCATCTTATTGTTTTCTATTTCAACAATCATAAAATAAGGACATCTTCCAAATCTTGCATCAATATCACCTTTTATATCATTTTCTGATGCACTTACTGCTATCTTGATTGTGTTTTTATCTTTTTCTTCTTTTTCTTTTTCTGGCATTTTGATTACCTCCTGTGGCTTTTCTGGTCATAAAACTGCCGCATTCTGGACATTTTATTTTATAGCAGGGAGTTCCTGCTTTATGTGGGATTATTTTTCCGCATTTTAGACAAGTACATTTTCCGCCTGGCCCTAATGCTCTTCCCCCCATCCTTCCTTTCCATTCTGTCCTGACTCCAAATGCTCCTTTAAATGATTCCTCTCTTATCTCGTGTGATTCTATCTGGATAACTATATATTCTACTGGAGCTACTTCTTCCTGTACCTTCTTTTCAAGATCCTTAGTTATAGAAGAAGCCTGGTCTACTTTTAGTTTAGGGTCAAGCTTTATTTTTAATTCTGCAAAAACAGCCGAGCCTAATTTCTGAGTTTTAAGATTTACCAGTTCTATTTTTTCTCTTTTAATAATATCTTTTATCTGGTTTTCTACCTCTTCATCTGCACTTACATCTAAAAGACTGTCTGTTGTTTTCTTTCCCAGAGAGATAGATTCCACTAATATGTAAACTCCTATCAACAATGCAATAATTGAATCAAGATGAATCCAATATCTTGTAAGGAAAAGACCAATAAAAACAGATAATGAAGCAAGGACATCTATTCTTGAATGTTTTCCATCTGCTAACAGAGCCATACTTTCATATTTTTTTCCAAACTTTATCTTTAGCCTAGCCATTATCTCGTTAATCACTGCTGAGAATCCCATCACTCCTAATGTTAATGGAGTAATGAACAGCTCTTTTACTGTAAAGAAATTGGTTATAGCCCCGTAAATAATCCAAACAGATGTTCCTAATAGAACTAGAGTTATCAATAATCCTGCAAATACTTCTGCCTTATAATGGCCGTAAGGATGTTTTTTGTCAACTGGTTTTTTTGCTGCTCTTATCCCCCCATAAGAAATTGCTGAGGTTATGATATCCATCCCTGAATGTATTCCTTCTGCAATAACTGCTGAGGATTTACTTAATATACCTACAGCTATCTTAAAGATTGACAAAAATATATTTGAGATTATTGCGATTAATGATATTTTTTCTTTTTCTTCCATTTTATCCTCTTGTCATTTGAGTTCCGCATTTAGGGCATTTCATATCATAACAGGGCTGGCCTCTTTGATGAGGAACTTCTTTTCCGCATTTAGGGCATCTGCAAACTCCTGAAGGGCCTGCTGCAAATCCTCCGCCCATTCTTCCTCGGCCTTGGCCTCCTTGTCCTCTGCCTGCGCCTCTTCCTGGTTGTTTTACCATCTGATAATTACCTCCTTGTATTCTTATTGCTTTGCCGTTTACAATTGCATCTGCAATCTTTTTTCTTGCAGTATCTATAAGCCTTGCAAATGTAGGCTGGGAGATATTCATCTTTTTTGCTGCTTTTGTCTGATCAATATCTTCAAAATCCTTTAATCTTACTGCTTCGAATTCCCCCATAGTCAAGACTACTTCATTCATTGCTGAAAGTCTTATTCCTGCCGGCTTGAAATGAGTAGTTCCCGGCTGGAATCTAATCCTTCTTTGTCTTCTTGGTCTTGGCATTTTTTATTTAAAAATAAAATAAAAAAATTTATTTTTGTTTTTTTATTTCTTCTAGTCTTTTCTTTATATCATCCATCTCTTGTTTAAGTATTTTCTGTTCTTCTTCAATTGCTTTTGCTTCCTGTTTCAGTGCTTCTTTTTCTGTCGCTGGTTCTCTATATACTGGTGTAACTTGTGCTGGAGCTACTGCAAATCTAGGTCTTAGCATTCCTCTTGGATTGTAGGCTGTTGCTCTTCCAAAACCTCTGCCTCTTCCGAATCCTGGGTTTGCATATCCTGGTGCACTAAAACCATTGCAAAAGCCCATTCCTCTTCCTGTCATAGGTCCCTGGCCATTTGGTCCTGTTCTGTCTCCTTGTGGCATTTTGTTTCATCCTCCGGCGGAATTACCGCCATTTTATTTTGAATACTTATTCATTATTAATTATGAATATATATTCATATATAAATGTTTCGGTTTTGTTTTATAAGGGTTTTAAAAAGCCTCAGGTAAAGTTGGTATCACTTCGCTCACCAACAGACCTTCGGTTTATAGAATAAACCTCAAGTTTATAAAGCAAGAAAACATATATCTCTACATGTAAAAGGGGCTATTTTGGAGAAAAAATGGCTAGACGTAAAGATACCTTGAATCTTGAACAGAGAATTGAGGAGATTAAGTCAGATGTTGAGAAAGGATGGGCATTTGGAATCTACCAGGAAAAAGAGATTTCTTTAGAACCTTCTTATCTTGATTATAGTAAAAATGATGAATCTAGAGCGAGATTGATTGGAGAAGCAATATATCATAATTCAAAAGACTTGCAAAAACCTAAAGGGGTTTTAGAATTAGCAAACTACTTTACTTTTAATAGTAAAGATCTGGTTCTTGATTCAATCGATAAGTTTGCTGATGATGGATTTAAGGAAGGAGTATTAAGAGCACTAAAAGAAAAGAAGATGCTTTCTGGAAATTATCTTCTTAAGGTTTCATTACAAAATATAGTAGAAGGAAGACACGAATGGATGAAAGATATTCTGTTGGACAAAGAACAGATCTTAGAACACTTATTTCATTCTCCTGTTTTTATATCTCAAACCATTAGTGGTTATGAGTTGCCTTTGGTAGATACCGGAGTAAGTGGTGCAGAAAATGATTGTTTGTTTGCCAAAATTAGTGAATATTTTCCAGATAATGTGATTGAAATATTTGAGAAGAATTTACCAGAAAAATTTATCTGGACTTCAAAAAGCATGACTGGGGATTACAAACCAACTATGCCTGAATTTTCAAAAAAAGAAGGAGAACCAAACAGCCTTCTTTATCTTGGGCTTCTTCTTAGTGCAAAAAATATCGATAAAGATAAATTAGAATCATTTCTAGATAAAGCTAGAAAGATAGATGATGTTTATGTTCATCAAATAATGGAAAATGCAGAAAAACAAAGGATAACTGTTAAACATGATCTAGATTTTGAAAAAGAAAGAAAAAATAGACGTATAGAAGGATTTGATCTTGATGAAGCTATCAGGCTGGATGAAAGAGGAGATGCCCGTTATGCAACTTCAACCCTTGCAGCAAAAACGCCCGCGGATAACTTTGATCTATACAAGCTTAGAAATTATTTTTTAAGAGAGATACATCAACAAGGATCTCACGCATTCAATGATCTTGGAAATTTTGTAAGAGCAATACCTGAAGAAAAATTTAATCTTTCTTTATTTACCCCTATATTTTATGAAACTTTTGCATATGGTGGAGCTAGACTTGAATTGCTTGGAGAGAATCTTAAGGATTTTATGCAGGCAATACCTAAATCACATACAAACCCCATTGAATTAACAGAACTTTTTGAACTGCTTGTTAATAAGAAACGAATAAAAAAAAGACCCAGTACTGATGATAAAACAATGAGAAAAGCTATTGGGTGTTTAGACGAGCTCGCAAAAATAGGCAACCCTAGAAAAGTAAAAAAACTATATAAATGGCTTGCTAAGAAAGGATTTGCTAGGGAATTGGCTCCTGTAATTAGACCTCTTGTAAATAAATATACTAAATTTACATTTCAGGTTGCTTACAGTGCACACTACATGAGTATAAATTATTTTTATAATTCTACTGAAGGAGTACAGGAGACTATAGATGAGTTAAAGAAAATAAAAAAAGGTGTGGGTGAAACAATATCAGAAATAGACACCAAGAATATAAAACAAAAATATAAAGATGCTTTCTTTAGCCTAGCTTTAGTTACAGAAACAAATCTTTTCAGATTCAAGGAACTCTTAAGAATCGGGGAAGAGGAAGAAAGAAAAAGATCTTTGATGAGCAATAGGGAAAAGATAAGCAATTTTGTCATTGAACATTATAAACAGCTTAAAGAATATGAAAGAGACGAATTGATAGAAATTCTTTTTGACAAATATAAATTCACAAGAGACCATGCTGACCTCATGCTTAAAGGAGGATGGAGCTCGATGGGAATAGCAAATTTGACAGATGATGTTGTTAAGATCGCTTCAATAGAGCAAAACAGAGATGAAGATAAGATTTATTCATTAAAAGACGATCTGGAAAATTTTGGCATGTTTATTCCTAACAAGATAGGAGAAAATATAGAATTTAGCGATGGACTTAGCATGATGATTCTTGAAAATCTAGATAAAAGAAGATCTGGATTTGAAGTTGCATCTGAACTATACAAAAAGATCACCAATCAAAAAGAAGTTCCATGGAATACTAAATATCCAAAATATAATGCAGTAATGTTAAATATGTTTTTATTGGGGTTTGCTCATAAAGAGATAAAAAAAGCTGCTTATGATAAAGACATATATTTCTATGATGTGGGGTATGAAACACTTACAGGAATCCCTCATTTTCTTGCTATAAAGACTCCATTAGAAGAAACCAGTGCAAGAGTATATAAAGATCATTTTAAGATTGTTCCTGATGATCTGATTGAGAAAAGTGGAAGAATCATAGATGGTTTTCTTAGATTATCTGGAAATAAATCAGATAAACCCGTAATTTTGGGGGATAATAAGATAATTGAAAATATGCAGAACGGATATGTGCATGATTTTGCTTGTGCAGGATATGGATTGGAGATAGAAGATATAACCTATGGATTAGTTGAAGAAAAATTAGATATTCCAACCAACAAGATAAAGAATTATGTAAGAGAATATATTAAGATGAGAAGTCTACATGATGAAAAGTTTAGAGAAAAAACATTCAATAGTTATCTAAGTACTTTTGATGTTAATTATGATTCATTAAGTGAATATGGAAAAGATTTCTTTGATCTGATAGATTCTGCTGCATTAAAGGCATTGAGCATCTATGCTTCATGCACAAGAAAAAGGATTGAACAGATGGAAAGCGGAGAGATAATACCTAGAAGAAATCATTTCATTAAAGAGATGTATAGTCTTATAGAAAATGGAAATTTTATTTCGATTATCTGATCCCTTTTTCTATCTCAATAGATATTCTTGGCTTTATAGCTCCATGCAAAGTTTCGACCAAAGCATCAAACTGAGAATTTACTGAGGCTTCTGCTGGGTGTTTTTTTAAGTTTGTTATATTTTGGTTTTTAATCTCTCCTCTTAATTCGTCTAGTTGGTTTATCGCTTTATAACTAAATTTGTTAAAGAAAGACCTGTATAAGTCTAAGAATTTTAGTGTTTTCTTTGCTAAAGAGATTGTTTCTTTTGAAAGGGGTTTTGTTGCGTTCTTATAAGAATATCTTATAAAATCAGTAACTTTGTCTAACATATTAAGAATTGCAGTAAGATTCAATGCTTCTATCTTTGAAAGAGCGTTCGATTCATAGATTTCTCTAATAGATAGGGCTATCATCTTTGTTATGTTATCGTGCCTTGATTCTCTATCTGTCAGTTCTTCTGGGTTGTTTGATTCAATCAAATGTCTTAAGTACTCTTCTATTAAGAAGAAGATTCTTGATAAGATGCTTTCGAATTTCATATGTTCTTTGGCAATGTTTCCTATCTTAACACTATTTTTTGTCTGACTTAGAACTTCAAAACCAATCAATCTGCTTACAAAGAAAGTAATTACATCGGTGATGCCTTCTTCTCCATGACTCCATGATTTGATTATTGATTTCGAGAAGACGAGATCCATTGTATCAAATCCTTGTTCATAACAAGCAATCAAGAATTTAGCAAAAGATAGTCTTTCAAAGTTATCTACATTTATTGATATTGTTTTTTCTTTTTCAGTAGATGCAGGACTTATGATTAAATTATTTTCATTATTTGTTATCTCTACTTCGCTGTTTCCTGTCAAGTTTATGTCTTTGGTCCACTGTTTGGGCAAAGTAATAGTCAATGTTCCGTTTCCCTGCTTGATAACTTTCCTCTTCATAATATTAGTATATTCTAGAACTATTTAAACCTTTTGTAAATGATATATCAATATATCAATTATATCGTGAAGATATATATGTTAAATTCACGTAATAAACTGTAAGATTAACGGAGAGATAAAGATGATTGATATTTATCTGATAAGGCACGGGGAAAGTGAAGTTAATGTTCAGCATAGAAGGGCTTCCTGGCATGAAAAAAGGATATGCGGAACAAACACATGGAGCGAGCTTACTGAAAAAGGGATTGACCAGTCTAGAACATTAGGAGAATATCTTAAGAAATGCGGGCCTTGTTTTGACAGGATATATTCTTCCAGTACTGTGAGAGCTCAGCAGACTGCAAGGTATTGTCTTGAAGAAATGGGTTTTGAATGGCCAAGAATCCAGGTTGATCACAGGATTACAGAGCTTGACCAGGGGATATGGGAAGGAAAAGTTGACTGTAAGACAAGAACAGATGATATTAAGCAGAACATGGATGCAATGAACTGGCATTTTACACCTCCTGAAGGAGAATCCCAGTATGATGTTTTTTGCAGGGCTAATGAGTTTATTGAAGAAAAGATTCTTGGAAAGGAATATGAAAATATTGCTGTGTTTACTCACCAAAATGTAATTGCATGCTTGTTAACTGGATTAGTGGGGCTGGATAAAAACAAGATCCATGAGATGGAATTACTGCATACTTCTATGACTGTGCTTAGATATGATGAAAACAGGCTGGATACTATTGTAAAAGGAGAAATTCCTCATATAATGGAGATGATGTCTTATGAGTAATATTGGATTACTGCTGCAGTGCGGAGGAAATGGAGAAAGGTTTATCCCTATTGAAATTCCAAAGCCAATATTTCCATTGTCCTGGGAAAAGGAAACTTGTCTGGAAAATATACTGGAAAGCACCCCTTATGCTGTTCCTATATTTATGCATATTCAGGCAGAGCAAAAAGAAAAATATGATGAATTTATCAAAGAACATGATATCAAGAAAGATATTTTCTATATCTATCAGGAAGAAAGGGCTGTATATGACATTAAAGGAGAAGCCTTGGTAGAAAATGGAAAAGTTCTGAAAAGTGCTAACGGGCCTGGAAGCTTCAGGTATGGGCTGAAAGAGCTAAATGAAAAAAGAGAGCATAGGATAGAATATTTTGCTGTCTATGACGGATGCAAGACAGGAATATGCTGGGATGATGTTGAAAATGGAGCTGAAAGTTTAATCGCAGACGACAAGGGCGTTTTTTGTTATGTAAGGAAATTAAGCAATGGACAGATTGAGAAAGAGAAAATAAACAGACGATATGATATTGTCCTAAATGGAAGCGTATATGACAAAAGGTATTCTCCTTCTGGTATTTTTGAAAACCCTGAAGCCAAGGCTGTAACTGGATTAAGCATATTTAATTACAGGAAGTTCATTGAAAACACCCAAAATCTTGAAGGGGAGATGAAAACATATCAACTAAATAAACAGCCTGCTTATTATTATGACTTTAGAATCACGCATCTTATCAACAGTTTTGATGTTTCCGACAGAATTTTTGCAGATCATCCGGAAGAGCATTATTACCCCAGCATGAAGCTGCCTTCTGATTTTGAAAAATACTGGAAATTTAAGGAGAGAAGAAAATGATTAAAATTGGCGAAATGAAAAAAATAATTTTATTTTTGATTTTAAGTTTGATTTTAACAAGATGTGCTCCTGTTGAAGAAATTGAAGAAGTCAAAGAATTCTTTGAATTAAGGAGGACTGTAAAGAATGTCTATTAAAGTTGGTTTGGAAAATATTGTAAAAGGAGAGATGAAAGGGCTGCAGTTTGGATTAAAGAATGTAGCTAAAAAACTTAGCGGAGTTCAGGTGGGGGGATGGAATGAGACTAAAATAGATTCTTATCGCCCTAACAAAGGGCTGCAGCTTAGCTATTTCATAAACGGTTCTAATATATTGTATGGGGCTCAAATGAGTGTTTTGTTCAATATATGCCAGGAGATGAAAGGTATGCAGGCAAGCTTATTCAATATTATAGACGACCATGGAAGAGGAAAAGCAAAAGGGGTGCAGTTTGGAGCTATGAACGGCTCTGATAATATGGAAGGGGTTCAGATAGGGCTTGGAAATATTTCTGATTACAGAATGAAAGGAGTTCAGTTTGGAATTTGTAATGAAGCAAATGAAGGAAATTATCTTCAGATAGGATTGTGGAACAGAAAAAAAGGAGATTCATGGTATAAAGGGGTTCCTTTTTTAAGATATCGCAAGGAGGGATAAAAAATGGTATTAAAAGATATGAAATCAATTTTAGAAGCTGCTGACAAAGGCAGCTATGGGGTAGGAGCGTTTAATGTAAACAACATGGAGCAGCTGCAGGCGATAACTGATGCTGCTTACGAGGAAAATTCTCCTGTAATAATACAGGTTAGCAGGAATGCGCTGGCTTATGCTGACAAAGGGCTTTTGTCAAATATGGTGCATTATATG
>WJKL01000101.1 GCA_014729145.1 Candidatus Woesearchaeota archaeon
CCTGAATTTCACAACTTAGAATACAAAAAAGAAGTAGGCTATAATAAAGAAAAAGATAAAGAGATATCTATGGACTGCAAAAGAATAGAAAAATATGAGTGGACTGTATTTAATGACAAGGACGCATTAACGCTTGATTATTATCCTTTGGAAAGGGTTTTTCGGGTCTCTATAGAAGGATATTCTAACACTGCATCAGATTATATGGAGGCTGTCTCTTTGTTTAGGGAGATGGTTTCTTATATCAGATAATTTTAATAACATTTAAATAGTATCAAAGAAAAAAATCTACTATGCCGAAAAAAGAAAAAAACATCGGAATAACAGCAAAAAAAGAAGAAAATATGCCTGAATGGTATGAACAGGTCTGCTTAAAATCAGAAGTTGTTGACTTTGGAACTGTCAAGGGAACCATGGTAATAAGGCCAAACGGCTATGCTATATGGGAAAATATCAAGGAATACTTCAATGAAAATATAGTTAAGGCAACCAATGCAAGAAACGCTTATTTTCCTTTGTTTGTCCCTGAATCATTTTTTCACAAGGAATCAGAGCATGCAGAGGGATTCTCTCCAGAAGTAGCATGGCTTGACAAAGAAGTGACCGGAGAAGGTGAACGTTTAGCTATAAGGCCTACATCAGAGACAATAATGTATGATTCTTATTCAAGATGGATACAGTCTTACAGAGACCTTCCTTTAAAGATAAATCAGTGGTGCAATGTTGTAAGATGGGAGACTGAAGCAACAAAACTTTTCCTAAGATCAAGAGAATTTCTCTGGCAGGAAGGCCACTGCGTATATGAAACAAAAAAAGAATGCAAAGACGAAACTATAAAATATATCAATCTTTATGCGAAATTATCAGAAGAATTATTGGCTCTACCTGTTTTAGTTGGAAAAAAATCAGAAAAAGAAAAATTTGCAGGAGCAAAAGCTACATATGCTATCGAAGCCTTGATGCCTGACGGAAAAGCTTTACAGTGCGGAACTTCTCATGAACTGGGCCAGGGTTTTGCAAAAGCATTTAACATAAGATATCTTGGAAAAGACGAAAAAAAGAAAATACCATGGCAGAACTCGTGGGGGCTTTCCACACGTCTGATAGGGGGGATGATAATGACCCATTCTGACAACAAAGGCCTAGTATTGCCTCCAAAAGTTGCTGAAAACAAGCTTGTGATAGTACCTATCATAAAAGAAGAAAAGACAAAAGAGATATTAAAAAAAGCAAAAGACCTGAAAAATAAGCTTAAAAAATTCAACCCTATATTTGATGACAGGGATGAATATACACCTGGCTGGAAATACAATGAATGGGAGATGAAAGGCATCCCATTGAGATTAGAGATAGGCCCGAGAGACATTGCAAAGGACCAGGCTGTTCTGGTAAGAAGAGATACAGGAGAAAAGAATTTTGTAAAGACAAAAGACCTGATAAAAAAGGTTCCAAAGATACTGGAAGATATCCACAAGAATCTGCTTGAAAAAGCAGGAAAGATAATAAAAGACAAGACAATAACTGCAAAAAAATGGGGAGATGTTGTAAAATCCATAAGAGAAAGAAAACTTGTAAAGATGCCTTTCTGCGGAGAAGAGGAATGCGAGGACTGGATCAAGGACAAGACAGGAGGTGCAACATCAAGATGCTCGCCTTTTGATGAAAAACTCAAAAAAGGAGAAAAATGCCTTCAATGCGGAAAAAAAGCAAAATATACAGCTTATTTCAGCAAAAGTTACTGATTTCTACCATAAGACTTATTAATAGGTTCTCATTAATATATTATAGATAGCCCATAGATGTTCTTTATCGAGCATTTTGTGATTTAGAGTAAGCTGTCTAATTTGATTAAAATGCCAAAAAAATACAAAAAACTAGCAAAATGCAGAATATGCGGAGAAATGTTTGAGATTGACCAGGATTCAAAAATCTATGATCAAAAATATCATGCAAAGCACTACTGTAAATCATGCTACAAGAAGAAGATTAAAAAGGATTAGATTTCCAATAATTATTTAAACCATCAAAAACATAATTATCATAGGAAAACTAGGTGAAAATCCTGTGCTCACGCGGAGCCGTTAAAGCCGGAAAACTATTATCGCGAGGTGTTTGTAATCCAAAAAGAAAAAAAAGATCCTGAAGATATATCTGTTTCTGACATATATGAGATAATCAAAGAGATAAACAAGGAAAAGAAAAAACAGAAAAAATCTAAAGAACCAGAAGAAGAAAAAGAGCCAAAAACAAAGGATAGACCAGAAAAACCAAATACAGAAGAAAAACCAGAAAAAGAAGAAATAAATCAACAATACCAGGAAGAAAATTTCTATAACCAAAAACAGTTAGATTACAACAAGCTGTTTAATTTCAAGAACAATATCTATAAACAGGAGTATGACTCTCCTATTAAAAAACAAGAAGAAGAAAAAACATCAGAAATGACTGCAGAAGAATTAGAAAAGATAATCAGAAAAGAACAAATCAACATGATGATAGGAAACAATCTTGACAGGCCTGATGCAGAGGAAAAAGAAAAATACAGATACTGGGCCAAGTGCAACAGGCTTATGAACATGATACTTATTGATGAAAATATGGTTGGAAACACTATTCCTGGTGTATTTTATGTTTAGAGCCCCTCTATTGCCAGAATTCAGCCTTCTCTCAGACCCTTAAATTCTCTATTCTAAGCCCCTGTAACTACTAAAAAGAGACTACAAAAGCGAAAGATTTATAAAGGAGTAATATGTTAATAATACTAAATAAAAGGTGATAATTAAAATGAATATAAAAAATAGAATTA
The DNA here is from genome assembly GCA_014729145.1 of Candidatus Woesearchaeota archaeon. GTDB lineage: Archaea > Nanobdellota > Nanobdellia > Woesearchaeales > WJKL01 > WJKL01. The sequence continues at coordinate 2,807 of WJKL01000101.1, forward strand.
AAGGTTTTTTAGTATCTAGTTTAACATATCTTTCTTCTTTCATTGACGTTAATGAAGATGATGATACAGATGATGAAGATTCTGAAGAAGAAAAAGATGAAAAAAAGTATAGTTTAGATATCTATGATATGCAAATCAATTCTGAAGAAGACAGACAAGACAATAGAAGTGGTTATAGAGTTGCAGAAGAAAAGCAGTTTGATCCTCTGCATATGGGCTATGGTGCTCATAAAGACATTGAAATGCCTAATCCGATTGTTGAGCCAATAAATCCAAAAGAAAGACTAGAAGATATTGCTGATACTCATGAACTTATAACAGATCCTAATGAATTGAAATATCTTTTTCCCCCTATGAGAGATGAGAAAACAGATTATCTTTCTCAAGGCCTTAGAAAAAAGTTGGAAGAATCAGCAGGAGCAGAATGATTATATAGAAAAGTATAATGTTCATTTTCTGATCAAAAACGCAACATTTAAACAATGTAAGCAGAGCTTACAAGCTTAAATATTCGGTTTTCGCTTTGTGAAAAACGCAACATTTAAATACTCCTTACTAATACTCATCTTATGCCCGACCTTAATTCTAAGAGGTAATAATTCTGGGCAATGATAAAAATGGAAGAAGATAAACAATTAAAAACCGGTACAACAACTGTTGGAATGATATGTAAAGATGGAATAGTTTTGGCAGCAGACAGAAGAGCCACTGCAGGATATTTTATAGCAGCAAAGAAAGTGGACAAAGTATTGCAGATAACAGATGATATTGCAGTCACTATTGCAGGAACTGTTTCAGACATCCAATTGTTGGTAAAACTGATAAAAGCAGAGCTTAAGCTTAAGAAGCTGAAGACAGGGAAAGTAAATACAGTAAAAGAAGCAGCAAACCTTTTGGCTGGAATAGTCTACAATAATATAAGAAAGTTTAGTGTTATACCTGGAATTTCTCATTTTATTGTTGGAGGAAAAGACGCAAAAGGATTCCACCTGTATGATCTGTCTCCAGACGGAAGCATAACTGAAGTTGATGATTATGTCAGCTCAGGCTCAGGCTCAACAATGGTATACGGCCTTCTTGAAGCCTCATACAAGGAAAACATGAGCACAAAAGACGGCATCAACATGGCTGTAAAAGGTATAAACTCAGCAGTGCAGAGAGATGTTGCTTCAGGAAATGGGGTAACTGCTTTTACCATAACTGATAAGGGAGTAAAAAAAGTACTGGAAAAAGAAATAGAAAACAAACTAGAAGTTTAAACTTCTTTTTTAGACCAAAAAATGGCAGATATCTTAAAGGAGATTCTAAAAGAATTGCCAGAGGATAAAATCTCTGACGCAGGATTTGAAGGAGCTAACATAGTCCTTTATACAAAAGACAAGGACTTTTTCCTAGATAATAAAGGGATGATCAGGGAAGCAGTAAATAAATTCAAGAAAAGGATAGAATTAAGGCCTGACCCTGATATTGTTATGGACGAAAAGGATGCAGAAGCTGAGATTGAGAATATAATTCCTGAAGATGCAGGCATAGCAAATATATTTTTTGATCCAGAACGTTCCAGAGTTATAATAG
>WJKL01000102.1 GCA_014729145.1 Candidatus Woesearchaeota archaeon
GGATTTTGGAAATCTTTGATAGCTGAACCTTCTTTTAAGAATTCAGGATTGGAAACAACATCAACTTCAATTTTTCCTTTTTGGTTTTCTTTGATGATCTTTTTGACCTTATCTGCAGTTCCTACAGGAACTGTGCTTTTATCCACAACCACCTTATATGCACCCATATAAGTTCCAATATCCTTTGCAACTGCTTTTACAAACCTTAGATCTGCCTCATGATTTTCTCCCATTGGGGTGCCCACTGCAATAAATATAACTTGAGAATCTTTAATTGCTTTTTCCTTGTTTGTTGTAAATATCAATCTTCCCTGTCTTTTATTTCTTTTTACAAGTTCTCCAAGTCCAGGCTCATAGATGGGCAGAATCCCTGAATTCAGGTTGTCTATCTTTTTTTCATCAATATCTAAACAGATAACATCATTACCAAGGTCTGCGAAACAAGTTCCTACAACCAATCCTACATATCCTGTTCCTATGATAGTTATTTTCATTGTCCTCACTGAAATTTCAAATAAGAGGTTATTTAAATAAATTGTTGTTTTTCTTTTAGAGAAAATAATTCTTTAAATTAGTAATCTTTATAAATACCTGGTTTTTTTCTTATCTATAGGCGGCCATAGGGGCTTGGTTCACCTGTACCCATTCGAACACAGAAGTTAAGCAAGCTTCCGTATCATGGTGTACCGCACTACGCGGGAAACATGGTAAGCTGCCACCTTTATTTTTTATTAAACTTGTGCAAGTGTTTTTCTATCTGTTTTCTTAATTCAGAATAAACATATTTTTTCTGGAATTCTGACCAGGACTTTTCAGCTAATCTTTCTGCTTCTTTTGAGAATCGTTTAGGGTTGTCTTTTACTTCGAGATTGATTATTTCTTTTTCTACTGGCTTGAATCTTTTCAAGAATTTTTCTTTGATGTGTTTTCTTACTGTGATTATCATATCTGCTAAACCTACCTTTTTTTGTGTGATAGGGTTGATTCCTTTTGGATTTATTCCTGCGTAATCTGCATCGTATCCTTTCTTTTTGAGATATTTTGCAAGATATCTGCTTCTGTTTTCTCCTTGTGTGCAGACAACAAGAATTTTCATTTTATATCTATAACAACTGATTTTTCTTCGGGAATAACTTCTTTGATGAGTTTGTGGCCTTTGAGCTTTTCTTTTATTTCATCCCAAGAGTGTTTTTTAGATATTTTTTTCAGCTCTTCTAAAAGCCCAGATATCTTTTGATAATTTTCATATATCTTTTCTGCTTTTTCTTTGTTGATCTTTTCCTGTTTTTTGAGATTTGTTATGCTTTGTTCTTGATCTTTTATGATCTCTTTTATCTGGTTAAGTTTTTTTTGTTTTTTTTGTTTTTGTACCTGTGATCTTATCTTTAAGAAATATCTGCTTAAAATATTTGAATAAGAGTCTGCTTTTTTTTGCTTAAAATCTTTATATATTTCTAGTTTGAAAGGGACAAGATCTATTATTTTTTCTTTTTTGGACACTATCCTTGGATCAAGTTTTTTGTCTTTAATTTCAGTCAATTCAGAAAACAAGGTGGAGAACTCTTTATCATCCAGTTTTTTAGGATCTTTATCTTTGTCTATCTTGGATAAACCGCACGCTTCTTCTGAATATGTTCCCCCAAGACCCAGGTCAACTGCGAGAGATTTTACAATGCTTTCCTTGTTTGTAGATGAAAGAAGGTTTTTGAAATCTTCTTTTTTTAATGTTAAAAAATTATATTCTTTTTTGGGATGTTTGTATATTGCTCTGGGACGGACAGTTCTTGTCTTCCATTTTTGGTATTCTGCTGCAACCAATATTTTCTTGTCCTTAACTAAGATAATATTTCCTCTGCTGAAAAGCTCTGCAATAAGATGGAATTTTTGTGTTTTGGTCTCAAAAGTCAAAGAAACTATCCTTTCGAATCTTATCTGATTTATTTTTCTGAGCCTGGCATTTTCAAGTTTTTTTCTGAGATACATGCAGAAATCAGAAGGAGAAGACGCTTTTGGCCTAGATTCTGTGAGATATATTGATTTTTCATCTATCTTTAGTATGTGTTTTCCTTTGTTTGGAACATGAAGCCTCAGAAAAAGCTCTTTTTTTCTGGGAGCATATATCTTGTCTACTTTTGCATCTATCAAAGTTTTAAATTCCTTTATGAGATAATGAATTTCCAGAGCTGCTAATTTTTTTGTCATTTTATTTTTTTTATTATTTCATTTATATTTACAGGTTTTGTTGTGTCTATTATTAATATTTTATGGCCTCTTTCCTTTGCTTCATTTAAGCAAACATCAAATATCTCTGAATCAAGATTTTCTCTTATCTTTTCTTTGCTGTAATCTCTTTTTTGAAGTCTTTTCTTTAGTGTCTTAATATCTGTTTTGGTGATTATGCACAGATCCACGTATTTTTTTGGAAGATAATGCGAAAGATGTGATTCTATTATTATTCCAGGGAGTTTGTGCTGTTTCTGAACTTTTTTGATTTCTTTTATGATCTCTTTATTCAGCTTTTTTATGTCTATTATGTTTGTTTTTCTTTTTTGATCATAAGATTCTGCAAGATTTTTTTCCTTTATGAAATCTTTGACATCAAGCAGAGGATAATTTAATATATTCATCAGCTTCTTTGCAAGGGTTGTCTTTCCTGTTCCTGGTGTTCCTGATATAACAATAAGCATGTACAAGAAGATAAGAGCTGACTATAAAAAACTTGTGAAGAGCCACATTCATGATGGTTTTTTATTTTTTCTTTGATCTCTTTTTTGGTTTGCTTTTGTGGAAGCTGATCTTATGGATAAGATGTTTTCTTACTATCTTTTGAGATATCCAGATAATCAGAAATAAGACTGCTGAGTAAGCAAGCAAAGTTAAGATGTCTTTGGATAAAAGAGAAAATTTTGTCTGGAAGATGATCGCTTTTCTCAATAAAGACTCTCCTAATACAAAAGGATTGAATCTTGCGATATTTCTTATTGAATCAGGCATGGTCTCTAAAGGAAGGATTACATTAGAAAGGAATAAGAAAACCGCTCCTATAGATATTGCTGCAAGTGTTGATGTCTCCTCTGAAGAAAAGATGTACCCTATGGTCATCCCTACAAAAGTAAAGAAAGTTATAGATAATAAAAGTATCAAGACTGTAATTGGTATTGAAGACAAAACCTGAGCTTTGAAAAATACAGAAGATATCAAAAGAATTATCACAAGCTGGAGAAAGACAAGAATAAGGTTAGTGAAGTAGGTTGCTAATATGAAAGTTATATCTCTTGTAGGTGTTATAAAATTTCTAAAATAAGCAGGAGAATGTTTTTCCATCATAACCAATGTATTTCCAAGAAGGATTGATATGAACATAATCACCAAGATAACAAGTGCAGGGAAAAGATAATTAAGATAGCTTCTTTCAGATGTAACAGGTTTTATCCTTGTAGTTATCGGGTTGACGATAGTAGTAGCATTGGTTATCTTTATGTCAGAAACTTCAGCATATACTTTATTGACTGCAGACTGTATCTCATTTATTTTTATTTCGGATTTTTTAAGATTGTTGTCAATAGAATTAAGATTATTTATGGCAATCTCATTAATATCTTCCAATATATTTTCTAATATTTTCCAATCACTAAGAGTTTCTCCTTGGGTTGTGATTTTATTTTCTAAAGTAGTGAGGTCTGTGCTCAATTCATCTAGGTCTTGTTTGGTCTGGTTGTAGCTTGTAGGCTCTATCACCTGTTTAATATCATAAACTAGTTCCTGGGCGCTGTTTATTTTACGAACAATGACATTATGCATATTTGCCTGTTTTTCCCTTAAGTCGTTTACATTTGCAGTAATTCTTCTTTCTGCATCATCTATAAGCCCTGCTGCCTGCTGATTTTCTGTTTTGATGTTTGTTATTGTGGGGCGAATCCTGTAAAGCTCATTTTTAGTTATATCTATCTTATTAAGCAAATCTGCTGTCAAGTCAAGGCTTAATTCTGAGGAGCGTTCAGCAAGCTTGTCTGATATTGACTCTAAAACCATCCAGACTAGATTTATCTTAGAGTTATCCACATGAAATACAATCTCATTCATCTGATTTGAATCTAAATCTAAATTTTTAGGAAAAGTGATACAAGTATTTAATTTTCCCTGCCTTATCAAATCAATACATTCTTCTTCTGAGCTTATTTTTTGAACCCTAAAATTATTTCCTTCTAGTTTAGTTATAAAAGAATCAGTTAAAGGAGAATATGATTTTGAATAAGTCCCTATACTCAAACTATATTGGTTTAGATTATCAAAAGCTATTCCAACAAGAAAAATAACCAGCAAAGGACCTAATATTATTATCAAAGCTGAACTCTTGCTTCTGATCAACAATTTTAGATTCTTTTTTATTATTTTAAATAGTGAAAGCATCTTTGCTGCTTTAAGCAGTTTCACCTCTTTTTTTATTTGTTGTAAATTGATTCAAATACTTCTTTTAATGAAGGCCTGCTAACCTCCAACTGTAAAACTTTTTGCTTTAGTTTGTCTACTTTATTTAAAAGATTATACAATGTTTTTAATGGATTTGGCGTGTAAAATATAAGGGTGTCTCCATCTTTTTTTATCTTTTTGATATAAGGCGCTTTTTTCATCGATTTTTTAATCTGTTTGTGTTTTCCTGAAACAGTTAATCTTATCTCTTCATTTTTGGAGTATTTGCCTTTTAACTGGTCAGGGGTCCCTATCTTTACCAATGAATGATTATGTAAGATTCCTATCCTGCCGCAGATCGGTTCTAGTTCATCCA
>WJKL01000103.1 GCA_014729145.1 Candidatus Woesearchaeota archaeon
GCAAACTTAATATCAGATGTCTATACAAGGAAAAAAACAGAAGAATTCTGCAGAGAACAAAACAGGTTCTACAGAGAATTCTTTCCGCCGCTCCAAAGCAAAGAAAAGATAAAAGACAACAAAAAATACAAAAAACAGGCGCTTGCACAGGGAAAATATGCTCCTTATCTATTTGAAACAGCAGGATTACTTGGCTCTATAATAACATCAAGTCCTCTGCCTTTTGCTGCTGCTTTTGGATTAAGCGAAATATTAAGATGGAGATCATATTATAAAGATGAAGAAAAAGAGATAAAAGAAAAAAACAAAAGAAAAAACACCATCAAAAACTGGAGACAAGATCCGTTTCAAAAGACATATTCTGATTCTATTGATTTTTTTGTAAATCAGAAAGAGAATGAAAAAAAGCTTTAAATAAGATAACTTATTCAAAAAAACAATGTCACTGAAAGACCAAAAAAAAGCATGCAAAATAGCAGCTCAGGCACTAAAATACGCAGTTTCTCTTGCAAAACCAGGAGCATCAATAAAAGACATCTGCGAAAAGACAGAGTCCAGGATAAAAGAATTAGGAGGAGAACCAGCTTTTCCAGCACAGATATCATTAAACGAAACTGCTGCTCACTTCTGCCCTGATGAAGATGACACAACTGTCTTAAAAGACCAGGTTGCAAGCATAGATATAGGGGTCCATATAAACGGATACATAGGAGACAATGCAGCAACCATTGACTTCTCAAAAAACAACACAGAGCTGGTAAAAGCATCAAGAGAAGCATTAAATAATGCAATAAAAATAATCAGACCAGGAATAACCCTTGCAGAAATAGGAAAGGTAATCCAAACCACAATCGAAAGATACGGCTTTGCTCCTGTAAGAAACCTTTCAGGCCATGGATTAGATCAGTACAACATCCACACCTCTCCTTCTGTTCCAAACTATGACAATAAAGACACAACAGAACTAAAACAAGGTGATATAATAGCTATAGAGCCTTTTGCATCCAAGGGTGCAGGCATCGTCTATGAATCTTCAAATCCAACAATATTCCAGTTAACAAGAAAAAAACCCACAAGAAACATGATAACAAGAAAAATTCTAAAGGAAATAGACAAATACAACAACCTTCCTTTCTGCAAAAGATGGCTCACAAAAAAATTCGGACAGGCAAAGACCAATCTTGCATTAAGAAATCTAAAACAGCTTAATATCCTTGCAGAATACCCTCCATTAATAGACAAAAACCAAGGTTTGATTTCTCAGGCAGAACACACTGTTTTAGTAAAAAAACAGGGCTGTGAAATATTAACATCAGTTTAGATAATTGCCTGCTTCATAATTCTGAATAACTTCTCTGTTTAACTTGATATTTTTCTCTGTCTTTGACTTTTCTTTTAGATTCAAATAGATATTATACATAAGAAGCACAGATTCAGCAGAATACTCTTTTTTCTTCAGGTCATCTACAAAACCCTCTATTAGCTGGACAGGGTCTTTATGGTAGTTATATTTTTTAATGCTTTTGATATTATCTATAGTCTGCAGTGCAGAACAAACAACAAGTGTTGAGTCTTTGTTAAGGAAATTTGCAACTTTTTTTAATGAAAGTTTCTCCATAATATCAATAATAGAATCTATTGTTTCATTTTTACTTAAGTTCATAAACTATATGGTGTATATACTTTTTTATAAATATTTCGGAAATTCTTCATAAGCTTTTTAAAGCAAAAAAACTGATTAAAAGAGATGGCAAGCTTTGGAAACATAATCAGGACAAAAGGCAGGCCAAAAATTCTTGTAGATGGCAATACATACAATCTTGTTCTGAAAAAAGAATACACCAATATCCATTTCAATCACATGGAAACTGTCCTTGTAGATCCCTGCGGAAAAGAACAGTCAGGAAGACTGAGAAAATATGACAGAAAACACAAAAGAAAAAGAGGAAACGGAACCTATTATCAGATTGCAGAGATAGACCAGCAGGAAAATCTTGAAGAGACGATACAGCAGATATTTGGACAGATAGATCCTTTCAAGATAAGCCAAAAAGAATTCAAAAAAAGCGAGCATTTTACCCAGTATAAATTTTTTCTTCTGGAACAGCTCACAGGATATCGACACTGACCTTTTCCTGCTTTCCTGTTTTCATATCTTTCACAGTAAGCATACCTGACTTCAGCTCTTCCTCTCCGATAAATATAACTTTCTTTGCATCTACAGAATCAGCATATTTCAGCTGGTTTTTCATATTTCTAGAAGAAAGGTCATAATCAACAGAATATTTTTTCCTTAGATCTACTATTATATCCAGTGCCTTCTCTTTTACATCTCCTATCATAACAACAAAATAATCAACACCAGTATCAGGCTCAGGCAGCAGATCTTTTTCTTTCAACAGCAAAGTCAATGTGCTATAACCCATCCCAAAACCTGTTGCAGCTGTCTTAGCTCCTCCGTAAAGCTCTACAAGTTTGTCATACCTTCCTCCTCCTGCTATTGCCCTGAATTTCTCTTCCTTGTCATAAATCTCAAATACTGTTCCAGTATAATAAGCCAAACCTCTTGCAATAGAAATATCAAATTCAATAAACTTATTGTCCAGCATATTCATGACTTCTTTTAGTTCTTCCAAACCTTCTTTAGCCATCTTGTTCAGCTTCAGCTTTCCAGCATCTTCCAATGTTTTGCATTTCAATATCTTGTTCACTTCTTTATAATCAACCCCAATCCCCTTTAAGCTGTCTTTGAATTCTTTGTCAGTTATCTTCTTTGATTTGTCTATTATCCTTATAAGATCCTCAAGCTGATTTTTCTTTGCAATACCCAATAACAATCCCTGCAGTAATTTTCTATTATTAACTTTAACATAAAAATCTTCAGAAGTCAGTCCAAGACTTTTCAAACAGGAAACAGCAAGATTGATAACTTCAGCATCTGCATCTGCCTTCTCACATCCAAACAGCTCAACAGATAATTGATAAAACTCTCTTAATCTTCCTGCCTGGGGCCTTTCATATCTCCACATCCTGCTTAATCCATACCATTTAACTGGCTTAGGCAATTCTTTCTGCTTTTCCATAAACATCCTTGTGATTGGAACAGTAAGATCAAACCTTAATCCAAACTTTTCATCTCCTTTTTCCTCTAAAGTAAATATCTGCCCCAAAATCTCTTCTCCAGATTTCTTTGTTAAAAGATCAAGGCTTTCAAAAGCTGGAGTTTCAATCTCATTAAATCCAAATCTTGATGCTGTTTGCCTTAATTTGGAAAAAATATTATTCCTGACTGACATCTCTTCAGGATAAAAATCAGTGGTTCCTTTTGGTTTCTGGAATTGTTCTTTCACTTCTTTCTTTATCTTTTTGACAACCTCTACAGCTTCAGGAACTTCTATCTTTCCGCCTGCTCCTGTTATAAGCCTTCTTACAGCATCTCTTACACATTCAGAAGTATTTGGATAGATGCCTCTATTTACAAGCTTCTTCACTTCCTCTATAAGGCCCGGTGTAAGCCTTATCTGCATTGTTTGCATTACCATTGTAATGTATTTGTACTCTTTTATATATAAAAGTTTCTATTTTAATGCTTCTAAAAAAGACATTTTAAAGGCATTTTTAGGTATATATTCAACAACATCAATATTTGGATTTCCCTCCAAAATCATCAATTTTCCTGCTTTTTCTCCTTTTGTCTCAACCTTAAGGTTATATTTTTCAACTTTAGCAGTCTCTGGTTGTAATAAATAAAATACAGTCAATGGATCATACATCAAAGCCCCTTTTGTTCCTTCATCAAGTTCAATATTCTTGATATAAGGCTTCATCATTGCAATTATTGGTTCATATAGCCTGTTCCCTTTTAATTCATCAAATTCATCTAACTGCAGAGCAACATAATTGCATGCATCTAATGGAACTAAGGTTTTTTTGACAGGAAATCTAAACACAATATCAGCTGCATCTGGGTCAACAAAGATATTGAACTCAGCATATTTGCTCTTATTCCCTGGGACATTTACAGCTCCGCCCATCATAACTATCTCTTTAACTTGCTTCATGGCATCAGGATATTGCTTTATTGCTTTAGCTATATTAGTCAAGGGCCCTAATGTAATCAAAGTAATATCTTCATTATTCTCAGCAATATTTGATATCTCCTCAACAGCTCTTCCATTCAATTTTGGTTCATTAGTTGGGTCAATTCCCTCTAATCCTGATTTGCCGTGAACAACAGCCTGCACTAATTCTCTCTTAAGAGGCCTCTCGCTGCCTGAATAAACAGGAATATCCTCTCTATCCAATAATCTCAAGATATATCTTGCATTTCTCGTTGTATTCTCAATTGTTGAATTCCCAGCAACAGTTGTAACTGCAGCTATATCAAGCTCTTTACTTTTTGCGGCAAGCATCAATGCCAATGCGTCATCATGCCCTGGATCAGTATCGATTATAATTTTTTCATTTACAATACCTGTTATGTCTTCTATAGACTGTATATTATAATCAGCATATTTATTCTTTCCTATAAATACGGCGTCCATTCCTAGTTCTTTTGTAGGAAGCAAAAACCTTTCTTCATCTTCTACCATAAGGCAGTTTCCTATCTCAACTCCAAGTGCATCAGCTACCTGAATATAAGCTCTTTTGTCAGGCTTTCTTATATCCACATCGCCAAACCACACGCCATCAAATACATCTCTGATATTAAGCCTGTCCAGCACATTCTCTGCCCATACTTCAGGAGCAGAAGTCAGCACAGCTTTTTTGCAGCTGATGCTGTTTAAGATTCCTCTCAGATTGTCATTCTTGCCTACAAATTTCTCAGCATCAAGATTCCATGTATTTGAAAAATATTCTTTTCTGTCAACACCATACTTCTCTATAAATCCCTTGCTCCACTCTCCTTGGTATTCATCAATTATAGACTGCATCGCCTGTTCAGCTTTTTCTATGTCTACTCCTTCTAATCTTGATATATAATCTACGCAGTTCTTCCTTATATCTCTGAAAAAATCATTGTCAAAAAATTCTCTTTTAGGATCATTTTCCATCTTATACAAAGTCCCGTCCATATCAAAGATGATTAAATCATATTTCATTTTCCCTCCAATAGCTAATCTTATTTTTTTTATTTAAAGTTAGTTGTTTAACCTTCCTTTTGTTGAAGCAATTCCTGTTTCCCTTTTATCTTTTTCACAAGCTTCTCTTAATGCTCTTGCAAGGCTTTTGAACATTGCTTCTATATTGTGATGTTCATTCCTGCTTTCATATATCTTAAATGCTATATTTATTTCAGCATTAATAGCAAATGCGTAGAAGAAATCGTAATATTCTTCTACATCTGTAATTAAATAAGGTCTTCCGCTAAGATCAACTGCACATAAATATAAAGTTTCATCCATAGGTAATAGTCTTTGACCATATCTTTTTATTCCTATTTTTTCTTTGAGTGCTTTTTTGAAAGCCTTTCCCAATACAATTCCTATATCTTCTTTTATGTGATGAGGCAAATCTCCTTTGCATCTTACTGTTAAGTCAAACATCCCATGTTTTGCAAAGATTGTCAACATGTGGTCAAGGAAAGGCAAACTTGTTTTGATCTTGCTTCTTCCTTTGCCGTCTATGTTAAGCTTTACTTCGATGTTTGTCTCTGATGTTTTTCTGCTAAGTTTTGCTTTTCTCATTAACACACTCTTACTCCCTTATCATCAATAACAAAGTATTCTACTTCTCCCAGATACTTCTCTCTTTCTTCTCTAAACCTTTTGGTGCTTTTAGTTTTTCTTCTAACATTTTCTTCTCCTCCGATATATTTTTTTTATTATTGATTCATATTCTATTACTGCTCTCTGCAAATCATCTTTTGCTATTCTTTCTTTTTCTGTGTGTGAATATTCATTTTCCCCAGGACCAAATACTACTGCTGGACATTTTTGAGCCCAAAAATACATTTCTGTAAATGCAGGTATTGTTTCTCTTTTTCCTGGAAAGATACTCAAATATTCTTCATCTTTTGCTAAGGCAGATTCAAATGAATAATCATATTTCAACTTTATTTTATCTGTTTCTAATTTACTTAACAAAGATTTTATTTCTTCGTTGCTTTTCGTAGTTCTAATCTCAACAAATGCTTCTGCATATTTTGAAACCTTATTTGGAGCATCTCCTCCTTTAATAAATCCCACGTTTGTTGTTGTTTTTCCTAAATAATCATCATCAGGAAAATCAATAGCGTCCATTGAATTTATTGTATCTACTAATTTGTTTATTGCAGATTCTCCTTGCCAAGGTCTTGATCCGTGTGCAGATTTTCCATAACATTTGATTTTGAAGCCAAGCAAACCTTTCTGTCCAATTATTGGATTGAAATTTGTAGGTTCTCCAACTACTGTGTATCTTGGATTGATTAGATTAACTGCTTTATAGATTCCAGTGAAATTAGTCTCTTCATCTACATCGAATAACAAAGCAAAGTCTTTCATTCTTTTCTTTTTTGCATTTTCTCCTGCAATAATCATGGATGCTAAACTTGCTTTTGCATCACAGCTTCCTCTTCCGTAAAGATATTTGCTGTCTTCATAGATTTCTAGCTGTCCTGGAACAGTATCCATGTGTGTTGTCAATAACAATTTTGGATTTCCATATGTTGCTAAGATGTTAAATGAATCATTTACTTTTTGAATCTTTACATCAAAGTTTTTCTTTAATCTATTTTCTAGGTATTTTCCAATAGCTAGTTCTTTTCCTGATTCAGATGGTATTTCTACCAGTTTTTTTGTTAATTCTATTGCGTTCATTTTGTTTCCTCCATTAAATATATTCTAATTGATTATCTTTGATTCTTCTGTAATAACATGATTTTCTGTTAGTATGACATGCGTTTTCTTTAACTGGTTCAACTAAGTACAATAGAGAGTTTTGCTCACAATTGATTCTTATTTCTTTTATCTTGAGATAATCTCCACTTGTTTTTCCTTTTTCCCATAATTCATTTCTGCTTCTGCTCCAGTAAGTTGCATTTCTTGTAGCTAATGTATTATCATATGCTTTTTTGTTAGCAAAAGCTACAAACAAAACATCTTTTGTATTGATGTCTTGAGTTATAACTGGAATTAGTTTACTGAAATCTAATTTTAGTTCTAAGGTTTCTTCTTTCATTTAACCTTCTCCAGCATATTTTTCAAATTATACAGTTTTTCTTTTTTGGATTTATCCAATTCTTTTTTGGAATAAAGAGAACATTCAGAACTCATCAAAACTTTTTCTACAACTAATCCATAGTTTTTCAAAGTTTCACCTGTTTGAGATGCTTCAATCACTCCATCTACTAATTTGTAATATGCCTTGAGTTCTGTTTTTCCAATTGAAGGAAAAAGCTGCGCTTTATCTTTTCTATCACTTAGCCAAACCCTATCTGTAGATTTTATACCCAGTTGTGTAATGTTATCTACAGATTTTAGATAATTTAAAGCAATGTTTGGATACTCGCTGGCATAAATTACAGTTCCAAGAATGTCTGTTCTTACAGCTACAACTATATCCACTTTGCCTATATCTAACCCTAATATCTTTTTGCTCTCTATCCCTGCAAGATCCCAATCTTTAGCCCAATCATCTCCACAGAAATAAGCATCACAATAGCCCATATTTGCTAATGCAGGAAATTCTTGAGGTCTTGCTTCTCTTGCTTCAATCCATGGAATGTTTATTTCCAAAGGTTTATTTTTCCCTAAGTTATCAATGTATATTCCTGCTTTTTCTAGAAGATATGATAATCCTCCCCTTTTAGGATCAACCATTGAACCATTAGGTATTCCTAGTTTTAATTTAGTCATTTTTATCATCTCCATATATTTGATTAGAAGGGGCGATAGGCGAGAATCGAACTCGCTCCATAAGATTACCATTATTAGAATCCACAGTCTTATATTCTACCATTAAACTACTATCGCCATTATTATTATTATTATTATTCAAGAAATCATAACTAAAACTACTTTGAGTGAATAATCTGCTTAAAGTGAATACAACCAGCAGATTTTACTGCTTTTGCCTCAAATTTAGTGATTTTAGCCATTTTAACTAAAAATAATGTCTATTTTATTTAAACCTTCCGGTTAAAAAAGCACAAAAAACATTAAAAACATTACATTTGTAATGTATTTGTAATATTTTAATTGTTTTTTGCTAAAATTAGCTTTTCAAAATTACCCAAATTTTCATCGTTTTTCACTAATTTTAATCCATCATCTTCA
>WJKL01000104.1 GCA_014729145.1 Candidatus Woesearchaeota archaeon
TCTTAAAAGCAGGTCAACAAGATCTTCTTTTTTCAGACATCTTATCTTGAATCCATCTGTTATAAAATAAAAACGGAATTTTTTGTATTTTAATTCTTTGATGACAATCCCTCCAACTATACTCAGGAGTTTTCCTTTTTTGGGATTATCCTCAAGGGACTTTAGGTTATTTAAGATAATTATTGATTCTCCTTTGAATCTTTTAAAGATCTCTTTTTTTAAGGAATCTGTTATTTCGACTTTGGCCATCTTTTCTCTGCTTCTTTTATTGCCTTGTCAATTGGAATGTATTCTTTGCTGGACATCAGAAATTCTCTTAACTGTTCTTTTACAGCAAGCTTGTATATTCTCTTGATTATGTCGTCATAGGTATCTTCTTTAGTTCCAAATGTGCTGATCAGTTCTTTGGTTTTTTTGTCTAATTGTATTGTAGTTGACATTCTATATTAACTATAGTTGCTATAGTATATAAAGATTTCTGTTTTTACATAGCTTCAGGAGCTTCTATTCCTAAAAGATTCAAACCATTTTTCAAAACTTGCTGTACTGATAGAATTAGGTTTAATCTTGCTGTCTTTGTGTCTTCGTCTGACTGCAAAATTGGACATTCATGATAAAACTCATTAAATGCTTGAGAAAGATCTAATAAGTATCTTGCAAGCAGATGGGGCTTATATGATTCTGCTGCGTTTTCAACTTCTTCTGGGAATTTTGACAGCAGAAAAATTAATTTTTTATCATCATCTGTATTTAATAATGAATAATTTATCTTTTTTGGTATTTTTTTGTTGTATTTCTTTAAAATTGAAGATATCCTTGCATGTGCATACTGGACATAAGGTCCTGTCTCTCCTTCAAATGATAAACTCTCTTCAGGATCATATGTAAAAGAAGTCACATTGTCAAATTTCAGCATGTAGAATTTTATCGCTCCCATCGCTATGTTTTTTGCTCTTTTTTCTATTTCTTTTTTTGAGATGTCTTTGTGTCTTTTCTTTATCTCTTTTTTAGCAAGTTTTTTCATCTCTTTTATCAAATCATCTGCATCTACAATATTTCCTTCTCTTGATTTCATCCTTCCCTGTGGAAGATTTACAAGGCCGTAGCTTAGATGGATATTTTCTTTTGCAGTTTTGAGTTTTAGTAATTCTAATATCTTGAAAAGCTGCATAAAATGGTTGTCCTGTTCAGATGCAACAACATAGATTGATTTGTCAATCTTGAAATCTTCATATTTTAGTTTAGCCAGATACAGATCCTGGGTCATGTACAAAGAAGTGCCGTCTGATTTTATCAATACTTTGTCAGGAAGATTGTATTTTTCAAGCTTTGCCTTTACTGCCTTTTCTTCTTTTACAAAGATGCCTTTTTTAAGGCCTTTTTTGACAATATCTTTTCCTTTTTTGTATATCTTTGATTCAAAGTATCTCTTGTCAAATTCAAACCCCATTTCTTTATAGGTCTGTTTGTATCCTTTGTAGACCCAGCCTGTTAACTTTTTCCAGAGCTCTCTTGTTTTTTTATCCTTTTCCTCCCATCTTTTTACTGTCTGCTGGACTTTTTCTTTAAGGTCTGGATTGTCTTTTTCCTCATTCTTGAAATCAACATAGCATTGGGCCACGAAGTGGTCAGGCTTGAGTTTTTGTGAAGATGGTGTTTCTCCTTTGTGGAATAATTCATAGCCAAGCATAGCCTCTGTCATGCCTGTTCCTTTGTCATTGTTTAAACATGTTCTTATTACCTTAGATCCGCTGAATTCAATGATATTTGAGACTGATTCTCCAAGTATCCCATTTCTTACATGGCCGAGATGCAGTGATTTGTTTGTGTTTGGTGAGACAAACTCAACCATAATTTTTTCTTTTTTTGGTTTTGATCTTCCATAGTTTTCTTTTTTGCTTAAAATATTTTTTATTGTTGATTTGGCTAATTCCTGTTTGTCTATGTAGAAATTAATGTAAGGTCCTGCTTCCTTTATCTCTTTTATAAGTTTTTTTGGCTTTAGGGTTTTGGAAAGCTCTTTTGCTATCTCTACAGGGTTCTTTTTCATGTTTTTTGACAGCTGAAAACATGGAAAGGCGTAGTCTCCATGCTCTGGGTCTTTAGGAACTTCCAAAGAGATGTCTTTAAGTCTTGTCTCTTTTTTTAATAAATTAATTATTTCTTTTTTTGCCTTGTTCATAGAAGTAAATTAGAGTAAAAGGTATTAAAATGTTTTGATTATTTGCTGTTAAATCTTTGAGCAAGCCTGGGCATTCTGCAGGAAGAGCCTTTTTTCATTATATTCCAGTATTCTTCTGCAGATCTCATGTGATCTTTTATCTGTGCAATCTCTTTTTCACCATATAAAGGGCTGTTTTCAGCATATTCAGCTAAATTTTCCGCATCCTCTTTGCTGTATCTTTTGGATATAGCTAACCCTTCTTTATTTAAAAGATATTCAACTTTTTTGTCTTTTTCAATCGCTTTTTTGATAAATCCCCTGAGTTCAGGAGAAGAGTCAATAAAAGTTTCAATATTTTTTTCCTCATGGCCTTTTATGGCTGCAAGAAGATGAACAATATCAGATTTTGAGGTCTGAAGAAGGTTTTTGATTTTTTGGTTTTTTTCGGTTTCTATTGCTTTTTCTATTTCCTGGAGAGTATCTCCTATATGGCTGTAGTCAAGAGGATAGCTGTGGTGAAATACCATCTTAAAAATAGAAAGCAGTTTGTTTATAAAATTTTTGGTCAGAAGTCTATTTCAGAATTTCCCTTCCCCATTATATAGATATCTGTTTCTTTTGGACTGCAGAACATTGACAATAAGTCTATTATATCCCTTAATATCTCTTTCATCCTTTTCTTTGTTACAGGAGGAAGAGCATCTATGTAGAAGATGATGTTTTTTGAGGATTCTTCAACCTTTGCTTTTTCAGCATCTTTCCAGTTCCATTTTCTGCAGAGTACATCTTTTGAATCTTTATAGATAATTTCTTCTTTGTCAGGAATCTGCTTTGCATCTGAGCCTAAGGGTATAAAAGTCTCTTTTCCTTTTGCAAGGGTCAAAGATATGTTTCCATCTACCTTGTCTAAGTCATTTACACCTGTAGGTACAAGGTATTTCAATGAAAGATAATTAGAGATGTCAACAGCCTTGTTTATCTTTGGGGTTGTTTTTCCCTTTAAAATATTTCTCATAAGATGTTCAACAGAGCTGTGGTATTTTTTTGGTTTTTTGCTGAATTCAGAATAGGCTGTTCTCCATGGAGATATCAAAGGATGCTTAGCCAGGTTTGTAGGTGTGAAATCAAGCTTGAGAAGATTTTCAATCTCTTCTATAAGATGATATATCTTTTCATCAGAGCCTTTGTTGTTTATATTTTTTGCTATAACAATCCCAAGCATTAGTTTTGGAAATTTTTCCAGAAGTTTTTTTGATATCTTAACCTTGGTCATTTTTTCTTTTTGGTCTTTTTCTTTGGCTCCAGTTTTTTTACTTTTTTGTTTAATTTTTGAAGTTCATCTCTTACATCCCTTAATACTTTTCCGAATCTTTTATATTCAATCCATCTTAGGATAAGCAAAAGAATATATAATCCAAAAATTCCCCCAACTATGGCTTTTAATGCATCAAGAACATTTGCCAAAGGAGCTATTAATGGGTTTGCAAGTATTGCGGTTTCGTTTAATACCATATATAGAATTAAGCTATTAATTGTATTTAAATGTTTGTTTAAGCCAGATAGTTAAAACAATCTACCATATCACTATAGATACTTTTCCACATTCCTGAATTTCCTATTTCTCTTGAACTTTCCTGATGAGCAAGATATTCATCTATAGCCTGCTTCATTGAATCGTTGGATACTATGTTATTTCTTACCAGAACATCCAGAAATGTATCTTTGCGCGGAATGTCATGAGGTATGGATCTGTTTACGTGTAAAGCATATTTTCTGCATTCTTCTTGTTCTGCTTGAGCTATGATATTTTCATATTTTTCTTTTAATTTGGTTATAGTAAACATGATTTGTACATAAAAAAAGTTATATAAAAATCTTATGCAAATAAGAGCATAGTATCTATAAAATAAAGAACAATGGTTGTCTAAGTTTCTTCTTCTTTTGCTTCTTTTTCCCTGTCAAGCTTGTTAGCTTCTCTGTAGCCTCTTAAGAAACCTGCTTCTTCAGCAGACATTTCATCGTTTTCCACTAATTCATCGTCGTTATTGTCTTCTTCCTCTGCTTCCTGGGCAATTACAACTTCCTCGAAAAATTCTTCTTCTTTTACCATTTTATATACTATTTTTGGAATGTATATGGTATATAAAGATTGCCTCTATATAGTATATACCCTATTTTTTAATGGCTTTTTCCAGCTTTTCTGTGAGGTCAGCTATCTTTTTTGAAGAATTTAATGATGCTTTCATTAAGATAGTGTTTTTTTCCTTTAGTTCTTCTATCTCTTTGTCTCTTCTTTCTAATTCTTCTTTATACCATTTCTTTAGTTCTTCAGCTTTTAACGGTTTTGAATCCAATTCTTTTTCTGGGGTTTTCATATTTTCTTCTCCATCAAAATATCTGTCCATTGGCTTGCTTTTGGACCTCTTTTAACTCTTTTTATCTCTTTGAATCCTTTTTTCTTATAAAATTTTTCTGCAAATAAACTGCCGTGAACTTTTAATTTTTTTATGTTTCTTTTCTTTGCTTCTTTTTCAACTCTTTTTAATAATTTTGTTCCTATTCCCTTTCTAAAATATCTTGGATTAACAAAGAACTTCTTAACTTCATTGTCTTTTAATCCAATAATGCCTATTATACACGATTCTTTCTGTGCAACAAAATAATCCACTTCCTTTGATTTTCTGATGATCTCTGCAGGTGTATTCTTCTTGTGCAGAAACTCTATGACTTTCTTGTTGTAAACTTCAGGAAGGCTTTTTGTGATGGATTTTCTAACCATATAGCTTGCCTTCTTAGCATCCTCTTTTCTGAATTTTCTTATTCTCATAAAAAAGAATTAACAAAGATAGTATTTAATATTTTTTATTATCTATGTAGTTCTGCTCTTCTATATTCATCTGTTCTTTTCAAATCATAGATAAAATTTTCAAAAGAAGGATATCTTTTTTTCTTGTCAGGCTCAAGACTTTTTTCTATTATCTTTACAAGACCTCCACTTATTCCAGGAACTTGCTCTCTTATTGAAAGCACATCATCAAATTTTCCTTTGATTATATCCTGTATGTTCTGACCATTGCTTTTCAGATACATCAAAGCCTGTTCTTTTCCAAGCTGATTCAGATTTACAGCTTTTGGATTCAGAGGGTTTGTTCCTGTCAGAAGCTCGCACATCACAAGGCCTAATGAATAGATGTCTGTCTGATTGTCAATATCTTCCTGCACTCCTTCAAACTGTTCAGGAGAAGCATAGACAGGAGTTCCGATAAACTTATTTTCAATCTCATAGTTCCATCTTTCTAATGTTCTCATTATACCTGGATCTGCCACTCTCACCTGTTCCTTTGCTGTGATAAGTATGTTCTCTGGCTTGATATCTCTATGCACTAACCTTATGCTGTGTGCAAAATCAAGAGCTTTTGAAACATAGAGCATCCAGCCCATAACATCTTTCATATTGTATTGATAATTGTTTTTTGCCCTGCTGTCTTTTGGAGCACCTATTCTGTCTCTCAAGCTTCCGCCTGCAGCATATTCCATAAGCATAAAAGGCACCGGCTCTATACTGAAGTCAAGGACAGAGATAAATGAATTATTGTTGGAACTTAATATCTCTCCGTAAACAGCTTCTCTTTCAAATCTTTTTCCTATATCTTTATAGTCATTTACAGAGATTCCAGAAGGTTTTCTAAGTATTTTCAGCATCCTTTCCCTTATCTCATCATTCTCTTCAAGCTTTACCTGAGATACAAGATGAAGTTCGGAGCTTTTGTGATTCTTCACAACTTCAATAGGCCCAAAATAATCTTCAAGATTATGGATCTCTCTGTGCTTGTTTTCAGCAGTCTTTACTTCTTTCACAGACTTTCCATCATAGACACTAGTCTTGATATAGTCCTGTCCGCTTCCTATCTCTGTTGTTTCATTCTTGCTCAGGTTAAGTTTCATCCTACAAGTTGGCTTGGGTCTATTTATAAAGTTAACTGTCTAGAAAAAATTGAAACTAACATCTGAACTCTCCCGATAGAGTACAGCGACACACCAAAAACAAACTTATTTCTTAGAAAGAATTCTGCATAGAAAAAATAATTACAACAAATAACTTAGAATAGCAATAACAATTGGTAATATAGCATAAAATATTCCAAAAATAAATATTAACTTATTAACCTCTGGATTTAAAAACTTGCCATATTCTTTTCTTGTTCTAATATAAGTTCCAAGAATAAATGCTAGAAATAATATATTCAAAAAAGACAACCAACCTAATCCATAAAAGATGTATTTATACCATTTGTCTATTTTAAAATCTGATTTCATATTTTAACTAAAATAAAAGAAGCATATAAATATTCTTATTTTTTGCTGGAACATGTCTTCTCTTTTTTTAAAATAGTCCCTCTCCTACTTTTTGGCTTCTTAAAATTATTGGATTTAACATCGTTCCTGTTAAATCCTTTTTCCAAACGTAGTGTGGGAAAACTGCGTCCGCAGAGTTGAAAAAAGGGAGATTTTCATCGCTGAGCGCCAGCGGTACATCAAGTAAAAAGAATTAAGGGCAAGAATTTATTCAGAAATAGAAAACTTTATATATAAGTAGTTATATACCTACTATAGGTGATATATAATGACTGAAGCTACAACAATACAAGTAGACAAATCAATTGTTAATTCATTAAAAGAGGTAAAGGAATATCCTAGACAGACCTATAATGAATTACTTAAACATATGGTCCAAGTATTTAAAGGAGTAAAGAAAAGAAATCAATATGATGAGTTTCTGCACAAAATTCAAAAAACTAAGATGAAAGAGTTATGGGCCAACAAAGAGGATGAGGCTTGGGAAAATGCCTAAAGCAGGGGATGTAGTTTTAGCTAAAGTGCAGTATACTGATACTTTTGAAGTTAAAACACGACCTTCTTTAGTGTTATTTGAAGAATTTGATAATGTTGTTGTAGCAGGAATTACCAGCAACAGATATATGAAAGGAATTCAATTAACAAAACAAGAAGGCGCAGTTAAGGATAGTGTCATAAAGCTGAATTATATATTCACTATTTCTAAAGTAATGATAGAAAAAACGCTATTTTCTTTATCTAAAGATAAGAAAAAGATAGTTTTTGATGAATTAGTTGATAAGCTGAAAGACTTATCAAAATAAATTCTTGCCCTATTTACTAATTTCCCATTTTTCAATTGGACATAACATCGGAAGTTCCTGTTAAGTTCTTTTCCCATACGAAGTGTGGGAAAACTGCGTCCGCAGAGTTCAAAAAAGACTTTCTATATCAAGGACAAAGTCCCTTCAATTAATAGAATAAAGAGCCCCGAGCGTTACTTTCACTATAGAAGTTCAATATCAGTTGCTTCAATAGTTTTTTTAAATTGACATTTTTTCATACCAGGCCCATCGATTAATTTACCTTTTACTCTTACTTGTTTCCCTACTTGTGATTTTAAATCTCCAATGTCAGAAGTGTCAATCATATAAGAATTATCATCAATTGTTATATAATATGCTTCACAACTATTGATACCCTGCTCTTGATATTTTAATGTTCCTTTATATCCAAATGAATTGCAACCTGATAACATTAATACTAATATTAAACCGAATATAATTTTCTTCATTATTTCTAATTAGATTAGAGTTATTTAAATATTTGTCGATAATTTCTATTTGGTTTAAACCTTCTAGCTCGGGGTTCCTCGTAATCAGAAAGTCTTTTTTGAATTGAAACTAACATCGCGACGATCGCTGTTAAACTCTCCGTTAGGATTGATTTTTAGTGCAACGATGCCGAAGGCAAAAAATCAAAGTTTTTGACAACGCCGTTTTTTAGTATTTTGAAACAATATTTTTTGGGTGGGCATTATATAAGAGAGACGCGCGCTTAATTCTTTGCTTCTTTCTTTCTAAGAAAGAGATTCAAGGGCAATTTCTGTTTTATTTTTTAAAGTAATCTATAACTCTATTCTTAATCTCTTGATAAAAGTCGGCAGGAATACTTTTATGACCATCGTCGTCTGTCCAGTCTCTTGCAGGACAATGATAGTTAAAATCATTTCCTTCTGGAGATTTTATTTTTCCTTGTGCCCTTCTATAATTTTCGCTATTAATCCATACATTTTTCAATCCTTGTTTTCTTATATCATCACTGAAAGTACTTTTATTATCTGCTCTGCCAGGACATCTTACAACTTTTCCTGAAAGTGTTAAATACATGCCAGCAGCAGTTTGATTACATGGATGGCATCCAGGATATAATGAAACTCCCTCTTCTTTAAATTGTTCCAAAGTCATAAGATTATTCTCAATATTCCAAATATAGATGTTGGTATAAAGATCCCTTAGATTATCCATAAATTCTTCATGTTGCCTTACTCTCTCAGTTTCATCAATTCCTTTTCCACTGTTTGTTGATGGACAGCTTAGAGCATAAATATTCCTTTTTCTAGCCCATTTATATATTTCAAATATTTCATCAATATTTTCTGGTTTTATTGGAGCAGAGATCATAGCGAGTCTTGTTGGCTCTCCAGCGCTGTATTCATTTAAACCAGCTTTAACGAGTCTTGTTAGAGCATTATCCCTTAATTCAACATAATCTTTTATAGGACTTTTATCTATACCCACAAAACTTTCTTGCATTTCTCTATCGAATGAATTAAAACCAAGTAAGACGCTTATGTCTAATTCCTTGAGCCTATCAGCAAGTTCCTGGCCTGAATTAACCTCATATTGTGAATTATATTTCTTAGCTAATTCATCACTTCCTATAACATGACCTTTTGTAAATATTGCTGCATGAATTTCATTATTTGTTAGCCATTCTAAAAATCCTAAGAATTTTGGATTCTCGAAAGGTTCTCCTCTTCCAAGAAATTTAACGCTTTGGAGACCTAAACTTTTTGCTTCAAGTAGATAATCTTTTATTTCATCTTCGTTTAAGAAACCCTGATCTTTTGCAGAATCAAACCTATCATCCCTTCTAAAACAGTGAGGGCATCTTAAACTGCAAGAATTGCCAAAATCAATATCTAGATGAAGTAATTTTTCTAATCCTTCTGCTGTTTTTTGGTGCAATTCTTCTTTTGCAAAGTTTCCCCAGTGTGCAACATTATTCTTGTAGCCACTAGGAAATTCTTCTTCAAATACGATTGGAACTGCATCCAATCTTTCATGGCTCTGGTTTTTTTCTTGTTTCATTTTGTTATTCACTACTTAGTAATAACTAACATATACAAGTATATTAAATCTTTTATCAATATTTTTGTCAAAAAGAAAAGTTTTATATAGTAATGTAACTATAGTTAAAATATGATTGAAAAACTAGATAAATTGGATAGAGACATACTTTACGAATTAGGTTATAATTGCAGACAACCAAATTCAATTATAGCCAAAAAACTAAGAAGATCAAAACAAGTTATTAGATATAGGATTAAAAAACTAGAAGAAAAGGGCATTATTTCAGCTTATAATTCTTTGATAGATTTTAGAGTTCTTGGCTTTAACAGCCTTAGAATATACTTTAAGCTAAGAAATATAAGCCCAGAAAAAGAAAAAGAAATGTATGAATACATGCGAAAAAATGATCTATTTTTGTGGACTGTTAATTTAGAAGGGGATGTAGACATAGCTTTTTATGTATGGGTAAAAGATGTAGAAAGGTTTTATGAAAAATGGGAAAAATTCTTTGAATTATACAGACAGTATATCTTAAAACAAGAATTTTACCTTTCTATTAATATGATTCATTATCCTATAAAAATATTGAAAAAACCAGAAGTCATAAAAGAATGGAATATTGGAAAGAATAAAAATAGAATAAAAATTGATGAAACAGATCTTGCAATACTTAAAATTCTTTCAAGACATGCAAATAAGCCAATTGTTGATATAGGTTCAGAAGTTGGAATTTCTGCAAAATTAGCTGCTTATAGAATAAAGCAGTTAGAAAAGAAAAAGATAATATTAGCACATAATGCAATAATCGATGAAACAAAAATAGGATATAAAATGTATAAAGTTGATTTTTATTTGTTTAATCATTCTAAACTTAAAGAAATGTATCAATTTGCAAAACAACATCCAAATATTAAAAATTTAATGAAAACTATTGGCGGACCTGACTTTGAAATTGAGGTCATGGTAAAAGATGTTATTGAATTAAGGAGTATAATTGACGAGATTAGAACACAATTTTCAGAAGTTATAGATTACTGGAGATACAATAGGTTTGTAGAAACTATAAAGCAAGTTTACTTGCCTATAGAAATAGAGTTATAGAAATTGCCCTTAATAATTTTCAAAATCTCTGATTTTGACTAAATGTCCGAAGGACTTAGCGCGTCTCTCCTATTGGGTGGGAGAAAAAATATTATTTCCTATTTCTTGTTTTAACTTATCATCTTAGGCATTCTCAAAAATTGAATAGAACATCGGAAAATCCTGTTAGTTTCGTCTGACCAAAGGGAAGACCTAAAATTTAGTGCAACGTTCCGAAGGGAAATTTTAGAGTTGTGTTTAAGTTCTAATCAATTCGAGCGAAGCGAGTCTATATATGCGGAGCACAGGGGAGTTCAGTTTTTTTAAATTTAAGATATTTTATTTTCTTCAGATAATCTCTTTAACTCTTCTATTTGTTTATGTTGCTCTTCGAGCCATTTCTTTGCAGGGTCTTCTTTATCATCAATCTCCTTAACATATTCTCCAGTAACAGCATTATATACAAATCTCCCCTCCCTTGTATCTACCCAAGTAAAAGTAGAAAACTCATCTTCATCATGAGTTATTTCATGATAGTAATTAAATGGTGTTGTTGTATATAACATAAAGTTTGGTAAAACCCACCAAATAGGAATATCGAAGATTTGACCCCATAACATTCCAGTTGTTCTTCTCATTTGATAAACTGCCCCATAGGCGTCTCCAGAACAATAGATACATGCGTTTTCTTCAAAATACCTTTCAACTTCTGCCTTTGTTGGGGAGGTAAAATACATAGATGAGATAACAATAAAGATAGATACAAAGACCAAAATGGAAATTAATGTTTCTTTTTTCATTTTATATAACAATAATAATTCAATTATTTAAATCCTTCGAAAATAAATTTTACAAAGTAAAATACAATATGTGCGTAGCACCTGAACTCCCCATTTTGTTTCTTTTTCTAAAAGAAAATAGAACTTAAACACAATTGAAACTAACATCAGGAATCCTTGTTAAACGTCCCGACGACTGAAAGGAGGAGAGCCTGCAAGGCGTGGTCGTAGTGTAGCGAAGCGGAACGGAGAAGTCATAAAAAGGTGCGTTACATTAATAAAGATGTATCAATATTTGATTTTAGAGAATGAAGCAAGTACTTACAATTTTTTTAGAAAAGGATGAGAAGATAGAGCAAGTTAGAAAGAAATATGTTCCA
>WJKL01000105.1 GCA_014729145.1 Candidatus Woesearchaeota archaeon
CTTTTCACTGCCGCAAAAATACGGAGTAATCCCTATCCATAACAGAGAAAACATATTGGTTTCAGCACCAACAGGAGCAACAAAAACCTTAACTGGTTTTCTTGCAATACTAAACGAATTAGTAGATAATGCAGAAAAAGGAATATTAGAAGATAAAATCTATGCAGTCTACATAAGTCCTCTCAAGGCACTAAATAATGACATTGAGACTAACTTAATAGAGCCTCTAAAAGAGATAGAAGAGATAGCAGGAAAACCATTAGGGATAAGGATAGCAGTAAGAACAGGAGACACTTCTTCTTATGAAAAACAGAAAATGCTCAAAAACCCGCCGCATATACTCATAACTACTCCAGAAAGTTTAGCAATCGTTCTAAGCTCATACAAATTCATCGAAAACCTTAGAGATGTCCAGTACTGCATCATTGATGAAATACACGCATTAGCTGACAATAAAAGAGGAACTCATTTATCATTATCAGTAGAGCGTTTATCAAGGATGGCATCTCACATGACAAGGATAGGTTTGTCAGCGACAGTCGCTCCTATAAAAGAGATTGCCAAATTCCTGGTTGGAAATAAAAAGCCATGTAAAATAATAGATGTCCAGTTTATCAAAGACTTGGATCTAAAAGTTCTCTCTCCATTGGATGATCTGATAGACACCACCCCAGAAAAAACCCATTCTGCTATGTACAATTTAATAGACAATCTAATCCAGTCCCATAAGACAACATTGATATTCACAAACACAAGAGCTGCAACCGAAAGAGTAGTTGATCACCTAAAAGATAAATTTCCAAAAAATTATACTGAGAATATTGCAGCTCACCATGGCTCTTTATCAAAAAAACACAGAGTTGAAGTTGAAGAAAAACTTAGAAAAGGAAAGTTAAAATGTGTTGTCTGCTCAACCTCTTTGGAATTAGGAATTGACATAGGTTATATTGACTTGGTTATCTTATTGTCTTCACCAAAATCAGTTGCAAGAGCTCTTCAAAGAATTGGAAGATCTGGTCATCAATTACATGAAAAAGCAAAAGGAAGATTGATTGTTCTGGACAGAGATGATCTGATAGAATGCTCTGTTTTGTTAAAATCTGCAATAGAAAAAAAGATAGATAAGATTCATATCCCTAAAGGAGCGTTAGATGTTCTTGCCCAGCAGATAATAGGTATTGCCCTGGAGGGAAAGATATCCATAGATGAATTATACAAATTAATCAAATCTTCATACTGCTATAAAGACCTCAAAAAAAGAGATTTTCTCCAGGTTGTAAAATATCTTGCAGGAGAATTTACTTCCTTGGAAGACAGGCACGTCTATGCAAAGATATGGTATGATGAAGAAACAGGAATGCTTGGAAGAAAAGGAAGAATGACTCGAGTTATCTACATGACTAACATAGGAACAATACCTGACCAGTCTTTTATCTCTGTAAAGATAGGAGACCAGACTATAGGAAAACTTGATGAAGGTTTTGTTGAAAAACTAAAGCCAGGAGATGTTTTTGTTCTTGGAGGAGATACTTATACTTTCAGATATTCAAGAGGTATGACTGTCCAGGTATCTGCATCAACCCAAAGGCCCCCAACTGTACCTTCCTGGTTTTCAGAGATGCTTCCTCTATCTTTTGATTTAGCAAAAGACATTGGAAAATTCAGAAGACTGATGAATGAAAAATTCTGCTCAGGCCAATCCAGAGAAGAGATAATGAATTTCATTCTTGATTATCTTTATGTTGACAAAAAAGCAGCGCACGCGATCTATAGTTATTTTTATGAACAGTATAATTTTGCAGAGATCCCTTCCAATTCCAGGATAATCATCGAACATACTAAAGATCCAAGAGGAAACATCATCATTTTCCACACCCTATTTGGAAGAAGAGTAAATGACTGCCTTTCAAGGGCATTGGCATTTGCAGTATCCAAGACCCAGCACAAGGATGTAGAAGTAGGTATCAATGACAACGGATTCTATATAAGGTCAGAGAAAAAATTCAATTTGATGAAAGCATTTAATCGGATAAAGTCAGATGAGCTTAGAAAAGTGATGGAATTTGCCATAGGAAAGACCGAGGTCTTCAAAAGAAGGTTCAGGCACTGTGCAGGAAGGTCTTTGATGATACTAAGAAACTACAAAGGCAGGAAAAAAAGAGTAGGAAGACAACAGGTCTCTTCAATGATACTTATGTCTGCATTGAAAAGGATAGACAAAGATTTTTCAATCCTGAAAGAGGCAAAAAGAGAGGTTCTTGAAGATCTCATGGATATTGAAAACACCAAAAAGATAATAAAAAGCATAGAGGACAAGAATATAAAGATAGAAGAGATACATAACGAAATACCCTCTCCTTTTGCCTTAAACCTTGTCGCACAGGGCTATACAGATATATTGAAGATGGAGGACAAGATAGAATTCCTTAAAAGGATGCATAATAATGTATTGGCAAAGATTTCACTGAAAAAATGAAAATAACTCCAAAAATAAAGATTATAGACCTGGCTTTGTATATTCCCAGCTGTAAAACCCTTGTAATAACAGATTCTCATATCGGCTATGAAGAAGCTTTGAACAAAAAGGGAATCCTGATTCCTAGGTTTCAGTTTAAGGACATAATAAAAAGACTGCAGAAAATATTTAAAAAAATATCTCCAGAGACAATAATCATAAATGGAGATATTAAACATGAATTTGGAACTATCTCTGAACAGGAATGGCGGCATACATTAAGGTTGATTGATTTTCTGAAAAGAAACTGCAAAGATCTTGTTCTGATAAAAGGCAACCATGACACGGTATTAGGGCCGATAGCCAGGAAAAGAAATGTAAAAATAGTCGATAATATGATTGTTGACAGCATCTTGATAACTCATGGTCACAATATACCTGAGATACCAAAAAAGATTAAAACAATAATCATAGGACACGAACATCCCGCTGTTTCTTTTAAGCAAAGACCAGGAGATAAATTCAAATGTTTTCTAAAAGGAAGATACAAGAGAAAAACATTGATTGTTCAGCCTTCTTTTAACCTTGTTGTAGAAGGAACAGATGTAACCAGAGAAAAATTACTGTCTCCTTTTTTGAAAGATATCTCTAATTTTGAATTGTTTATTGTTGGCGATAAGGTCTATGATTTTGGAAAGATTAAAAATATTTAATCTATTTTTTCTTTGAAAAAATAAACATCCCTACAAATCCGCATCCCAAGCCTATAAATAATCCTGCAGGCATTGTTCCAAGCAGAAAATCAACACCCATTCCAATCATTATTCCTCCTGGGATAAGAAGACCTGCCAAATCTTTTTTCTTATCTTTTTTCATATTAAAAAGATAATGAGCAGCCTATTTAAAATTTTCTAAATACCCTAAGATTTAAAAACAATCTGTTTCTCCAAATTTCACTTATGAACAGCTTAATAAATGATGAATATGCAAAACTGACAAAGTCAGAGAAGCCAAAGATACTTCTGTGCACTCCTGAGGTTACAGAGCTTCCAGCAGGAATGGGAAATTTATCTAACCTGATAAAATTCAAAGGGGGAGGATTAGGAGATATCTCTGCAGCTTTGATAAATTATCTTCATAAGACTGACAAGTATGAGCTTCATATTGCTATACCTAAATATGACAGAGAGATAAGAAGGCTTGAAAGATTGGAAGACCGGGAACTTGACAAGCTGACCATGGTCATGAGCGCAAAGAATATCCATCTTGTAAACAAATCAGCATTCTCCAAATTAGGACTTTATGATGAAGATGAAGCCCATAAAAGGTCAAGGAGAGCTGAGGCTTATCAGGAGCATGTTATCAATCATCTGCTTCCCACCATCAATCCTGATGTTGTACACTGCAATGATTGGATGACAGGACTTATACCTGCAGCTGCAAAAGAGATGGGAATAAAATCCTTGTTTACTTTACATAATATCTTTACAGAAAAAGAAGTTATGAAAAATCTCCACAGATCTATGATAGATGTTGACAGGTTCAAGGATTACTGCTGGTTTGAGAACCATCCAGAAAACGGAAAGAATCTTTGGAGAGAAAATCCGGTTGATTTCACTGCGACAGGGATATTTGCATCTGATTTCTTCAATACAGTATCTCCAACTTATCTAGAAGAGGTTGTTGCAGGTTATTTTGAAGATATAATCCCTCTTGCTGTAAGGGAAACCATAAAGCAAAAATATTATGCAGGAAGAGCAAAAGGAATACTTAATGCTCCGGATGATTCATTTACTCCTGAACTTTTGAGAAATATAATCAATTATGATATTCAAAACTTTGCTGAAGGAAAGAAGCAGAACAAGACTGCTTTTCAGACAGCCATGGGCCTTGATGTAAATAATGAAAGGCCTTTGTTCTTTTGGCCTTCAAGGCTTTCACATCAAAAGCTGCCTCAGATTTTATTTGACATTGCTCAAAAGTTTACTTATGAGCATAATGCACAGATAGCGATAGTTGCTTCAGGAGATTCTGATGCTCAGGATGTTTGGGGAAAATTAGCCTGTGCAAGCAACGGAAGCATAGCATATAAATTATTTAATCCAAAATTGAGTGAATTAGGAAAAGCAGCATCTGATTATGTTCTGATGCCTTCTTTGTATGAGCCCTGTGGTCTGCCTCAGATGGAATGCCCTAGATTAGGAACTTTGCCTGTTGTAAGAACTACAGGAGGATTGAAAGATACTGTGCAGGACTTGGATTATGCCGGCAATAAAGGAAATGGTTTTTTATTCAATGACCCTGATTCAAACGGACTGTGGTATGCTATGTACAGGGCCGTGGATTTTTATCATCAGTCTGCCAAATTAAAAGAAAATAATATTCAAAGAATAATGAAAGAAAGCCCTGAGACATTCAATCTTGAGAAGACTGCTGAACAATATTGTGAGATATATGATCTTCTTCTTGAAGAAAGATGAATTTTACTCTGTAAAAAGACTTTCTTCATATATTCCGAAACTAATATAAAGTACTTAATTTTATTCTAATCATAATGGAAATAAAAGACATAAAAAAGATCAGAAAAGAGCTTAACCTGACTCAGACTGAACTGGCCAAGAAATCAAAAGTTTCTCAGTCATTGATCGCTAAAATAGAAGCAGGAAGATTAGATCCTACTTATTCTAATGCAAAGAAAATATTCAACACATTAAATGAGATAACCCAAAAACAGACCATTAAAGCAGAAGAGATAATGATGAAAAAAGTTATCTCAGTAAATCCTGAAAGCGATTTGAAAGACATAATAAGACAGATGAGACGGCATGACATCTCCCAGGTTATTGTTCAGGACAGGGAAAAACTAATCGGTTTTGTTTCTGAGAAAGATGTCCTTGATGCATTTACAAAAGGTGCAAAAGGAACTAAAGCAAAAGATATTATGGGAGAAGCTCCTCCAACAATCTCAAAAAAAGCATCAATAACTATAGTTTCAGACCTGCTAAAAGCCTATCCTATTGTTGCAGTGATGGAAAAAGGAAAGATCATCGGTGTAATAACAAAATCAGACATTCTAAGAAAAGCATACAAAAAAGGACTGATTTAATCATAAAAATGATCCTTCATATCCGGATCATAAGGTTTCATACATAAGCAGTTAAGCGCTGTATTATCACTTGTTCTCAATTGATGAAGTATTTCTTTTTCAACCATTGTAAAACAAGAATTTTTAAGGTCTTTCTCTTCATCTCCTATTTTAATAATCGCCTTTCCTGCAAGAGGCAAAAAGAATTCAAAAGTATTTTTGTGATAGTGGCAGGATGTTTTTTTGTTTGGAGGGATATGCTGGAGCAGAAGAGCAGCAGAATTATCTCCTTTAACAGGTTCATCTTCCCTGTAGATAATCCATTCATACTTTGCTCCTGATCTGCTTGGATTAGACATCTTTCCTTTGTGATGATGTGCATTGGGTGAATAGAAAACAAATTTTTCTTCTATATCAAAATTATCAGAAGAAAGTGATTTGTATTGGTTGTCAAGAACACTTTCAGTCAAACCATAAACAATAATCAGATCAACACAATTTTTTAATTCAGCAAGTTTAGATATATCTTTGATCACTGTATCTACTGCAAATACATGTTTTGGCTCTTCAACAGAATCAACATCGCACCCAAATCTTTTCAAATATTCAATAACCTTTACAACATTATTGTATTTTGGAATGATTGTTACCTTATTCATGAAAATACTTGCTTTGTTTCAGTATAAAAATTTTATCTTAATGCGGTCCTTAATGTAATTTATTATTGATTCTTTTTGAAAACTCTTAAATATTTGCCCTTATTATAATCAATTAATGAAAAAATATCAGATTGTACTTATATCAATAATAATCATTATTTTAATCTCTTTCTTAACTATATTTGCTTATCTCTTTGGAGTACCTGCAAAACCAGTAGATAAGATAGAAAATCCAAAACTTGCTTTATTGGTTCTTCCGACTAATTTTATCACAAGTGAAAAAGCATTCAATAACTTATCATTCTTTGAAAAGATAAAGATGATGACAAGGATAATCAGGGAATTAAATAAAGGCTTTAAATTTGCAGCTGAAAACAAGGCCTCAATAATCCCATGGATGACCGAATGGAAAGAATTGGAAAGATCAGAAAACAACTACAATTGGTTTGTATTGGATTTGATCAATTATATGGCTAAAAGACAGCATATGGAGCTTGCTTTTGAACTGAATCTTATCAATACAAATGTTCTTGCAAATTATCCAGATGATATTGACTTCAAAGGTTTTGATAATCCTGTTTTCATAGAAAGAGCTAAAAAATTTGTAAAAGAATTAACAAAAAGATACAAAGGAGATTTAAAATATTTCTGGATTGGAAATGAGGTAAATCATTATTTTCAGAAACATCCCGAGCAGCTAAATGGTTTTTTTGTTTTGTATGATGAACTGGAAAAAGAGATAAAATCAGTTGATCCGAACATAACTACAGGAATCTATGTTGCCTACCATCTGTTTGAGGACAAAGACATGATAAAAACCTTTGCAGAAAGAGGAGATGTTCTTGCATTGTCTGCTTATCCAGATGCTTTTTCTCCCCAGGAGCGTATCCAGAACATATCCCAGACCATGGATTATTTTGATAAAATAATGCAGAAGACCTATCCAGCAAAAATAGCAGTGACAGAAACAGGATGGAGCACAAGAGGAAAATACGGAAGCACAGAAAAACAAGCTAGGTATGTAAAAGAAATATTCAAGGTCATGAAAAAACACAAATCCCGGTTAGAATATTTTACTTGGTCAACCCTTTATGATGTTTCTGAAGAATCTGCAAAAGAGATAGCAGACAGCCTAAACAAGCTTGACCCTGAAAAACACAAAGAACATATTGACTGGCTCAGCTCAACAGGTCTTTTAACAGCAGACTACAAAGAAAAGCCTGCATTTGAAATCTGGAGACAGGAAGCTGGAAAAATAGAAGATTAAGATTCTAAACCGGAATGTTTATATATAATTGGTTCATTAGTAGTCCATATGGTTCAAAAAAGAAACAATATCAAATTAGATATAATCGAATTGCTGATTAAAGAAGAGAATCACGTTAGAGGCATCGCCAAAAAGTTAGAAGAATCTCATTCTACGATATTGAGAAAGCTAAATGCCCTTAAAAAAGACAATGTAGTTGATTCAGAAAAAGAAGGGAAAAATAGAGTATTTTTCCTTAAAAAGAACCTCATTTCAAGAAGCTATGTGTACGAAGCAGAGTTGAACAAGCTTGTTAAGCTTTTAAGAAAACACCCTAAATTAGGAGTTATTTTTGAAGAAATAATTGATAAGACAGATGAAAAGATTATAATGCTGTTTGGTTCTTATGCAAAAGGATTGGAAAAAGAAATCAGTGATATTGATATCTATATAGATACAAAGAACAGGAATGTTAAAAAATTAGTTGAGGGCATAAATTCAAAAATAAGAGTGAAGATTGGCTCTTTTGACGCAAAATCATTGTTGATAAAGGAAATAATTAAAAATCACATTATCTTAAGAGGGATTGAGGAATTTTATGAAAAAAGTAAATTTTTTGAGCAAGCTTAAGAAAGAAGAAAAACTTGAATTAGTTGAACTTTCTGAGGAAATCTGCCAGTCTTATCTGGAGAAAGCAGACAATAGCTTAAAGTCAGCGAAAGTCTTGCTTGCTAATAATTTATATGAAAATTCAGTAAGCATGTCTTATTATGCAATGTATAATTCTCTTACTGCATTATTATTCAGGACAGGAGTAAAATGCGAGAACCATTCAGGATCAATTTTGATACTTAAATTTCTGTTTGGCAAGAAAGATTTATTTAGTATAATCTCTGAAGCAAAGGAAGAAAGGATTGACAAGCAGTATTATGTAACAGACCAGGATGAAATAACCAAAGATGC
>WJKL01000106.1 GCA_014729145.1 Candidatus Woesearchaeota archaeon
TTCTAATTCATGCTTTGCAAGTGCTGTTCCGCAGCTTGAACACCAGTGCATGACTTTCTCTCCTTCATACAGCCTTTTGTTTTCATGAGCTTTTTTTATCAGCCACCATTCTCCGTCTATAAATTTAGGGTCTATTGACTGATATGCATTTTCAAGATCCATCCAAACACCTAGCCTTCCAAAATCCTTGTTCATCTCCTTCATATTGTCTTTTGAAAGCTTTATGCATTCATTCACAAACTTATCTACGCCGTATTTTGGGATGTCATCTTTGTGTTTTATCTTTAATTTTTTCATAACAGCATGTGCTGTTGGAAGCCCATGCATGTCATATCCTGCCCTGTCCCAGACATTCACATTGTTCATCCTCTTAAACCTTAGAAAACTGTCCTTAAGAGATTTGTTCCATGCAGTCCCGATATGCACTTTTCCTGAAGTATATGGAGGACCGTCTAAAAAATAATAATCCTTTCCTTTTGATGCCTTTTTCTTTACCTTTTCATATATTTTGTTCTCTTCCCAGAATTTCAATATCTCTGGTTCTATATCAAGAGCATTATATTTCCCGATTGGCATAATATCATGGAATAAAAAGAGTGTTTATAAAAGTTACTATAGAAACCAAAAACTTTAAAAACTATCCTCTAATCGAATATTAAAGTATATATGGAGGTTATAACACAATGGAAGGAAAAGTAAAATGGTTTAACAGAGTAAAAGGATACGGATTCATTGAAGGTGATGATGGTGAAGATTATTTTATACATCATTCTCAGCTGGAAGGAATCAATTTCGTACGTGAAGACGACGTTGTATCTTTTGAGGCTGTTGAAACTGATAAAGGTATGCAGGCTCAGAATGTTAAGCTGCTAAAGAAAGGAAGCGAAGCATCTGAAGGAGCTGCAGAAGAACCAAAAGAAGAATTTGACGAGGAACCAAAAGAAGAGCCAAAGGAAGATTTTGGAGAAGAACCTAAAACAGAACCAACAGAAGACTTTGGAGAAGAAGAAGAATCCAAAGAAGAACCAGCAAAAGAAAAAGAAGAACCAAAAGAAGAATAAATTCTAAGAACAATCTTTAGAAAAGAATATATTTTTTATTTTTTTATTTTTAATTAATTATATATAGGAGTAGTTCTAATATTTTATTATAGTTATTATAAAAGGTGGTAATATGGCAAAGAAAAATACAAAAAAAAGAAATTCTAAAAAGAAAAAAACAGCAAAAAAAAGCACTGCAAAGAAAGCTAAAAGATCAATGATAAAATGCACAGCCCATCAAAGCGGATGCGGAGGAGGATATTTTCTAGGAATGATAGGAGCAGCAGTATACTACATATCAACTGCAGCAGGATTCTGGATGGGTGTCTGGGGTGTGGTAAAAGCTCTTGTATGGCCTGCATTCCTTGTATTTGAAGTGCTTAAGTTTTTAGGAGCTTAAGAATTTTTTGAATCAATATTTTCATATCAAGGATTTAAAAAACCATATACAGATTTAGGTTATATTTTTCAAATAACCTTTTAATTTAGCATAGCCTTATAAACCCAGGCAGAATATAGTTTAATTATATGGCAAAAACATTTGAAGAACACGTAAAAAGTAAAAGAAATAGAGGCAGATCTAAGAAAAATAGAAGAAATTCTAGAAGAGGCAGAGGAAATAAAAACAGACGTGATCTAAAGATGACCCAAGTCATTTGTGATGAATGCGGCAAAGATTGTGAAGTCCCTTTCAAACCAAGTTCAGATAAGCCAGTTTATTGCAGTGATTGTTTTGAAAAACATGATCCTAAGAACAAAGGCGGAAGTTCTGGCAAAGATATTGAAAAAATCAACAAAAAGATTGATAAGATTATGAAAGCTTTGAAAATTAACTAATAATTTTTTGTTTTTCACAAACGTTTATAAAGACTATAATAAATTAATTCTTATGGCAATAAAATTCAAGAAAAAATGCTGGAGATGCAGGAAGAATTATGTTAC
Source organism: Candidatus Woesearchaeota archaeon (assembly GCA_014729145.1). Lineage (GTDB taxonomy): Archaea > Nanobdellota > Nanobdellia > Woesearchaeales > WJKL01 > WJKL01. Next base: position 1,983 of record WJKL01000106.1, read on the forward strand.
AGTTACAAAAAGACAAAGATATGCAACATGCTATGAATGCCAGAAAAAAGAGATGCAGGGAGAAATCAAAGATCCAAAGATGAAAAATATGTTTGATATCCCTGAGGAATTCTACAGAAACAATTCTTTTCTGAGGGATATTAAGATAAAATATCTAAAATTCGGAAACCTCACTGAAAATCAGATAAATGCGTTCAAAAAAGTTGTCAAGGATCTGAAAAAAGGGGACAAGAAATGAGCAAATGCTCGCAGTGTGGAGTATGCTGCAGATTGTTTTTGATTAATTTATCTGAAGAAGAGTATAGATCAGGAAGATATGATACAATGTTTGATGAGTTCGTATCTGACTTCGAGGAAGCTGAAATGGTTGGAGCAAATATTCTTGCTCAAAAAGAAGACAATAGCTGCATTTATCTAAAAGATAAGAAATGTTCAATACACAATTTTAGACCACAATCATGCAAAAACTTTTTTTGTGATTCAGACAATCTACAGTTTCAAAGTATGATTAAAAAAATTAAAGACTATAAAAATGAAAAAGCATAGAGTTCAAAAATTATTGAGTAATTACGGCTACTGCTCAAGAAGAAAAGCAGAAGAGCTTATCAAAGCAGGCAAAGTAAGAGTCAATAATGAAAAGATAACTATAGGAGATAAAGCTTCAGAAGCAGACAAGATCTATGTAAACAACAGATTGGTCCAAAAACCAAAAAAGATATACATCATGTTTCACAAGCCCGCTGGTTGTGTAACTGCTCTTAAGGATGACTACAACAACACGATAATGGATTACATAAACATAAAAGAGCGTATTTTTCCTGTTGGAAGACTTGACAAAAACGCATCAGGATTGCTGATACTGACTAATGACGGAGATTTAGCAAATAAAATAGCTCATCCAAGATACGAGACAAAAAAAACCTATCTTATAAAGCTCAACAAAAGGCTTAAAGATGAGATCAAAGCCCTGGAAAAAGGTATCAAAGTAGGAAAAAGAAAAGTAAAGGCAAAAGTCAAAAAGATAAACATGAAAACAATTGAGATCACAATACATGAAGGCAGGCATAAGATTGTAAAAAGGCTTATGAAAGCAGCCGGTTTCAGAGTAACATACCTTAAAAGGATAAAGATAGGAAATCTAAGGCTTGGAAATCTGAAGCCTGGAAAATATAAATATCTAAAAGAAAAAGAGATTAAAAAACTATTTTCTTAGAAACAAAAAACACTTGCAGTGTCCGTCTTCTTTTATCTCCTGCTCATGAAAAACACAGGGGCATATTTTCTTTTTATCTTCCTCTTCATTTCCGCTTACTCTTCTGCAAGGACAATATCTAAAACCATATTTTTCTTCATTTCTTAATAATCCAGAAACAATAGTGTCTAACAATGAGGGGTCTGGCTGCAGCTTGAATCCTTTGTCATCTGCATATGTCTTGCAAAATTCCTTAAGCTTTTCTTTTTCTTCCTCGTCGATGCTCATTCTAAAGCCTTTTCAATATGCTGTTTGATAGTGTCTTCAGGCACTACTCCTTTGAATTCAGTAACTACTTCTCCGTCTTTGAATAATTTTACATTTGGTATGGCGTCAATCATATATTTATTTGAAGTCTTAGGCGCTTCATCAACATTAACCTTGACAAGTTCAGCCTTTTCTCCATATGATTTAACAGCAGCATCTAATACAGGAGCCAACATATTGCACGGAGCACACCATTCTGCCCAAAAATCAACTACAACAACTTTTTCCTTGCTTTTTTCCAGAACTTCTTCTTCGAAATTTGTGTCTGTAACATCCATCTTAAAAAATTAAAAAATGCACAAGCTTTATAAATATTGCTCATTTCTCAAAAGTAAATAAAATCTAGGGGGATTGAATATGGCAAATTTCGACAAAGATAATAAAGAAAAAGATTCTAAATTAAAAGAAGATGACTGGTTTGAAAAAGAGGATAATTATGATTCTAAAGAAAACAAAAATGATCCTGATCCTGAAGACGAACCTATAAAAATAGAGGAAAAAAAGAATATTGACAAAAAGGCAGATCATGAAGAAAAGCCTGTAAAGGCAGAGAAAAAAGAAAAGCCAAAAGAAGAAAAACCAGTTAAGGTAGAAAAAGACAAGATCAAGATAAGCAAAACAAAGATGTGGCAGGGAATATCTACTGCACTTGCTGTTCTTTTGCTTATTTCAATATTTACAGGAGGATTCAAGACAAGCCCTGTTGGAAAGGCTACTTCTGTACTAGATGGAGATGGATTCTCCGCAGTTATATTAAATGATGAAAGATGCAGCAGCTGCGATACAACCCAGTTGATATCACAGCTTTCACAGACATTTCCTGATCTGGAAATAAATGAGATGGATTACAGTGAAGAAGAAGCAAAAGATATATATGAATCTGCTGAACTTTCAGCTCTACCAGCAGTCTTATTCACAGACAGCATAAAAGACAAGGAAGGATATGCAAATGTTGAAAATTACCTTATTGAATCAGGAGATTACCTTTCTTTGAGGATAGGGGCTGCATTTGATCCTGAAGCAGAGATATGCGACAATGAAGTGGACGACACAGGAAACGGAAAAGTTGACTGTGAAGATCCTGACTGCTCAGGTGTATGGAAGTGCATGGAAAAGAAAGAAATTCCTGAAGTTGAGGCTTTTGTGATGTCACACTGCCCATACGGAACACAGATCGAAAAAGGCTTGATTCCTGTAATAGAACTATTAGGTAATAAGGCAGACATCCAGATAAGATTCTGCGATTATGCGATGCACGGTGAAAAAGAGCTTGATGAGCAGGTAAGACAGTATTGTATCCAGGAAGAGCAGAATGATAAATATCTTGACTATCTAAAATGCTTCCTAAAAGACGGAGATTCTGAAACTTGTGTTGAAGAAACTGAGATAGACAAGACAAAACTAAGCACATGCATAGGAATAACAGATGCAAAATACAAAGTAACTGAAAACTTTGAAGACAAGTCAACCTGGAAAGGAAATTTCCCAACATTCAACATCTTTAAGGAAGAAGTTGAAGAATATGGTGTAAGAGGCTCTCCAACATTGGTCATCAATGGAGTGACTGCAAGCACAGGAAGAGACCCTGCTTCACTGCTTGATGCTGTATGCACAGGATTCAAGGAAAAACCAGAAGAATGTGATGAAGAGCTAAGTTCAGCAAACCCTTCAGCAGGATTCGGTTTTGAAGAATCTGATTCAGCAACAACTGCAACTTGTGGTTAAATAACAACTTTTTTATACCTTTTTCTTTTTATCTTTTTTTATGTTCATACACAATCTAAATCCTACATTAATCAACATAGGCCCTTTAGAGATAAGATATTATGGTTTGGTTTATGTTATTGGTTTTATTCTGCTTTGGTATGTTCTAAACAAAAAAAGAAAAGAACTAAAACTAAAAAAGAAAGATGTTGAAGATTTTGTATTATATCTTATCCTTGCTGTTTTAATTGGTTCAAGATTGTTTACTGTTCTGGTGTGGGATCCTGTCTATTATATCCAAAATCCTTTAAAGATATTTGCTGTCTGGGACGGAGGCATGGCATTCCATGGAGGATTGATCGGAGTGATTGCAGCAGTCTATTATTTTTGCAAAAAACACAAACTAAAATTTCTGAAGCTTGCAGACATATTAACATTTCCTGCATTGTTTGCATTAGCTCTTGGAAGGATTGCAAACTTCATAAACGGAGAGATAGTTGGAACAGTAACAAATGTTTGGTGGTGTGTTAAATTTCCAAATTATAACGGCTGCAGACATCCTGTTCAGCTGTATGGGGCAGCAGGAAGATTTCTTCTTTTAGGATTCCTTGCAATAATAAAAGACTATAAGAAAAACCTTAAAGATGGTTTTATCTTCTGGAGCTTTGTCTTCTTCATGGGATTGGGAAGATTCTTCTGTGATTTTCTAAGAGCTGACCCTAGAATATTTGGATTAAGTCTTGGACAATACCTCAGCGCGATAATGGCCTTAGTTGCTGGTTATATTTTATGGAAATATTACAAAAATAATGAACTTTTTAAAAGAAAATAACCACTAAAAATTTTGATACAAACATTTAAATACATTCTATTCTAATTTCTATAAAAAGAGGTATATACATGTACGACGTTATCACTATTGGCTCTGCAACTATCGATGTCTTTGCAGATATTGATCCTAAATTTAAACAGATAAATCTGGGAGATAAAGTTCTGATAAAAGAAATTGAGTTCCAGACAGGAGGCGGAGGGATAAATCCTGCTGTTGCGCTTTCCCGTATGGAATTAAACACAGCTTTTCTTGGAAAGCTCGGGCATGACCATAATGCATTTAAGATTATTCACGAGCTTAAAAAAGAAGATGTAAATGTTATAAAAACGGCTCCCTCAAAAAAAAGAACATCCTATTCAGTTATAGTCAGCAGCAAAAAAGAAAAAGACAGGGTCTTGTTTACGTACAAGGGAGCTTCTGATGATCTAAGATATGATGAAATAAAGATATCAGAACTAGATACTAAATGGATATACCTTGCAACAATGCTGAAAAGATCATTCAGGACAGCAAAAAAGATTGCAGGCTATGCTAAAAAAAACAATATAAACCTTTTGTTCAACCCTTCTACTTATCTTGCAAAACAGGGAAAAAGAAAACTAAAACCAATTCTTGATGCAGCTTCGATAATAATTCTAAACAAGTCAGAGGCAGGGTTATTGTTAAAATCCAGATCAAACAAAATAAAAACACTTGCAAAGGGTCTTTACAATCTGGGCCCCAAGATAGTTGTGATAACAGAGGGCTCCAAGGGGGTTGCAGCATATGACGGTTCTGAAATATATACTTTGCCGGCATATAATGTAAAAGTAAAGAATACTACCGGAGCAGGAGATGCTTTTGCATCCGGATTTCTTGCAGGAATCATAAAAAACCAGGATATACCTCATGCATTGAAGTTAGGAAATGCAAATTCTGCATCTGTTGTACAGTATTTTGGAACAAAGAACAAATTATTAACATATAAAGAAGCAACAAAATTTATAAAGAAAAGAAAAGAAAATGTTATTACAAGGAGGATATGATGAAAATGACTGTAAAAATATATACAACACCAACATGCCCATGGTGCAAAAAAACAAAAGAATTTCTCAAGAAAAATAATATTGATTTTGAAAACATAGATGTTTCTTCTGATAAAGAAGCTCAAAAAGAGATGAAAGAAAAATCAGGCCAATTAGGAGTTCCAGTAATAGATATAGATGGAGATATTATTGTAGGATTTGACAAAGACAAGCTTAAAGAAAAGCTGGATATTGATTAAAATGGTAAAAGCAAGCGTTAAATGTCCTGAATGCGGTTATGATATTGAAATTGAACTTCCAGAGAAAAAAAGCATTATAATAGAAAGATGCCCTAAATGCAAAAAAGATATATGTGGACCAGATGGATGCTGCATAACTGTATGCAAATGCCCATGCAAGGAGGAATAAAATGTTAGATGTATTGATAATAGGAGCAGGAGCTGCTGGAATAACTGCAGCAATATATGCAGCAAGAGCTGAATTGAAATTTGAGATTATTTCCAAAGATGTTGGCGGACTGACATTATGGAGCCCTGATATTGAAAACTATCCAGGATATCATGATTTAAACGGTATTGAACTGGTAGAAAAATTCAAAGAACATATGGACCAGTATGATATAAAAGTAAAAGATGATACTGTAGAAAAAGTAGAGAAAAAAGACAATAATTTTCTGGTCAAGACAAAAGAAGGGAGGGAATACGAGACAAAAACTGTTATTGTATGTTCAGGAAGCTCTCCAAGAAAATTAAAAGTAGATGGAGCAGAAAAATATGAAGGAAAAGGTGTTGCATACTGCGCAACATGCGACGGGCCATTGTTCAAAGACAAAGATGTTGCTGTTGTCGGGGGAGGGGACAGTGCTGTAACTTCTGCTCAAACATTATTAAAGATAGCAAATAAGATCCACATAATAAACAGAGGAGATGAACTAACTGGAAGGGACAAAGAAAGAATCAAAAAAGTAAAAGAAAGTGACAAGGTTGAAATAATAAACAACGCAGACACAAAAGAGATATTAGGAAAAGATGATTTTGTAAACAAGCTAAAATATGAAAAAGACGGAGAGGAAAAAACAATAGATGTAGAAGGTATCTTTGTAGAGATAGGCCATATAAGGAATACAGATATGGTCAAGAATCTGATCAAACTTAATGACAAAAATGAGATTATTGTTGATGAATCAGGGGCAGCTTCTGAAAAAGGAGTATATGCTGCAGGAGACGTAACCAGTCTTCCTGGAAAACAAACAGTTATTGCATGCGGAGACGGCTCCAGAACACTATTGACTGCATTTGATTATATATCCAAAAAAGGTGAATCAGATGACTGAAAAAAATATCTCTGAAGATGTAAAAGAAGACGAAATCTATGAAAAAGACAGATGCAAAGTCTGCGGAAAATCATTTACAGAAGACAGCCCAAGATGCTCCAGATGCGGCTGCTGTTCTGGATGCTGTAAATGTGGGGAAGTGATATAGATGCCCGACAAAAAATTTTTCAGATGCACAGTATGCAATGACATACACTATGGAAGTGGCGGGCCTGAAAAATGCCCTACATGCCAACAGGTAAACAAATATATAGAGATAGATATAGAAGAAGCAAAAAAAGCCGCAGGAATAGAATGAATGTCAATGAATTAAGACAAAGATTTGAGAAATATTGTGAAAAAGAGGGAAACGTCAGACTAAACCCGGATAAAAAGCATGCAGACATTGCTATGGATGGTGTATTGCAAAATGAAGAAAAAACAGGACTGAAATACTGCCCCTGCAGGATACAAACAGGAGATTTTGAGAAAGATATTGAATTATTATGTCCTTGTAACTTTTTTGCTCAGAAAACATGGCAGGAAAAAGGGGAATGCTGGTGCGGTCTCTTCGTCAAATCCTGATAAAATAGTCTCATTAAGGAGGTTTAATGAAAATGCCAAGATATAATGTAAAAGTAGACAAAGAAAAATGCATCGGCTGCGGAGCTTGCACTGCTGTTTGTGGGGATGTTTTTGAAATAAAAGATACAAAAGCATTTGCCAAAGAACCAGAAACAGACAAAGAATGCGCAAAAGAAGGAGCAGATGCATGTCCTGTTGATGCTATCACTGTAAAAGAAAAATGAATATCTTTTTGCTGACAATACTTGCAGCATTATTGGCAGGTATTGTTACATCTATTGGAATTTATGTAATTAATAAATTTGCTAGGTGGGGGAAGAAAAATGTTGTCTATTTCATGTCTTTTGCAGCCGGAGTCCTGATATCTGTTTCTTTTATGCACATAATACCTGAATCATTTGAGATGAGCAGATATTCTCCAATAGCTCTTTTGGCAGGTTTTCTTTTCTTATACATATTAAATAGATTCTTAAGTATGTTCAAATGCGATGAAAAGAACTGCACAAACATGGTTCATGGAATAATACCTGCGATAGGAATAGGTATACATTCATTTATTGACGGAATTATATACACAGTTACCTTTAATGTAAGCATCTTTACAGGAACCTTAGCAGCGATAGGAATGGTGCTTCATGAATTCCCAGAAGGGATAATAACCTATCTTTTACTGATCAAAGCAAAATTCAGCAAAGCAAGATCTTCATTAGGGGCTTTTCTTGCAGCAGCAATCTCAACGCCATTAGGAGCATTGATATCCTGGCCACTTATCAACAAATTAACAGAACCTATTTTAGGCATCCTCTTGGCTTTTTCAGCAGGTTCTTTGATTTATGTAGGAGCAACTCACTTGCTTCCAGAGATCCAAAAAAAAGACAAAAAATTTTCATTGCTGGCTATGGCAGCAGGAATAATAATAGCAATAATCATAATAATAGCACACGGAGGTGCATAAAAGATGTTATCGAAAATACCGATAAAAGAAGATCTGAGTACGATGAGCAAAGAACAGGTTAACAGCGAGATTTTAAGAGCAGCGATTATAGCTGAGTTAGATGCAGTTAATCTATATGAACAATTGGCAGCGATGACACCTGATAAAAACATCAAAAAAATTCTGCTTGATGTTGCAAAAGAAGAAAAAACACATGTTGGAGAGTTCCAGGCTTTGTTGTTAAACAGAGACAAAGAACAGGTTGAAGAGCTAAAAGCAGGAAAAGAAGAAGTTAAAGAAGAGACAGGAGAAGAATAAGATGAAAAAGAACGTTGGAAAAACAGACAAGGCAGTAAGATTTATCATGGGTTTGATATTTCTTTACTTGGGATTTGCTTACAGTGCATGGTGGTACATAATTGCAGCGATTGCCTTTGTAACATCATTCACAAGCTTCTGCGGACTGTATAAGCTGCTGAAGATAAACACTATAAAGAAATAGATAAATATAAAATATATATTATTTCTTTTTTGTTTGATTAGTTTAAGGAGGTAAAAAAATGTCAAAAACAGAAAAAAACCTAAAAGATGCTTTTGCCGGAGAATCTCAGGCAAGAAACAAGTATACTTTTTTTGCAAAAGCTGCAAGAAAAGAGGGATATCATTATATTGCAAGAATATTTGAAGAGGCTGCTTTGAACGAAAAACAGCATGCCAAAGATGAATTCAAGCTGCTTAAAGGGATAGGAAGCACATCTGACAATCTTAAGGCAGCTTTGGAAGGTGAAACCTATGAAACAATGGAGATGTATCCAAAGTTTGCAAAACAGGCTGAAGAAGACGGAAATGAGGATGCAGCAAGATTGTTCAAGATGGTTGCAAAGGTCGAAAAAAACCATGCAGAAAGATATGAGAAACTGCTGAAAAGAGTTAAAGAAGGAACTGTATTCAAAAGAGAAAAACCTATAAGATGGAAATGCTCTAAATGCGGATATATCCATGAAGGAGAAGAACCTCCTGAAAAATGCCCATCATGCAGGCATGCAAGAGAATATTATGAGCCTGAAGATATGTCAGACCTTTAGAAAAATAACAAGATATAAAAACAACATTTCTTTTCGATAGGAACAGATGAAAAAAAGAGGAAAGAAAAACGTATTCAGGCTGGGGCTGACAAGTCTTTTTACTGATATAAGTTCTGAGATGATCTTTCCTGTTCTTCCTTTATTTCTAACCACTGTCCTGAATGCACCTATGTCTATAGTCGGGCTGATAGAAGGTATTGCAGAAGCAACTGCCTCATTCCTAAAGCTTGCATCAGGGTGGTTCTCTGACAAATTTGGAAAGAAAAAATCAATAGTCATTGGAGGCTATTCATTATCCACTATAACTAAACCAATTCTTGCTGTTGCATCCCATTGGACCCATGTTCTGGGAGTAAGATTTTTTGACAGGGTTGGAAAAGGTATAAGAGATTCTCCAAGAGATGCTCTGCTTGCAGCTTCAGTAAACAAAAAAACAAGAGGAAAAAGCTTTGGCCTTCACAGAGCTCTGGATACAACAGGAGCGATAATCGGTACGATAATTGCTTTTCTTCTATTGAGATTATATTCTGGGGATTCTTTTAGATTGATATTCCTGCTTTCATTTATCCCAGGAGTTATTGCTGTTCTGATCCTGATATTTGGTGTAAAAGAAAAAGACCACAAAAAAGATCACAAATTTAAGTTTAATTTCAGCAAACTTAATTCTAATCTTAAAAAATTTCTTTTTATTATTGTTATTTTTAATTTGGCAAACTTCAGTTATGCTTTCTTTTTACTTAGAGCCAAAAACATAGGTGTATTGATCTCTTTAATTCCGCTGATATATCTTGTATATAATCTGATGTATGCATTTTTCTCAGTTCCTGCTGGAAAGATATCAGATAAAATAGGAAGAAAACCTGTATTATTTTCAGGGTTCCTGCTGTTTGGACTTACTGCACTTGGCTTTGCATTTATCGCCAACAGAATAACTATCTGGATATTGTTTGGATTATATGGTCTGTTTATGGCCATAACAGAAGGAGTCTCCAGAGCCTTTGTCTCTGATCTTTCAAATAAGAATATAAGGGGCACTGCCCTGGGAACATACCACATGCTGGTCGGATTGACTGTTTTTCCTGCAAATCTCATCGGAGGTTTTCTCTGGGATGCGATAAATGTCCAGTCTCCTTTTATCTATGCTGCTGCATTGTCAATATTATCTTCATTTTTGCTGTTGTTTTTGATTAAAAACAACCATAAAAAAGCAATGTGATAAAAATGCCCTACAAAAACAATAAAGAACTATCCAAAAATATAAGAAAAAACCTTCCTCAGGGAGCCCAGACTATATACAGAAAAGCATAATAATGCCTACAAGCAGTATAAAACCTCAGAGAAAAGAAAAGAAAAATCCTCAAGAGAGGAAACTGCACATAAAGTTGCCTGGAATGCGGTTAAAAAATCATACAAAAAGAAAAAAGACATGTGGGTCAGGAGATAAGATAAAAAAGAAATTAATATATACAACAACAGCCTAATACCTATAAAATGCCAATATGTCCACAATGCAAAAGAGAAGTTAAAGATGTCTGCCCTAAATGCGGCAAATGCATGCGCTGCTGCAGATGCAACAAGCCTGAAAAATAATAATCAATTCTAAAGCCCCCATATCAATGTGATCAGGTATGTGCTTGCAAATAATAATATAAGATTTAAAGGGGCTCCTATTTTCAAAAAGTCAGTAAATTTGTAGTTTCCTGCAGTATACACCATCGTATTTGTCTGATATCCAATTGGAGTAAGGAAAGAGGTTGATGCTGCAAACATGACTGCAGCCACAAACGCAAAGGGATTCAATCCCAGTGTTGTAGAAACACTCAAACCTAAAGGCACCATTACAATGACTGCTGCATTGTTGGATATTATCTCTGTCAATAATGTAGTTATCAGATAAAACAACCCCAATAAAATTATCGGAGGTACATTTCCTGATATTTTGACAATTCCATCAGCCAACAGATTTATTGTTCCTGTATTTGTCATTGCAATTCCCAAAGGGATGATACCTGCAAGAAGAAAAATAATTCTCCAGTTTACTGCTTTATATCCTTCATCAAGAGTAAGTACTCTAAATAAAACCATTAACACAACTCCTGTTAAAGCAGCAGCCATTATAGAAACTATATTAAAACTTGCTAACAAAACAACCAATGCAAGAATTCCAAGAGCGTATTTCATCTTGTCTGTTCTGTAAGGCCCCTGCACTTCTCCAATATATATAAGATCATCACTCATCTTCAGCAGGTCCATTGTTTCTTTTTTTCCTTTTAATAATAGAATATCTGCAAATTTTAATCTTAAAGAACTTATGCTTCTCCTAATCTTCTTCTCTCCTCTTTTCAGCGCAAGAACAACTGCATTATATCTGTCCTTAAAACCAAATGATCTCAAAGTTCTATTGACCAAAGAAGAATTTTCTGATATCATGAACTGCTCTAAAATATATTTGTCTTTCTTTTTCAAAAATCTTGCACTTGGCCTTATCTTGACCAATCCTGCTCTGTCTGCCCTCAATAATTCAAGCCTGCTTCCGCGAATAACCAACGTATCATTCGGCTTTATATTTTTGTTTTCCAGTCTTCTCTTGAATTTTCTTCCGCCCCTTGTGACCCTCATTATCTTAATATTATAATCTTTTAATTTGTTTTCTTTGACTTTTTGATAAATTATAGGGGATTCTGCAGGAATTATTGCATCTGCAGTGTATTTTAATTTTTTATAAGGGTCTGTAATACCTCTCTGGGCTTTTCTTGAAGGAAGCATGAATCTTCCCACTAAAAAGAAATATAATGCAACAATAGCAAAAACAATTATTCCTAGTTTGGTTATCTCGAACAGACCAATCGGTTCAAACCCTGCTCTTACATAGATATCATTTGCAAGTATGTTTGTGCTTGTTCCTAGAAGTGTTAAAGTGCCTGCAGCCATAGATATATAAGACAAAGGAATCAACAATTGAGTAGCATAAGTTTTTGTCTTTTCAGTCAGATCCATCACCATAGGAAGCAGTATTGATACAGAAGCAGTATTGTTTATCAATCCTCCAAGAGGACTTATCATGATTATAGAGCCAAGCTGTTTTGACATGGTCTTTGCAAACTTCAACATCTTCTCTCCCAGAATATGCACTACCCCTGTCTTTTGTATACCAGCAGAGATGATAAACATAGATAACACAGTTATAGTTGCAGGATTTGCAAACCCAGAAACACCTTCAGCAGGACTTACTAATCCTGTAAGCATAAGAACAACAATAGTCATTAATGCAACTGTATCATATGTAAATTTTTCAGTTGCAAATAAATAAAGGATAGCTGCAGTAATCAATATGACCAAGACCATCTCAAAAGTTATCATATTAGAACATATTAGAACTTCTGGTATATAAGATTTTTTGTAATGTTAGGATAAGAACCATAGATAAATTTAAATATATTTAAAAAATTTTAATGTTAATGAGCACAGAATTCATCATCCTGATTGTATTGATATCTTTCATCCTTGAATTCATAGATGTTTCTTCAGGCATGGGTTTTGGAATTATGACCCCTGTTCTTATACTTCTGGGATTTCATCCTCTAGAGGCTATCCCTGCTGTTCTTGCAATGAGCATGGTCTTTGGCCTAGTCGGAGGATTTTTCCATCAAAAATTCAAAAATGTAAGCTTTGGAAAAAGAACCCAGGCCTGGAAAGTGACCTCTGCTTTGTCTTTTTTCGGTATAATAGGGGTTTTGATTGGAGTTTTTGTCGCTGTTGAGCTTCCTGAAAGGTTCTTAAAGATATACATCGGTGTGCTTATAATAATAATCGGAATAATACTGTTGTTTAATTTCAAGAAAAAAGGGAATGAAAGACATCTTTCCTGGCCAAAGATAACTTTTTTTGGACTTATTTCTGCATTTAACAAAGGTGTTGCAGGCGGAGGCTATGGTCCTGTACTTACTGGGGGCCAGATGATTTCAGGGGTAAGAAGCAAACACGCAGTCGGGATAACAACGCTGACCGAAGGAATAATAAGCACAGTAGGTACTTTTACTTATATGTTGATTGAGGGGCCTTCAAATTTCAACTGGATATTGATCGCCTCTTTATTAGTCGGAGGAATTATGTCAATACCTTTTGCAACTTACATTGTAAGAAAAATACCTCCTGAAGTGATGAGAAGAACCATTTCTGTGATAAGTATATTATTGGGTGTAGCTGTATTGGTCCAGGTTTTTGTTTTCTAAAATAAATTCCAAAAATTTATTAAGGAGTTCTTTGAAAGAAAAAACATGCTTAAAAAATATGTGGTGTTAGATCTGGAAACAACAGGACTTTCTAAACATTATCACAAGATTACAGAGATAGCTGCAGTCAAGATAAAAAACAACAAAATAACAGAAAAATTTGAAGAGCTTGTAAATCCCAATGTAAAGATACCTTCATTCATAACAAGACTGACTGGAATAACAAACAAGATGGTAAAAAATAAGCCAAACATAAAACAAATTCTTCCGGAATTCCTTGATTTCTTGGAAGAAGATATGATTATAGCGCACAATGCTACTTTTGACCATGGATTTCTTAATGAAAACGCAAAAAAACATCTTGAACAGGAGCTCTTAAACCAAAGACTGTGCACAAGAAAGCTTGCCTACAGGCTTCTGAACCATCTTCCAAGCAAAAGGCTCGAAACTATCTGCATACATTATAATATTGAAAATAAAGATGCTCACAGGGCAATGTCAGACGTAAAGGCAACATATAAAATCTTCAAAAAGTTCAACAACTTATTGCACAAAAAAGGGATAAAAGAAAAAGAAGACATCTTAAAGTTTGAAAACTCAAGTTTGAGAAAACTAAGAGAAAAAGAACTTGTTTGATTATATTGATTATTCTTGTTTCTTCTTCAAGCCAAAACATCTTCATTTCCAGAATCAACAACAAACAAGAAAGACTTGTTTATCTTATTTGTCTTTTTGGATATTTTATTGATCTCAGAAAGGTTTTCTACTGGTATTATATGAATATCTCCTCTTGGAGATTCTTTCAGTCCCTGATAGAATGTATCTGTAATCACTTCTATCTCTGTTGATGCAGGGAATCTTGATTCAGCAATAAGCCTTCTCAAATATCTTCTTGCTTCATCCTCGTTTTTCTTTTCAACGCATATCCTCAGGGTTATCTTTCCGACCCAGTTCCTATACAGCTGATAAGCGCTCAGCATCGCCAAATCATATTTTCTTTCCTTATAGAGATCATCTTCTTTTAATATATTTGGTGAGAGCCACACATGAATATCTTCCTGAGATCCCAGCCCAATATCATTGTTCTTGTCAAATAAGATCATCCCTGAATCTGCACTTTTTGCAGAGCTGAACAGCCTTTTCAGTTCATATTTGCTGAAATATTTAAGTGAGACAGGCAGAAACAATATGTTCGGCTTGAAAAATTGGCCTTCCATCGCTTCCAGTGATGTGCACACCGCGTTTATATAATTTTCAACAGAGACCGAAGCATATGATGTGAATATCCCTTCTTTTTTGAACTTATCTACAAGATTAGGTATTGCTTTTTTCTCTCTCTTTATCTTTTCCTTGTTGATTTCCATACCCTGTATCTTTTTTCTTTTCTTTAAATATATTCCCAGGATATTCAGTTCTCCGTTTGGATAGACTAAAGACTTTATTATTGAAAAATTTCCCAGAAGCTTTCTTGAAGATATTACCGGAAGAAGTATGTTTGGCTTCCATATCTGTTGTTTTGATTCTGAAAGCGATATAACTTTTTTAGCAGCCCATTCAGATAAAGCCAGCAGCAAACCAGACCTTACATATCCGCTTTTTGTTTTTAATCTTCTTCTTACTAAAATAAGATAGACCAAAAAAAGGACAATTACAGCTATTATCCCTGAGATAAGATTGACATAAAACATTACAAACAAAGAGCCTAAAAAACCGTATAATGAAACAAATTTAGGTATCTTGAATATTGGCCTGAAGCTGACAAAACCAATACTCTGCTCAATAAATACAACAAGATTTATCATCGAATAAGCTATAAGGAAAACCATAGTCAATAATGGTGCAACAGTATCAAGGCTTCCAAAGACAAGGGTAATGATTATTATTAAGCTGGTGAATATGGTTGCGTTCCTTGGCTCTCCTGATTTGCTCTTTTTGGAGAAAAATGAATTAAAGAAAAATATTGAGTTCTCAGACATTGAACTTAAAAGCCTTGATGCTGCGACAAAAGTTGTTAAAGCACTTGAAAA
>WJKL01000107.1 GCA_014729145.1 Candidatus Woesearchaeota archaeon
AGTATGTTGCAAGTATTGTTTTTCCTGCTTTAACTTTTTGGCCTTTTTTAATTTTGAGTTTTATATTTTTTGGAACTATCAGTGTTACCTGGCTTCCCATGTTAATCAACCCAATTCTTTCCCCTTTAATTATTTTTTGGTTTTTTTTAACATAACATCTTATTCTTCTTGCAATGAATCCGGCTACCTGTATGACCTTTATCTTTCCCAATATTTTATTCTTGATGATTATCTCATTTTTTTCATTTTCCAAAGCATCCAGATTATAGGCAGGCAGGAACTTTCCTCTTGTATGTTTGGTTGATATTATCTTTCCATCAACAGGAGCCCTGTTTACATGTACATCAAACAAAGACATGAATATTGAAATCAGATATCCCTCTTTCAACGTATCTTTTACCAAAGCATTAATCTTTCCTATCTTTCTTTTTTTGATTTTTATCCTTTCTTTTTTTATTGGAATTATGCTTATTATCTTTCCGTCAGCAGGAGAAATTATATTTTTTCCTTTTGGCGGGATTCTTTCAGGATTCCTTAGAAAATAAAGTTTCCAAAAAGCTATGAATAGTATGAATAAAACTGCAAGAATAAATACTATAATCGTTAATATTTGGAAAATCATTTTTTTTAAACAGGATACAATGTTTATATATCTTTCTATGAAATCTTTTTAGCAAACTTTTTAAATTATTTCCTTATCTTAAACATATGGCAAAAGTTTTTGTGACGGATGCAGAACAAGGAAGGATACCTCTTAATGTTACCAGGTCTTTGGGAGCAAAAAAAATCAAAGTTTTTAACGGCGGATATCTTAATGCTGCTCCTGTTTATTTTTCTAGATACAGCAGTAAAAAGGTGATTTACCCAAATATATCCGATAAACCAAAAAAATTCAAGGAATTTATCTTTAAGTATATCAAAGAAAATAAATTTGATGTTGTTTTTCCAGTAATGAATGAGAATGTATTATTTTTCTCTAAACATAAAAAAGAACTTTCAAAATATACAGCAGTTCCTTTAGTAGATTATAAAACAATGATAAGAGCGATGGATAAAGGGAAGATAATGAGATTTGCTGAAAAAATAGGCATACCCCATCCAAAAACATATTATCCCAGAAAGATCAGCGAATTGGATATTGTTGTTGAGAATCTGAATTTTCCAGTCATTGTCAAGGCCAAAAGAAGTTCAGGCTCAAGAGGAGTAAAGATATGCAGTTCTTTTTCTGAATTAAAAAAGACTTTTGCTGATATATCTAAATCTTATGGAAAGCCAATAGTCCAGGAATATATCCCTCAAGAAGGAGACGCTATAGGGGTTTCCTGTTTGTTTGGCTATGACCACAAAGAAAAAGCAGTTTTTACACATAAAAGAATAAGACAGTATCCGATAAAAGGGGGCCCGAGCACATTAAGACAAAGCATAAGGCACCCGACTGCAGAAAAAATAGCTATAAAGCTGCTTAGGAAACTTAAATGGTTTGGTCTTGCTATGGTTGAGTTCAAGGTAGATCCAAGGGATGGCAAGCCAAAACTGATAGAGATAAATCCAAGATTCTGGGGGAGTCTTGCTTTGCCGATCGCAGCTGGCGTGAATTTTCCTTATCTTCTTTATAATCTGGCGGTCAAAAAAAAGATTAAGCCGATAAAGAACTATAAATTAGATGTTAAGAGCAGATGGCTGGCAGGGGACTTTCTGTATTTTTTGTCTATGAAACACAAGCTTAAATTTCTTCCGAAATTTTTAAATTTTTTTGAAAAGAATACATATTATGACGAGTTTATGTACAAGGATTTTATGCCTTTATTTGGAAGGTTTTTGTCATTATTTTATGTATTTGACAAAAAATTAACAAAAAAAGTAATCAGAGATATATAATCATATATCTAGATATTTTTTTAATGAAGACCTTAACCTGTAGATAAATGAAAATAAATTATTTCCTTTGATGTTTGTTTTTTTGTTTTTTATCGCGTTTCTTAATGTCCCATCAAATTCAGTGTAAGCTCTTCCAACTTCAGAAGAAAAATGAGAATCAGAACCTGCGGTTACCGGCAAATCAAGTTCTTTTGCTTTGATCTGGGCTTTAATGTTTTCAAACTTAAAAAGAGATCTTGCATTAAATCCTTCAATGGCATCTATATGTTTAAACAATCCCTGGTCTGCATTTTTTCTTATCCCTGTTGCAAAAGGATGGGCAATCACTGATATGCCCTTTTGTCTTTTGATATCCTTTATAACTTTGTGGAATTTTCCTGGTCTAATATCTTTTTTAAGATACAATGCAAGAATCTCTCCTTTGTCTGTCATTATCTCTTCTCCAACAATAACTTCAAAGTTTTTGTCTTTGTTCCATCTTTTTGTTTCCAATGCGCCTTTTATTGTATTGTGGTCAGTAACTGCTATGCCGTCTAAACCTTTCTCTTTTGCTTTTTTTAGAAGTGTTTCTGGTCTAAGATTAGAACACCTAGAATGATATGTATGAGTATGAAGATCATATTTTTTCATAGATATGCTTTTCTGATTAATATTTATATAACTTTCTATTAGAAACTTTTATAAGGTATTTATGTTATATTATCATAGTATGATAGATGAAAAGGTTAAATTAAAGCTCATGTTGTATTTTACTTTGCTTTATCTGCTTGTCTTTACAGCAATCTCACTTTTTAACAAAAACTATGAATTTTTATATTATACATTAGTAATGTCTTTGTTGCTCTTTTTGGTTGTTCTTTATCATAAGAAACTGCATCTAACTACTGCCATCATCTTTGGACTTACTGTTGTAGGGGCTATGCATATCTTTGGAGGGAATATACATATTTTTGGAACAAGGCTTTATGAATTTTGGCTGATTCCTGGTGTTTTTAAATATGACAATCTTGTCCATATTATCGGAACTTTTGTCGCGACTTTTATATCATACAGCCTGTTGTTTCCTCATCTTGACAAGAAACTAAAGCACAGTAAATTTTTGCTGGCTTTGGTTTTAATATTGATCGCATCAGGGATTGGAGCATTCAATGAAGTGCTTGAATTGTTTGCTGTTGTTTTTCTTGGAGCTACAAAGCAGGTAGGAGATTACCTTAACAATGCTCTTGATCTTTTGTTTAATTTTATAGGAGCAATTATAGCAAGTATTTATATTGTATATTATCACAAAAGAAAAAGATAGTTATTTCTTGCTATATAATAAAGGATCATCAGTTATCAATCCATCAACCTTATAGTAAACCTTTGATTTGATCGCCTGCAGCTTATTTTTAATTGTCCAGACATTCACCTTGAATCCGTTATTATGGGCCCTTACTACCATCCTCTTTGTGATTGTGTGATACATAGGATGCAAAGCATAACAGTCTAATTTTTTACCGATGTTTATATACCTTATTCTTGGCTTTGATATCAGAAGAGCAGTCCTTATCTTTGGCTCTCTTTCTTTTGTTCTTGCAAGGGTTTTTCTTGCCAATGAAGAGATTATTGTTCTTTTCTGGAAATTATTCTTTTTTATAGTATCTATGACTTTATCTGCTGCTTTGTATTCCTTGATGTGGACATTGATTCCGGTTTTTTTATTTTTTAAGAGATCTATTGTTTCTTGCAGTGTTGGCGGATTTTCATTGTTTTTTGTCTTTAAGGTTTTTATCTTTTTTAAGGTCATATTTCCAACGTAACCTTTTCCATCAGTTGTCCTGTCAACTGTTGGATCATGCATAATGATCACTTTGTTGTCTTTTGTAAGTCTTGCATCAACCTCTATCATATCTGCACCGAGTTTTATAGCTTTTTTAAAAGAGCTTAATGTATTTTCAGATCTATATTTTGGTGCTCCTCTATGACCTATAATCTTTATCTCTTTTTTAATATGGTGTATAGGTATCTTAAGAGCGTTGATGCCCTCTAATCTTATCAAGGAAGCAGTAGGAAAACCATACAAGAACATAAGTGATGAAAGGGCCAGAGTTATCTCAATGTTTTTTAGATCAAGATAAAATAAGACAGCGAATATAATATATCCTATTACCGCTCTTGGTTTTGTCTTTATTATCAATAAAGAAGTCAATATTAGGATCAATATTTTTGAGGCAATTTTTAGGTCAAGAGTGTAGAAAAAAAGATTTACCGCCAGGATCAAAATTATGTTCTGCATCCAGATAAAATATTGCTCTCCTTTTTTCAGCTCCTCTTTTGCGATTTTTGCCAGCAAAAACCCAAGAGGTATACCTGACAAAGAAATGATTATACTCAATGCAATGTTTATTGTTTCCATTCTGAATGCCCCCATTGTACCAGAAGATCAAATCCCTGCTTATCTAATCCAAAAGGAGTATCACATGCCCCATAACAGCTTCCCATCCAGATGACAATATCTGCATCTGTTTTTGATTCGATATGTTTTTGGATCTTATCTGCATATCTTTTCAATCCGTCTGGAAGCTGGATACATACAAGCCCTGCTTTGGATGTTTTTATCTTGTTTACTGCTTTTGAAAGCTCTAGATCATATTTCATATTATCGGTCCTTTTTTGCTTTCTTTTCCCTTAAATAAGGGAATCTCATATATTTTTTGCATTCTATGCAATAATAGACTACTTTACTGCCTCTTGTCCTTACTCTGCAGTTTTCTCCAGGGACAAGGAATGAATAGCAGTGCTTGCAGAATTTTCTTTTAAGTTTTCTTGGCATCCTTATCCTGTACTTCATAGCAAGCTCTCTTGCGAGTTTTACATATTTGTTTGCAAGCTTTTTATTTTTTCTAAATGCTTTTTTTGCCTGGCTGAAAAGTTTTTCAATCCGTTCTTTGACAATTTCCCTGTTTTTCTTTGATTTTTTCTTTGATATTCTTTTTGCCATTATTATGTTTCTATTACAATCAACTTTTTAAATCTTTGCAGATTTACCATACTAATGTTTGAATTTTTAAAAAGCTTGTTTAAAAAAGAAATAGAAAAGAAAGATGTTAATGTTAGTGAGCTTTCTGAATGGTTTGATGCAAAGACCAGATCCAGGTCTGAAGAAATAAACGAGGATATCAAGGGATATATAGAAGAAGTAAGAAAAATACTGAAAAGTATGGGGGAGAATCTGGAAAAACTGAAGAAAGCAGAGATCAAAGAGCCTGACAAGATACAAGAAAAAGTAAAAAATGTTGTGCTGGGCCATAGAGACGGCTACTGCAGAACGCTGGCGCATTTTATAAATAACATGGAATTTCCAGACCATGTAAATTATATCGAAGGAAAAAGATTTAGCCACGATATTGATGAAAGTTTAGATGAATTTGGGAAAAATACAATTAAAAGCTACAAAGCTGTACAATATCTTTTTTTTGATGAGGTAAAACCGATAAAAGATGATCTGAAGAGACTTGCTGGAACCGCAAAAAAGATAAGGAAAGATATAGAAGACAAAGGAATTTCTGAGATAGACAAGGTAAAAGAAGATATTGATAATTTTATAAAATCAATAAAGAAAAAGGAAAATATGGGTTTAAAGATAAAGAAGGAAAAAAATGATCTTGCTGAGATCAAGTCAGAAAAAGCAGACTATGAAAACAAGCTTGAAGAGCTGAATAACAGCGGTGATTACAAGAGGTTTGAAAAATACAATGAAGAACTCACAGATGTTGAAGATTCAATCAAACATAAGGAAAATGAAATTATTCAGCTTTTTTCGTCTGTTGAAAAAGGACTTAGGAAATTTAAGAGGATATCTATTGAGAATGAAAAGATTATAGGTGAATATCTCGACTCCTGCGTCGAAGCACTTCTTGATGACAAAGAGATGAAGATTATCAATATCTTAAATAATATGAAGAGGAATATCAAATCAGAAGGTGTTGATCTAAGAGATAAGAAAAAGGAAAAGATACTTGAAGGGATAGAGGCAATTTCTGCTGAAAGATTAAAGAAGATAGTTTCTGAATATAAGAATCTTAGAGATAAAAAAGAAGACATCAAAAAGAACATAAATTCAAATCCTGTGAAATCCCAGATAAAGGAGCTGGAATACAAGATAGAGCACATATCTTTTAAGACAAAGAACAAAAAAGAAGATATTGATTCATCAGAGAAGAATTATGATAGTATTGATATAATTGAACTAAAAGACAGGTTGGAAAAAGAGATCAAAAAAATAATAGAAATTGAAGTCTTTATAAGATTATGATTTCTCTTTTTTGGTTTTTTTCTTGTTTTTCTTGTTTTTATTTGCTTTTTTGTTTTTATTTGCTTTTTTGTTGGTTTTTTTCTTTGTTATATTTTTGCTTGTTTTCTTGAATGCTTTACTGATTTTTTCGCTGTTGTTTATTACTGCTATTGCTATCAATAATATTACTATACCAGCCATCACATATTTGGGATATGGTGAATTCAATGCTTTATTTATCTTTCCCATAAACATTGAAGCTCCGCCGATTGTTTCCGGCTGGATATCTTTGATTTCTTCTCTGAAGATTTCTGCTGAGCCAAGTTCTTTAGGCTGTTTTTCTTCTTTGCTTTCATTTTTTTCTTCTTTTTTTGTTGTATCAGGGAATGAAGATAAGAAAGACTCTGGTTCTTCATATAATTTGAATATTACTGTAGCTTTGCTGTATTCTAACTTATTTAAGGTAATTGACATATCATCTTCACTATCTTCGTTTAAATCAAAATTTAATTCATCTCCTACCTCAAAGACATAGCTTTCATCTCCTACCTTTAAAGTCAAAGATCCAGTATTAACACTTCCAGCTAATGCTTCATGAGATTCATTTTCAAAATCAAATATTACTTCATCGTCTTCTTCTAACTCTACTGCAACTCCTTGTTTTGTCAGATTTATGTAATAGGTCTCTGAATATGTACCAGAAGGGCTTCCTTTATTGTGAGCAAGGAAATTGTTTGCAAAGAAATTATTGTATTTAGATACTTTTTTAAGGTTGTATGTCTGGATTATCTTTTCTTTGAAATTGATATCTGTTATCTTGATGTATTTTCCATTGCTGTTCAATACTTTGTCCCCTAATTTTAATTGTTTTACATTTAGCTGGGGATTTTCTTCGGCTGTTGATCTGGGTGAAAGTGATTTCCAGCCTTTTGTTGTATAAAGGGGGTGCTCTGCTGTAAGTTTTAATATAGTGCTGTCTTCAAAGCTGAGAGTGTACATATGATCCCTTACAGGTGATTCGAGTTCAAGAACTTCAACAGGGACATTATGTTTTCCGTCAAAGCCCATTACAATATCTCTTACTTTTATATCTTCAATGTTCTTTTTAGAATTGTCAGCCATTAATATTTTTGTTCCTGCAGGGAAGCATGATTTAGGATTTGTGCAGCTTCTGCTTTCAGAAGGTTTTCCAGTATCAACTCCGCAGCTGTTTAGATCAGTGCAGGTTCTTGTCTGGGTTCCTCCTGAGCATGAATCCCATGAAGTACAATCCCAATTAGGGTTACAACTCATGTTGAAATCTACAATTTTACTTTCATTCATAGTTATTGTTTTTGTCTGGTTTGTGTAGCCAGGATAGGAAGCTGTTACAGCATAAATATCTCCGTATATGACTGAAACATTGTAGAATCCTGATGAATCTGTTGATGTATTATTGAATAATGAACCCCCTTGTTTTACAACAATAGTTGCGTTTTCTAAAACAGTTGTTTCATTTGTTACTGTTCCTGAAAGGAATGTTGGTGGAAGAACCATTTCACAAGTTACATTTATTTTATCTGCTGATTGGTCATCTTCTGAGGTTAGGTCAAATATTGCAGAAAAATTTCCTGCAGCTGAATCATCACATGTGAATATAACAGGTTGTGTTTCTCCATTGTTCATATCTGTTCCATCTGTCCAATTGTCTGTTATTGTTAAGCAGTCTCCTGAATTACATATTACAGATACATTGTTATTAATTTGTATTGAGTTTATATCTTCAGATATGTTGATTTCTCCAGATCCCACTTCTCCGGAACCAATGTTAGTGGAAGACGCATTCCAACTTATAACTGAAGGCGGGTGGCTGTTTGGAGCTCCAGGTGTGCCTCCATTTTCAAATGAAGTATGCCAGTTTGCTCCAATACTATTATCCATATATGTATAATTTAATTCTAAAGAATATCCTGCAGTATCATTTCCCCATGAAGAAGAATAATTAACAATATCAATCGTATTTGAATCCGAGTCAATCAATTCAAGATATTCATTCGTGTTAGAAAAATCACTCCATGATGAATCAAATAATATCCCATTAAAAGCAGGATAATCTGCAAGGAAAGTTGCATCATCCTGTACAATTACTGCATATTCTCCTGAATCCAAAATTTCACTGCCATTTATCAGGTTTAGGTTGTGATTAGTTGAATCTGAATTGAATACCCAATTACTTATATTTATTCTTGAAGAATCATTATTGTATATCTCTATCCATTCGTGATTGCTATCAGCTCCAGAAGCGTCGTACATAATCTCATTTATGATGATATTACCTGTTGTTGGGATTGGTGTTGTTTGAGAATTAGTAACGTCAGTTGTATTTATATTTCCATTATTGTCCTTTGTATGTATGTTTATTGTATAGGTAGTATTTTCTGTAAGTCCTGTAGCGTTATAATATTCATCTGAGGTGTTTGCAACATTAACTCCGTCTATATAGATTATTGATTCATTGAAATCTGCATCAGTTGGATTGTCCCATGTCCAGTATATCCAATTGTGTGATTTTGCTGCAAATGAAAGGTTAGTTATTGAACCAGGAAGAGCATCAGTTACTGTTATGAACAGTGTTTCTGAGATTGATGTTGAATTTACAGTTCCATTGAATATTAATGTTATATTGTGCGTTCCTGCTGAAGTATAAGATGTTGTGTTTGTCAGGATATTGTTCCCTGAATTGATTAGATTTCCATTGTCATAAAGTTCTAGATAACCGGATGTTGGTTCTATTATTGTTCCTGTAATATTAACAGAAGTAAGAATCTCAACAGTTTTATCTGAATTGTTTCCATCTATTGTTAGATTTAATATTGTATTTGTTGGAGTTACTATATAGTCTGCTGATATGCTTGCTGCAGTGTAATTTTGTGTTTCGCTTATATTGCAGATGTAATTATGCGTTCCTGCTGGTAAAGTTATATTTTGGTTGTTTTCTGCTGCAGTTACGTCAGTCATTATTCCAGAAATATTTCTCCATAATGTTGGATTGGTTTCTGTATTAGCGCATGAACAGGAAGCATTTGTTTCTATTCCATAAGCTATTGGAGAATTTGGATCAAATGTTAATGTGCATGCTGGTGTTGCCTGCTCAACAATGAGATCAAGGCTTTCATTTGCTGTGTTTCCTGCAGTATCATTTGCAAACCAAGTATATGTATAATTTCCTGCCCCTAATGTTGTTATGTTGTACGTATAATCTGAAGTATTGGAAGTTAACTGATTAATGGTTCTGTTCAGATCAAGCCATACGTCATCTAAATGTCTTTCATCAACTGATGCCTGAAAAATATATGTTTTGTTTGGATCAAATGTTTGAGGGCTTGTAAGTGCAGTTACTGTTATTACCGGGTCTACTGTATCAGGAAGTGTTGTTACATCTGAACTGTTGACAACATTTCCTGCATTTCCAGCAATATCAAATGTCTGGAATGATGCATAGTATATGGTGTTGTAATCCAGGTTATCAAATGTGACGGTCTCTAAGGTGTGATTTATTGTCCGAGTATTTATGATGTTGTCTGAGCTGTTGAAAAGTATTACAATTGTGTGGTTTAAGTCATCATCAGAAGGCTCAGTCCATTCCCAATTTATGGAATGATCTGTTATGTTTGTTGCATTAATATCTGTTACTGGTTCTGGAGCAACATCATCTGTAACATTTACAAACAAAGAAGTATTCAGAGGATTGTAATTATC
>WJKL01000108.1 GCA_014729145.1 Candidatus Woesearchaeota archaeon
ATCTCCATTTACATTAAAACCTGCATTGATATTCACTATTCTTTTTGTTGTTGTATTATTTTTAGTTAAGATTGCAATATCTTATCAGTCAAATGTGGGTATTTATTTTACCAGCTTTTTGGCTGGATTGATCAAGACAGATCTGGTTACAGTCTCTATTGCAGAACTGAGTAGCCAAGGGATTGCAGAAAAGATTGCTGTAAATTCATTAATAATAGCTGCACTTACGAACATAGGTGTAAAAGGGGTTATTGCTTATATATTTGGATCAAAAAAATTTGCAAAATCATTGAGTATAATGCTTGCTATATCTATATTGATATCTCTCGCCATTATCTTGATAATTTGAACAAAATAAAAATCAATATTCTATAATAGAAGGTGCATCTTCTTCTTTTTCTTTAGAAGGCTCAAGAATAGGAGTTTTATCATCATTAGAATCATTATCTCCAAACATATTTGCAAATGCATTTCCCTGCTCAGACTCATCTGATGAATCATCCAGAGAAACATCATCTGGCTCTGAAAGATTTAGGCTGTTTCCAGAATCCTCAAATATATTCCTGCTTTTGGAAGAACTTCTTTCAACTAATGTTGATAACAAAGAGATTATTTTTCTTATATCTTCACTGCTGTCTTCTTTTGTATCTATAGTTATTTTCATATCACATATGATTGTATTTTACCTATAAAAAATTTACTATAAATAAAAACTACAAGAAAATATTTGTATAGTTCATATAGATATTGTTTGCTGCATCCTCTTCAGTAATCCCTTTTATCTCTGCAATCTTTTTTATCGTTTCCGCGACAAATGCAGGCTCATTTCTTCTGTCACGGAAAGGCGAAAGATAAGGAGCATCTGTCTCGGTAAGCAGCTGACTCAGGTTTGTCATATCTACTAACATCTGAAAGTGCTGCAGCCTTGTAATCACAGGAGGAACAGAAAAACTCCATCCATTGTCAGCAGCTCTTTTGATCAGGCTTTTCTTTCCGCTAAAGCAGTGCATCACCACTTTCTTGATTTTAGAAGATTCCAGCATCTCGATAGCATCCAACTCAGCTTTTCTTGAATGGACTATAATTGGCTTTTTTATCTTCTCTACTGTTTGAATAACTTTCTGGAAAACTCTTTGCTGTTCTTTCTCCTTTCCTTTTACCCATTTGTAATCCAAACCGCATTCTCCAACAGCAATGCATTTATCTTTGTTTTTCATGATCCACTCTAATTCATTGTCAACATCAATAGTTTCAGTATCTCTGACAAAACTGCTTCCAGCAGTGCCGTACGTCTCTGACAAACGAGCACCTAATGATTCATCATTGTCTAGTTCAGCAGCCAGTGCATCGATAGGATAAAGTCCAAAACTTGCCTTGACAATATCATACCTCTCATCAATCTTTAATATCATCCTGTTGGTGGTAGAATTCACTCCAGAAGTAATAACTGCCTTGACACCTGCTTCTTTTGCCCTGGAAATAACGTCATCCAAATCATCCTTAAACCTTGCATGGTCAAGATGGGCATGAACATCAACTAATATCATATTTCTTCTCTCCAATGCCTAATCTCTCAGCATAGTCTATCTGAAGGTAAGGGTCTTTGTTGTGTATCTTATCAAAAATGCCCGGCTTCTGCTCATAAATCATATCAACAGAAGCCTTATCTATTGCAACAATATCTTTTCCCATCAATACTCCAATATCATCTGCAACCAAAGGCCCTGCATTGTTTGCGCAGTCGCATTCCTTTGAGATATTAATCAAAAAATTAACATAAAAAACCTTGTCTCCTGCAGCTTTTAAAACTGCTCCTGCACCCTGAGCAAGCAAATCGTCAAACTCCGCTTCCTCAGCCTGATGAATCACAGACTTGCTTTGGGGAGTTACTCCTCCCATCCCTAGGTTCTTTATCGCTCCTCCAAAACCGCAGCTGCAGTGCCCTTTTACATGACTCACTACAAGCATTCCATCTGCTTCTTCCAATTCCTTGCAGACATGCACATTGATATCCTTTGCCTCAACCACTATGCCTTCCTTTCCGATAACAACAGGACACCCTATCTCTTCTTCACTAAATCCATGCTCTTCAGCAACTTTTTCATATTTTTGCTTGGAATCTCTTGCTCCAGCATACAAAACAACAGAATCAAATAAAAAAGGCTTAACTCCTTCATCAAGCAGCACATCAATTATCTTCTTTATAATCTTCGGCTTCAGATAATAAGAATTGTGTTTCTCTCCCATATGAAGCTTGACAGCTACTTTGTCTCCTTTTTGCCATATTCCTTTAATCTGCTCCTTAAGAACATTTGGAACTTTATCCAGGTCTTTTATAAGTTTTATTTGTTGCATATTCTATAGATAAACTCATTATTTATTAAGTTTTTCAAATAACTCTTTGCTATCTATCTTTTCAGCTAATCTCTCCATAGGACATATTTCTGTCATATCATCATTCATTACATTATCTACAATCTTTTGTGCCCTTATATTGCCACCCAAATAATTTACAGCAGCTTTGCTTGCGATCTTTGCATATACTTTTTTTACTTTTGCGAAAGCAAATAATTTAGCAGCAGCTAATCCAACCACTTTATCTAAAACAATAGAACCCCTAATATCCTGCTTATTTATGCACATGATTATGGGCCTCAATCTATCTTTATCAGATTCAAAGATGATATTTCCATCTTTAATTACAACTAGTGACCTGTCTCTTAATTTATCTAACATCAAAAAATAACCTTTTGATTCTTCTAGCAGTCAATTTAACAGCAGCTCCACAGATAAGATTGCTGACCAATAATGCTATAACAATCATATTAACATGTTTGATAGACATACCAGCAAGATAAACATCAGTAAGCCAAAGCCAAGGAAGCTGTACTGTATAAGCAAGCATAACAGAAGGCATTATTCCTATTTTTTTCATAAACAGTCCAGCAAATCCTCCAAGAATAACATTTCCTATTGCAATATAAGGATTACCTAAAGCAACTGCAGTATACAAAGAACCAACCCCTCCAGAAAGTACACCTCCAACAGGGCCAAAAATAAATGCAGCTAAAAATATCAGGTATTGAAAAAAATGAATCCTTAATCCAAACAAACTAAAATGAAATATTGCCAAAATATTTGGAAATATCAATAAAGAAGTCAGCAAAAATATCTTCTTAAGATCAAATTCCATTCCAAATATATTTTTATATTTCATATCAAATCAGATAAAAGCATCACATATATAAATTTATTTCTTTGCCTTTTTCAATTCAGGATGAGAATAATCATAATTTCTCTTTCCTTCCTTGAAGAATTTCTCAAATGGTTTATAATGATCAGATCTCATCATAGCATTCATGAATCTAGATCTTATCTGTTTTATTGCCAATAATTTTCTCGCAGGCTTCAATTTCATAATTGTGCCGATGAATCTCCTCAAAATAGAATGATTAAATAGATTAAGATTATCAAAGATATAATTCTGTACTTTTCCAGAATCAATAGCTTCAAGCAATATTCTCTCGAAAGTGTCTTTAGGAACAAACTTTCTTTTAGATTTCTTTTCCATCATCCTGCTTTTTGTTGGACAAAAATTAACGCAAACTCCGCAGCCGATGCATCTGTGAGGGTTTACTCTTGCATATTTCTTTCCTTTCTTGCTTTTAATCATTTCAATCGCATCAACAGGACATTTTTGAGCACACACCCCGCAACCTACACACTTTTTATCACTGTGCTTAGAAAGATAATTGCTTCCAGTATCTGCTTTCCATCCAAATCTTTTGTAAGCAAGAAGAGCTTCGCAGCAGCATCCGCAGCAATTGCAGATAAAATTCACATCATCTTGCACATTGTCTCCAAATTGTACAAGACCTAATTTTACACATCTATCCAGAATCTGTTTAGCTTTCTTCTTGCTTATCTTTTTTGCAATCCCATGTCTTGCTAAGCTTTCAGCTGATTTGTTAAAAGTTAAACAGACATCCTGAGGCATATCACAAGCCTTTCCAAAATGCTCCATCTTATGTCTGCAGTAACATGTCCCAACAGTTATGCAGCTTGCTGTTTCAATAACTTTTGTTGCTTTTTCATAATCTAGAACTTCTGATTTATATTTTGGTAGGACAGTATTTTCTTGCACAAATATTCTGCCAAGATTAGGGTCTTGCAAAAATAGTTTTCTTGTAAAATCATCTTCAACATTCAAATATTGATAAAATAATTCAGACAAAACCTTCCTGTCAAACTTTCCGTCAGTCCTCATCAAAGAAAACTCAAAGAAGCCAGCCATAGTTGGAATCAAGAAATAAACTGCTTTCTTGCCTTTTCTTACATCTAATAATATTCCCTTATCAGCCAGCCCATCTAAAATCTTTGCAGATTCTTTTTGAGATTTTTTCCATATTTCAGCAGCTTGTTTAATCGTAAAAAAATTCAAAGGCAATTTAGAAGCTAATCTTGCCTCTTTTTCTGTAAAAAGAATCTTAAGGATCTTAAATAAAGTTTCAGAATAAGGAGCTCCTTGTGCAGCTTTGTCAAGCCTCTTTTGCAAACTGTAATAGCTCTTTGAAGTCATATGTGCCATTTAAAGAAAAAGCATATTGAATGTATTTAAATATTTCTGCTTTGTAAGCTCATCATCTTATAAGCCAACTTTGCCAAAGAAAAAGCCTCTGCTCTAAAATTTTCCTGCGGAGCAAACTCAACAATATCAGCTCCAACAACTTTTTTCATCTCAAATATAACCTGCAGTATCCCGATAACATGATCCCAGCTAAATCCTCCTGGCTCGGGTGTTCCTGTATTCCTTATAAAAGCAGGGTCAAATACATCAGCATCAATTGAAATATATACATTTCCCTGTAATTTCTTTAATTCTTTTCTTAATGTCTTTTCATCAAATTCATAAGCTTTTATCACATTTACATCATCATATTCTTCGATAAGTTTTTTTTCTTCTAAATCCATGCTTCTAACTCCAATGCTTAAGATCTCATGATTGGGATGAATCCTTTTTCCGACACATCTGTGATTCAGCTGAGAATTATTCCAGGAATCAAAAAAATCAGAATGTGCATCTAAAATAACAACAGAAAAATCTTCTCTTTTTTGCTCCAAAGCTTTTACACAGCCGATTGTAACAGAATGATCCCCTCCCAAACTTACCACAAACTCATTTCTTGGAAAATACTGCTGGATCTTTGTAATCATCTCCTCTTCTTCATCAGCCTTAACACCAGTAGCCAGTCTTATCCCATTTTCAAAAGCCTCAACATCAAACTGTTCATCATAATACTCAAGATGCATAGATGCTTTGATTATCTCTTCAGCACCTCTTGAAGCTCCTCTTCCATAAGTTACATTTCCTTCAAAACTTATTGGAAATACTGCAAAATAAGAATCTTCTTTTGAATATTCTTCAGGTAGATTCATCCATTTCATTTTTCCAATCTCCCAATTAATATGTAACCTAAATCAAAACTTAATAATCCAAACCACATCATCCATATTCCTGTAAAAGCAGCAATTATAAATGTTGTTATTTCCAGCAAAGGCCTTACTGAAACAATCTTGGATAATATCTTATTCTTAATCTTACCTTTATCAAACATATCATTAATGTATTCCTCCCCTATATTAACTAAAACAAACAACCCCAATAAATACAGATTATTTAATTGAAATCCAATAAATATTAAAAATAAAGATAAAAATACAGCTATCCCAGCATAATGAGATAAAGCATCAATTCTTCCATAAACCAACATTCCTATAACAGTTCCAACCCATAAAGGAGCCATGAAAGGATAGAGATAAACAACCAAAAACAATAACAACCCATATAAAAATCCCAAACATATCTTTAACCATCTTTGCTTTTTCTTTTTAAGGTCTTCAATATCATCAGTATATTTTACAATAATACCTGTTGTAAATGCTAACAAGATTAGAATTATTACATTATTGATCATCTAAAAACCTCTTTCATACATATTGCCAAAAGTGGAAATACTATTGTTGCATCTCCTTCAATACACACATTATTTCCCTGCTCTTTTAATTTGCTCCATGATTTTGCTTCTTTTGGCCTTGCTCCTGACAAACTTCCGTCTCCTTGAGAGCCTGTTGTAACATAAATTGCATAATCCAGCCCATCTCTTAGGATATTTACACCAATCAGATGATGTTTTGCAATTCCTCCGCCTAAAATAATGCCTGCTGTCTTATCTGCATGTAAAACCTGATCAGCTAATTTTTTCATATCTCCTGTAACATCCATCCCAAATTCAGGATTTTTCTGTTTGAAAAAATATAATTGCAAACCCAATGCTCCGTCAGTGATGCCTGGACAGAATATAGGTATATCATTCTTTGTTGCCCAGTACAATATTGAATTCTCATCCTGGACCTTTTTTCCCAGTTCAAAAACTAATTCAGAAGGATTTATCATCTTTCCTGTTTTTTTCTGTTTTTCAAATAACTCAGAGAAAAAAGGCATCAGCACATCCTCTAGTTGCTCATATCTATCATCAGGAACAAAAATATTTCCAATCCTGTTGATTCCTTTTTTATGAAGATCAATATCAGAGACATCAAAATCCCCCAATAAAAAAGGCTTATTGCATTTCATAATATCTTCTTCGATTGCACCAGTAGAAGTTATGATAACATCGATTAGTTTCTCCTTCACAAGCTGGGAAAAAACTTCCCTTAGTCCAGAACTCGCCATATTTGATGTAAAACTCATAAAAATAGTAGCATTTTCCTGCTTCATTTTCTTAAGAACATCTATGGAGTCTCCTAGATGCTTACCCTGGAAACCGATGTTTTTCATCTCTTCAACAACATCTACAACTTTTTTATTACTTTCCAGGTCAAACCCCTTAACAGGATTTAAATGATTATCAGCATTATACTTTTCACTTTTACCTCTTTGGATTACATCATGCTCAATTTTTTCAGGTTTAAAATTCTCTTTTATATAATCCATAACTTTTTCATAATCAAACTCCTTGCAGCTAAAGATATCAGCACTCAAGAAATTCTTTTGAGGATATGTATGTATTGCAATATGGCTTTCAGCAATTATCACAAACCCTGTTATTCCTGATTCTTCTTCTTTTTCAGCATTATGTTCAAGAACGACAGGTTCTGATATCTTGTTCATTCCAAGCAAATAAGGCAGTTCTTCTAGGAGTTTCTTAACTAGTCTTTTATCACCTATATCATCCTTGCAGCCAAATGCATCAACTGTTAATTGGCTTCCATTTCCGTGTTTTGTTTTAATCTTCATTTTAACCTCTAAATAACATAAACCAAACTAAATAAATAAAAGAATTCTATGACCCTTCTTTTCTTACTGAGCTCATTATAGCCTAAAAATAGCAAAATATTTATAAATCTATGCTTAATATTCCAAAAATATAAACAAGGTGATAAATATGGCAATTATAGGATTTAACTTTGAAAAGATTGATGCAGAAAGAAAAAAAGATTCAGTAAAAGGAAAGATAGACATTAAAAACAATGTAGCTGTAACTAATATAAGTAAAAAAGATATCAAAACAGGCAGCAATTCCCAAAAAGTTGCTAGGATTACTTTTGACTTTAATGTTAATTATGAGCCAAAAATCGGTTCAATGAAATTTACAGGAAATATACTTTATCTTTCAGAATCTGACAAGATAGATGGGCTTGTCAAGGAATTTGAAAAAACAAAAAAAGTAAACCAGGAAGTTATGCCTGTTGTGCTTAACAATATACTGAACAGGTGCAATATTCAGGCTATAATTCTTAGCCAGCAGATAAACCTGCCTTCTCCTGTACCTATGCCAAAAGTTAATATCAGCAATAAAAAAGCACAGGAAAAAAAGCAAAAAAAATAATTTTTTTTGATATTTTTAATCCGAAAGGTTTAAAAATATCCTATAATTCTAAATAATACTTTTAAGGGCTTTAAAGCCTTAAAAATGCTAAATAAAGCAAAATATGAAATCTGAAAAAGAACTTAAGTTAAAAGTTATGGAGTCTGTTCAGGATGATGTTAATAAAGGCATCACTAGAGTAGATTCTACCATGATGAAACAGTTAGGCGTAAAACCAGGGGATATAATCGAGATAGAAGGAGAAAGAAGTACTGTTGCTTTGGTTGACAGAGCTTATCCTGGTGATTTAGGTTTAAGCATAATAAGGATGGATGGTATAATCAGAAGAAACGCCAAAACATCCATAGGAGAATCTGTAAAAGTTAAAAAAGCAGATGTAAAAGAAGCAAAAAAAGTTATAATTGCTCCAGCAAGAAAGGGTATTGTCGTAAGAGCCTCTCCAAGTTCATTTAAGCAGGGTTTGCTCGGAAGAGCTGTTATTAAAGGAGATATAGTATCTTTGGGAGGAACTAGAAGAAGAAAAACAACAATGACTGGTTCTCCTTTCTTTGAAGATATATTTAGGATGCTTGAAGAAGAAGCATTTGGAAGTGGTTTTAATTTTGGAGATCTTAAATTTATTGTTGCAGACTCAACACCTAAAGGCCCTGTTTTGATATCAGATACAACAGAAATTATCCTTAATCCAAAAGCAGTTGAGGTTAAAGAAGAAACAGTTCCAGAAGTAACTTATGAAGATATTGGCGGTTTGAGCCATGAGATCAAAAAAATAAGAGAGATGGTAGAGCTTCCTTTAAAACATCCTGAAATATTTGAAAGATTAGGTATAGAAGCTCCAAAAGGTGTTTTGCTTCATGGACCACCTGGAACAGGTAAAACATTATTGGCAAAAGCAGTTGCAAACGAATCCAACTCACATTTTATTTCAATAAACGGACCCGAGATTATGTCAAAATTCTATGGACAGTCAGAGGAAAATCTGAGAAAGAAATTTGAAGAAGCAGAAAAAAATGCACCTGCAATAATCTTTATTGATGAGATTGATGCTATTGCTCCAAAAAGAGAAGAAGTTAAAGGAGAAGTAGAAAGAAGGGTTGTTGCCCAGCTGTTGGCAATGATGGACGGCTTAAAATCAAGAGGAAAAGTAGTTGTTATCGCTGCTACAAACGTCCCTAACATCCTAGATCCTGCTTTAAGAAGACCTGGAAGATTTGACAGAGAGATAGAGATAGGCGTTCCTACAAAAAAAGGCAGGAAAAAAGTACTTCAGATTCATACAAGAAACATGCCCCTTGCAAAAGATGTTGATTTAAAAGAACTGGCAGATATTACCTATGGCTTTGTCGGAGCTGATTTGTCTGCATTATGCAAAGAAGCTGCTATGATTGTATTAAGAAGAATACTTCCTGACCTAAAGCTGGAAGAAGAGTCTTCAATTCCAAAAGAAATCCTTGAAAAACTTCAAATTACAAGAAAAGATTTTATTAAAGCATTAAAAACAGTAAGGCCATCTGCAATGAGAGAAGTATTCATTGAAAAACCTTCCACCACCTGGAAAGATGTTGGAGGACTAAAAGATGTTAAAAGAGACTTGAAAGAAGCAGTGGAATGGCCTTTAAAATATCCAAAAAGATTCAAAAGAATGGGTATAAGACCTCCAAAAGGGATACTGCTTTATGGCGCACCTGGAACAGGTAAAACATTATTAGCAAAAGCAGTTGCAAACGAATCAAATGCAAATTTCATCTCTGTAAAAGGACCAGAATTATTATCAAAATGGGTTGGAGAATCTGAAAAAGCAGTAAGGGAAGTATTTAAGAAAGCAAGACAAGCCTCTCCAACAATAATTTTCTTTGATGAACTTGACTCACTGGCATCAAAAAGAGGAATGAGTGCAGATTCACATGTAAATGAACGTGTAGTTAATCAGCTCTTGACTGAACTAGACGGCCTGGAAGAACTTCATGATGTAGTTGTTATCGCTGCCACTAATCGTCCTGACATGGTTGACCCTGGACTGCTAAGACCTGGAAGATTTGACAGGATTATACTTACACCAACACCTGACAAGGAAAGCAGAAAAAAGATATTAAAGATCCACACAAAAGGAATGCCTTTGAAAAATGTAAGCATTGAAAAGCTTGCTGAAAAAACCAAGGATTACGTAGGGGCCGATATTGAAGCAGTCTGCAGAGAAGCTGCCATGGCTGCTCTAAGAGAAGACACAAAAGCAAAAGAGATAAAGATGAAGCATTTTGACAATGCACTTAATGAAGTGCAGCCTTCTGTAACCAAAGAAATCAAAAAAGCATA
>WJKL01000109.1 GCA_014729145.1 Candidatus Woesearchaeota archaeon
CTTTTAAAGAGCCGTCAAAATTATCCCTGAAATCAACAGTTTCTTTATCAATATCTTTTAGGATTTCATTGGATATTTTTGATAGCCTTGCTTCTGTGTATCGCATCGCTGCCTGCGAATCACCATCGATAGAACCAAAATTACCCTGTCCCTGTATTAATGGATAACGCAGAGACCAAGGCTGTGCCATTCTTACAAGAGAATCATAGACAGCAGCATCTCCATGAGGATGGTATTTACCCATTGCTTCTCAAACGATTCTAGCGCATTTTTTAAAGGGTTTGTTGTGCTGCAAGCCCATCTCATACATTGCAAAGAGGATTCTCCTGTGTACAGGTTTTAAACCATCTCTTATATCCGGAAGTGCTCTTGAAACAATCACACTCATAGAATAATCCAGAAATGATTTTTTAAGCTCTTCTTCAATTACAGTAGGTATGATCTTGTCTTGTTCTGTATTTTCTTCTGTGTTGTTTTCTGGTTCCATTTTCCTCGAGAAATAGGCTATTTTTCCTCTAAACTAAAGAAAATTTTTTTATATTTAAAGGCTTTGGTTTTCAGTAAGTAATAAGTCAGGTGAAAAATGTACAGGATAAAATTTTTTTCCAATTTGCATAATCAAATACTTTATGTTTGAATTTTATTGCAAAAAAGATGCAAATTGGAAAAAAGAAATATTTTTCTTTAGCTGACTTATTACATACTATATGATTTTTTATTCTGAAAAAATGGGTTTGATTAAAACCACTGTGAAAATCGATCATTTTTCTGAGAAAATAATAACAAACTTGCAGCAGTTAACTCAAATCAAATGGAAGAGTAAAGAGAATAGATAAAAATTAGATAAGAAAGTTATAGTGAAAGACAAAAAATCAAAAAAAAGGTGCAAAAATTGATAGCTGAAGCTAAGAAAAATGCAGGCAAAGAATTGAATTAATTAGCTTAAAAATGAGACCAGCAAAAATACCTGAGCCAAATCAGCTAATGAAAATGATTTAACAACAGCTTTACCCAATCTTCTCAAATGTTTACGTTTTAGAATAGCAGAAAGACTGTAAACTGATTTGGATAATTTTTTTCTGAATTTCTTTAAAGTTGCACCAAAATGACCTTCAAGTTTATTGTTGGTCATGACAAGACCATCAGAAGCAATAAAATAATCAAAATTATCTTTAATTTTAACTAATCTATCCTGAATTTTCTTAGGATATAACATTTTTTGAAAAAAAATCTTATCAAAGATATATTTTGCTAATTCAACCGGTCTGACCAATAAGGTCTTTTTGTATCTTTTTCGCCACTGCTTTTTTTGTTTAAGCCTTTGTCTAAAGGCTTTCATAAGTTTGATTTCAATTATATGAATTACGTTACGTTTCTGGGTTTCAAATTTTTTTGTTTTTACAGAATATTTTTGGACATACATTTGAACTTTTTCAGGAGTAAGGTTCTCTTTAAAATTATTAAAATGCTTCATAAGTTTTTTTAGATGATTAAGTTCATCGTTCCTGTTGTAAAAGATAGCCAGGAGAGTGTAAAGATTATAATAATGAACTAAACTCCATTTTGCTACTTTGCCTATAGTTATTGATTCTCTGTATTCTTTTAGAATAAGTTTATTCAAATGGAACACACAAAATTGTAGTTTAAATCTTCTTCCAAAAGCAGCTTTGAAGGCTTTTGAGTACATTGGCAACATGTCTACGACAAATCCCAGTGGCTTTTTGTCAGGAAACACTTTAGTTAAGATTTTTTTTAATATTTTTTTTGACAGTTTGAAATGGATATTCTCGTAAATTACATCATTTAATTCCAGATCAAATATTACTATCCTGTATGCTTTTTTGCCTTTTATCTTTATATGCTGTTCATCATAACCATACCACCCTTCCTTTACTTTATATTCAAACTCTAAAGATGATATTTCCTTGTCTGCTATGCTCTTGATTTTATGTATTGTA
The DNA here is from genome assembly GCA_014729145.1 of Candidatus Woesearchaeota archaeon. Classification (GTDB taxonomy): domain Archaea; phylum Nanobdellota; class Nanobdellia; order Woesearchaeales; family WJKL01; genus WJKL01. The sequence continues at coordinate 1,959 of WJKL01000109.1, forward strand.
CTTTTTGGTATTTTGATTTGGTATACTTCTTCCAAATGAACTTTTATTTCTTCTTCTGACAGTGAACTTGAAAGACTTATTACTATGCTTTTAATGAAATCTCTTATTTTTTCTTTCATCTTTAAGAACCATTCATTATTTACAGGTATTGGTTCATTACAACTTGTACATCTTTGTTGACCTAATCTTAAATAGCTTCCTGTACTTCTAGATAAATCATGCTTACCCTTATTTGAACTTCCATTATAGCTACCCAGTTTACCACATATTGGGCAGTGTTCCCTTTTTGTATGATATATCCCGGTCATGGATTGTATAATTTTGTTATCAAACATACCTAGTATTTGATATGTAGAAAAGTTTATTAATGTTGGCTGTTTTATTTTCATTTGAAAAATTCACCTCTTTTGTTTAATGTTTTAATCAAATATAATAATTCAAAAGAGGTTATTTTTCTTTCTATTTTTTTAAGAATTTATTCATTTTGTGTATTGATTTTTCTTTGTATCTTCAAAGAGGTTTTAATCAAACCCTTAACATTCATTGCACCATTATTTATGCTATTCTACAATTATAAAAATATTTCTATTCATTTCTGTTTTCTTCATCTTCTTTTAACACAAAATCTTTTTTGTCTGAGTCATACCTCCATTTCTTTTTGAAGGCTAAATAATCTTCATAAGCATCAGAACTGCTCGCAGTATATTTATCTCCTTCTTCTGTCACACCAGTGTATATAACTC
>WJKL01000110.1 GCA_014729145.1 Candidatus Woesearchaeota archaeon
AACAAACTCCTTGTCGCATCTGTAAAGTCTTTGATTCAGATGCACTGGAGGCTCTACACTCCAAACCTGGACGTCTGACTGGCCTTCTCTTTCAGCAACATTGCCTGAAAAAACAGCCAGTCCGTTCTCAGGTGTTTTTTTATATACTTTAAGGTGCTGGATCATCTTTTCCAGAGCGTCAATCACATTTTTTCTGGTGGATTTTGATTTTATATTTTCAGCAGTGCTCTGCTCCTGGGACAAGTGATTTATTATCTTGTTCATATCATATCCCTTAGGAACGTATACACTAACTAATTCAGTATGCCTTCCCCTATATTGGCTTAATTTTTTTACTAATTTTTTCAGTTCAAACTTTTGTTTTGATGTGAGGGCCATAGATTAACAAAAAAACATTATCTTTATAAAACTTGTCTAAACTATTTAGTAAGCTCCTTGATGGCTTATATGCCGTTGGGTTACATACAAAAATATTTATAGTAAGATTTATAAACGAATCTAAGTTTTCGAATATACTTAACTACTATGGATGGGGCTATGGGGTAGTTTGGCTAGCCTTTGGCGTTTGGGACGCTACGACCCCAGTTCAAATTAGGCAAAGTGAAGATTTTGCCTTTGAGATTCTGGGTAGCCCCATTTTAATGTAAAGGAGATATCATATGGCAGAAAAAAAGAAAAAATTAAAATCAGTAAAAAGGTTCGGCGCAAGATACGGAAGAAGAGTAAAGCATAAACTAGCTGAAGTTGAAGCGGTCCAAAAAGGAAAGCATATCTGCCCGTACTGCCGTGCACCAAAGGTAAAGAGAGTTGCTGCAGGAATATGGAACTGCAGAAAATGCGGTGCAAAATTTACTGGAAAGGCTTATTCTGTAAAGAAAGAAATAAAAACAGAGAAAAAAGAAGAAGAGCCCGAAGAAGAATCTAAAGAGGAAAAAGAAGAATAAAAATGGTAAACTATAAATGTTTTAACTGCAACAAAAGAGTTGCTGCTGAATATTTGAGAAAAAGAGTCAGATGCCCCTATTGCGGAAGCAAGATGCTGTTCAAGTCAAGGACAGAGACAACCAAAGTCAAAGCAAGATGAAGTTAACTGCTGAAATAAAGGTTTATGGGGATCCAGAAAGACTTTATTCCTGCTTTAAGCCGGAATTAGCTGACAAAAAAAGATCAAATTTTGAGATAAAAAAGAAAAAAGATTATTTATTGTTTGATATTAAAGCCAAAGATTCGGTTGCTTTAAGAGCAACGATAAACGGCATTACAAAATTAATAACAGTTTATGAAAAGGTGAACAAGGTTTAAAATGGATGAAAAAACACAGGAAAAGATTCAAAAAATGCAGATGATTGAACAGGGAATGCAGAGTTTTCTTGCTCAAAAACAGCAGATACAAACCCAGCTAATGGAAGTTGAGTCTGCCTTGAAAGAGATGGAAAAAAGCAAAGAAACTTTCAAGATTGTAGGAAATATAATGGTCAGTACAGAAAAGGAAGAACTAAAAAAGGACCTTAGTGAAAAGAAAGAGATGCTTGAACTGAGAATAAAGACATTAGAGAAGCAGGAAAAGGAAATGAAAGAAAAGGCAAGCTCTATGCAATCTGAAGTTATGGAGAATCTAAATCCTAGCAAAGAAAAGAAGAAGTGAACAAGATGGATGCAGAAAAACAGATCCAGAGCGTTATTTCTATTTTGAGGGAACTTGAGGAAGACTCTGTTCCAAGGAATGTAAAGGAAAAAATAGTGATAACTGTCAGTTCACTTGAAGAAGACAAGGAAGTTTCGATAAGGGTAAACAAGGCGCTGCATGAACTTGAAGATATTGCTGATGACCCAAATCTTCAGCCTTATGTCAGGACACAGATATGGAATATTGTAAGTGTTTTGGAGAAAATAGCTTAAGGTTTTTAAACATATTAATATTTCTTAAAATTATGAGAAGAGATGTATCAGTCATCCTTTTGTATGACAAAGAAAAGAGAGTACTAATTCAGCATAGAGATGATGATGCTCCTACGCTTCCAGGATATTGGGCTTTTTTTGGAGGGGGTATTGAAGAAGGAGAAAGTCCTGTGGAGGCTTTGATAAGAGAAACTTATGAAGAGTTAGAATACAATATCAGAAATCCGAAATTAATGATAGTGCAGAAATTTGGATGCAAATATATTAATGGAGAAAAGCATGTATATATAGAAGAATATGATGAAAATCAAAAACTTGTTCTTAATGAAGGAAAAGATTTCAAATGGGTGCATATCGAAGATGCTTTAGAATTAAAGATGATAAAGCATGACAAAGAAGTTTTAGAATATATCAAAGGAAAATATTGAACTTACTTCTTCTTTTTCTTAACAAGAATCTCTTTCTTAGTTACATTTGAATTTGGGATATAGATCGTATCTCCTGAGCTGGTTTTTACTTCTGTCTCTATTAAAGTTATCTTGTTCACTTTTCCCTTTATGTTGTCTATTTTTATACTGTCTCCTTTTTTGATCAGATTTTTCCTGTAGATAAACAAACCTGCAATCAGGTTTGGGAAGAAATCTTTTACAGCTAGGATTATTGAGATTATGATCAAGATAAGGAATGCTGCTGAGACCATATTAAGGATAGTTGTAGTCAAGCCCATTGAATTCAGGGCCCAGATTATTGTGAAGAAATAAATCAGATATGTTGCAATATTGCTTAAGATATCTTCTAATTCCATCTTGACTCCTGCTTTTTTGAGGATATTGTTCAACTCTATCTCGTGAAGAATTTTTTGAGTCAGTTTTCCGACTATTCTTGCGATTACAAAACCTATCAGCAGGATAATGACTGCCACGATCAATTTTGTGAACAACTGCGAGAATATAACATCAAGATAGACAGTTGTCTGGTTTAATAGGTTTGACATGCTGTTGATATTAAGGAATATATTTATAAATCTTCCGTAATTGTGTTCTATAAAATGCCAACTAATGTAACAGCTGAATATTCAGCTGCTGAGATGGAATATACTAAAGCAAGCACTACTGAAGAGAAGCTCAAGGCTCTTAAGAAGATGTTAAGCACAGCCCCAACACATAAAGGAGCTGAAAAGCTTAGGCAGGAAATAAAAACAAAGATATCAAAGCTTAAGGAAAAACAGAAAAAAGAGGCTGAGCAGAAGAAAGGAAGAGGAGGGATAACAGTTCCAAAAGAAGGTGCAGCACAGATTATTTTAGTAGGGACACCCAATTCAGGAAAAAGCACATTATTGAACAAATTATCTGGAGCTGATGTAGAGGTTGCAGACTATCCATATACTACTGCAAAGCCTGAGATAGGGATGATGGACTACAAAGGAATCAAGCTTCAAATAGTGGAAATCCCAGCAATAGTTGAGAATTTTTCTGATACTGAAAACGGAAAAGCTTATCTGGGAATAATAAACCAAGCTGATCTTGTTGTGCTTTTGTTCAGGAATATAGATGAATATGATATACTTAGGAAAGAGCTAGCTGATATTGATGTAAAGCAGATAATATACAATGAAAACAATGACATCAAAGAAGATATATGGAGAGGCCTGAATATAATAAAGGTTTATACAAAAGAGCCTGGAAAAGAGCCTAGTTATCCTCCTTTTGCAATTGAAAAAGAAAGCACTATAGGGGACATGGCTGAGCATGTTCACAGGGATTTTATCAAGAAATTCAGGTTTGCAAGAGTTTGGGGGAAATCAGCAACCCATGACGGGCAGAGAGTTGGTATTGATCATGAATTAAAAGATGATGATATTGTTGAGCTGCATATGAAGTGAATTTCACTTTGTGAAAATGCATCATATTTTTTAGAAATATGAAAGTTTTATAAAGTTAAGATGAATTTTAGATAAAAGGTGATTATCATGGCAAAGAAAAATAATGAAAATTCAGAAGAAGAAAGAATCGGATTTCATAAAGGGGCATTGGCTACTTTAGCAAAAGAAAGAGAGGAGATGCAGAAGATATTAAATGTTGTAGAGCAGTTGATGCAGATGCATATCAAAGAATTGAAGGATTTGGGAGTAGATCTGGAAAAGGCTGCCAAAGAAGCTGTTAAAAAAAGCAAAGGAAAAGGCAAATCAAAGAAATCGATGGATGAGCTGCTGAAATAAAAATTTTAAATTCCCCAGACAGGGTTTTCTTTACGCTTAATCTCTGCTATTTTTTTAAGCATATTTTTTTCTTCCTGTGAAAGGTGTTCTTTTAGTTTTTTTGCTTTTCTGAAATCTTCCTCTGGAATATCAGAAAGGAATGTGTCTGTCTCCTCTATCTGCCTGCCTATTGTAATTCCTGGAACAGAGATTGCAACTTGCTGTCCTTTTTCTGCTCTTTCTATAGTTTCCTGCTCCAGCTGTATTGATTTTACTATTCCGACTTTAGAGCCGTTTTCTTTCATCAAGGGGGTTCCTGCTTTGAGCACACCCTCCAGAATATCAACTCCAAAGACAGCAGGATTGTTCTGCCTGAATATGTAACCCTTTCCAAGCATCTTGATCCTGCAGGGTTTTGTTATGCCTTCAAGCTGTTTTGCTTCCTGTCTTTTTTTCTCTGCTTCCTGCCATTTTTCAAGATTTTCTATGATCTTATAGATAACATCATCTGTGATTATCTTTGCTTTTGAAGATTTAACAAAAGTCTCTGCTTTTGGAGATACCTTGACATTAAATCCAAGAACAACTGTCTGAAGAGGATCTGTCTCATACATTGACTCTGCTTCAGTCATATCTTTTTTAGTGATATCCCCAATTGTTGCTTTTCTTATAGGAATATCTTTTTCTTTTAAAAGATTGTCAACAGCTTCAAGACTTCCAAGAGTGTCTGCTTTTACAATTACACCTTCTTTGTCTGTCTGGATAAGAACTTCTTTAACTTCTTTCTGAACCTTTTCTTTGATCTTTTCCATGTTGTCTTCTGATGTAGAGTGGATAGGCATACCTGCAACTGCGTCATCAATATCTTTTGCTGATATCTTCACTCCAGTAGCTGCAGTGACTTCTTTTACTGATTTGTATTTTGTTTTCTTGTCTCTCATCTCCTGCAGAGGAGAAGGCTGCATCAATGCTTTTACTTTTGTTACAATAGGTTCACCAAGAGAACCGATGACAAAGGTATTGTTTATCTTTAGACAGCCGTCATATAAAATAACATCAAGGGTCTTTCCAAGGCCTTTTTCTTCTTTTATCTCGAGTATTATGCCTCTTGCAGGAGATTTGCTGTCGCATTCGAGTTTATCTCCAAGATATCTTTGGGCAAGGCCTGTCATTACCATCAGGAGTTCAGGGATTCCTGCTCCTGTTTCTGCAGAGGTAGGAACTAAAGCAATCTGTTTTGTATAATCATTGACCCTGTCAAAACGCTCTGATTCAAACTCAAGATTGTGGAGTTCACCTACAATCTCGTAAAGTTTTGTCTCAATCTGTTTTTTTACTGCTCCATCCTGAGATTCTATCTTTTTCAGCAAAGGTCCATCTGTTTTTTTGTAGCCTTTTATGAGGTCTATCTTGTTCAAAGCGATAATAAAAGGTGTTTTGTATGATTTTAGAATTTCAATTGCTTCTTGAGTTTGAGGCATGATTCCTTCATTGATGTCTATTACAACAATAGCAATATCTGCTAAGTTTCCACCACGCTTTCTTAGAGAAGTAAAAGCTGCGTGTCCTGGCGTGTCTACAAACAACAAACCTGGAATAGTCAATTTTATATTTAATGTATCAAGAAGTTTTCCAGAAACTTTTTTTATTGTTTCTAAAGGGATTATAGAAGCCCCGATTGCCTGTGTGATTGCCCCTGCTTCTGCTTTTGCAACAGAGGTTCCTCTAATCTTATCTAGAATTGAAGTCTTTCCGTGGTCAACATGACCCTCCACTGTACAAATTGGTGATCTTAGAGGCATTTTTTATCACAAAGAAAGGAGAATTATAAGGTATAAAAAGGTTTGTAAAAGAAAGGTTTATATTGGTTTAATTAGTTTTTGAATATATGTATAAGGTAATTGAAGAGGGCAAAGCAAAGTTGAAAGTTCCTAAAGAGAGCAAGATTTCAAAGGAACTTCCTGTTTTTTACAATCCAGTTATGGAATTTAATAGGACTAGTTCTGTTTTGCTTTTGAAATCAATAGAAAATAATAAAATGATTTTGGGATTGCCTTTAGGTGGTTCAGGAGTTAGAGCTGCAAGATTTTTGAAAGAACTTCCTAAGTCTAAAATTAAAGAGTTGTGGATTAATGATATTAACAAAGAAGCTGTTAAAATAATTAAAAATAATTTGAAGTTGAATAAAGTGAAAGCTCATGTTGTGAATAATGATGCAAATATGTTTATTCTGGAAAGCAAAGGTTTTGATTATATTGATATTGATCCTTTTGGCTCTCCAAATGTGTTTTTGGATTCTGCTGTAAAAAGACTTGGAAGAGATGGGATTCTTGCTGTTACAGCGACAGATACTGGATGTTTGGCTGGAAGTTTTGTTAATGCATGCAAGAGAAAGTACTGGGCTGTTCCTCAAAAGAATGAAACAATGCATGAGAATGGTTTAAGGATATTGATCAGGAAAGTTCAGCTGATAGGGGCTGATCATGACAAGGCTTTAACTCCCATATATTCATATTTTAAAGATCATTATTATAGGATATTTTTTAGATGCAAGAAAGGAAAGAAGAAGGTTGATAAGATAATCAAGAAACATGGAATGTTTAATGATGCTGGACCTTTATGGCTTGGACAGTTGTGGGATAAGAAAGTTGCTGCTAGGGTTGCAAAATTAGGAAATGATAAGTTTTTAGATATAATAAATAGGGAAAGCAAAATTCCTGCTGTCGGCTTTTATAATATACCTAAACTTGTCAAAAGATATAGATTAAATTTTCTTAAACAGGATGAGATAATCAAAAGGATAAGAAAAAAGGGGTATAAAGCTGAGATAACACATTTTGCACCTAATTCTTTAAGAAGTAATATTGAAGAAGAAAAACTGATCAAAATGATGAAAAGCTAAAAGTTTTTAAAGAATCTTTTAATGGTTTCTCTAGTTATGGATATTAATAATTATACTGCAGGATTTGATATAGGCAGTGATTCTGTTCATGCTGTTGTATTGGGTGAGGATGGAAAGATAGTCTACTCCCCTAAATCAATGATGCATTTTGGGAATCCTATTGGAGCTTTAAAAGAGATTTATGAAGATATTATTTCTAAGTATGGGAAAAAGATATCTACAACTGCATTTACAGGAAGTGTTGGAGAGTTTATAGCTGAAAAAACAGAAACACCCTTTTTTCATGACACTATTGCAATACCTGCTGGAGCAGAGGTTATAGCTTCAGGTGCTGATTATATCTTTCATATAGGAGCAAAAGACCCTTATTTCTTTGAAAGAGAAAAAGTAAAAACAGAAAATGGATATAAAAGTTTTGTGCCTGACCATGGAACCGGAACAAAATGCGGAGG
>WJKL01000002.1 GCA_014729145.1 Candidatus Woesearchaeota archaeon
ACTACGATGAGAATACAACATTTGTAAATTCATCACCATCTCCAACTTCAGCAGACAACACAACCTGGAACTTCACTAACCTGCCGATAGGAATACACACAATAAACATCACTGTTTTAGTCAATAATTCAGTAGCAAACGGAACAATATTAACTAATTCTGTAAATGTAACTTATTATAATGATACTGGAATTCAATTCTTCAAAAACACTACAGAAAACACAACCGTATTGGTTTTAACACCTCTTAATGACACAATCTTTCCAGAAGTAACTCTTGTGCATCCAGAAGACAATATAACCAAAGCCAACAACAGCATCTGGTTTGGCTGGATTGCCAGTGATGATTACGGACCTATAAACTGCACATTATATACAAATAAGACAGGAGCATTCATCGAAGAATCTGTCTTCAACAATACAAATTGTGCAAATGGAATATTAACAACAACATCTCCAATAACATTCAATAATAATGGAACATACATTTGGAATGTTAAAGCATGCGACAGTGTAGGCAATTGCAATTTTGCACATCAAAACAGAACTTTCAGAGTTAATACATCTATAATTGACATAAAAAATCCAAATGTAACCTTAATCCATCCATTTGATGGAGCAACAAAAGCAGAGACAGAGGTAGACTTTATCTTTAACATCACTGACGACCATGACAACACCTACTGCAGCCTATATACAAATGCTACTGGCTCCTGGAGTATAGACAGCAGATACAACAGCTCTCCATGCTGGAGAAGGACAACAATTGAAAATCTTACTTTCAACGAAGGAAATTACACTTGGAATATAGAAGCATGCGACGGCTCAGGAAACTGTGCATTTGCTTTAAATAACTGGACTTTCTCTGTAAACACCTCAATTGCAGATACACTTCCATCTGTAAATCTTTCACAGCCTGAAGACAATTCCATAACAGCAGATCCATTGATAGATTTCAGCTTTAACATTACAGACGACCATGGAGATATAAGATGCACACTTTACAGCAACAGAACAGGACTATGGCAGCATCATGCTGAATACAATAACCAATTATGCTGGGGACAGGAAACAATCCCAACAAGCATTTACTTCACTAACGGCACATATATCTGGAATATAGAAGCATGTGATAACTCTGGCTGCAGCTTTGCAGATAATAACTTCACATTTACAGTTAATACAAGTTATACCCCATTAAACCAGACAAACCTGACAATAAACAAGACAGACTCCCAAGACCCAGTAGAAAACGGCTCATTACTAAACTACACAATAACTCTAAACATAACAGGAAACAATGCAACAAACGTAACAGTAATAGAAGACTACGATGAGAATACAACATTTGTAAATTCATCACCACCTCCAACTTCAGCAGACAACACAACCTGGAACTTCACTAACCTGCCGATAGGAATACACACAATAAACATCACTGTTTTAGTCAATAATTCAGTAGCAAACGGAACAATATTAACTAATTATGTAAATGTAACTTACTACAATTCAACAGGAAGTCAATCCTTCAAAAACACTACAGAAAATACAACTGTAATTGTTCCTGTTACTCCTCAATGCGGAGATGGAAGCATAAATGTATCAGCAGGAGAACAATGTGACATTGGAAATCTAACAGAAACATGTATAGGCATAGACAGCTTTACAGGAGGAACCTTAACATGCACTGCTGATTGTTTATGGAATACTTCAAACTGTACAGGGCCATTAGGAGGCTCATGCGGAGACGGAATAATCCAGTCAGGAGAGCAGTGTGATCCATTAGGTTCTAATATCACAAATCTTTGCACAGACTTCTTTGGATTCACAGGAGGATTCTTGACATGTACAAATAACTGTACATTGAATCTTTCTCAATGCTCCTATTCATCACAGTGTGGAGACGGATTCATAAATTGGTCAATTGGAGAGCAGTGTGATGATGGAAATCTAGGAAATATAACCTGCTCTGGAATAGACAGCTATACTTCAGGAAATTTAACATGCACAAACAACTGCTTGTTTAACTCCTCAGAATGCATTGGCTTATCAGGTGGATTATGCGGAAACGGAGTATTAAATACAAGAGAAGAATGCGACAAGAACGGCCCTGTAATAAACAACACCTGCACAGACTTTGACAATTTCACTGGAGGAACTTTAACCTGCGATCTTGGCTGTAACCTTAACATGACCCAATGTCTTACAGGCCTGGATATTCTTCCTCCTGAAGTCTACTTAATCACACCTGAAAATAATGCAGTATTCTCTACAATAGACAACATAAACTTCACTGTAAACGCCTCTGATAACTTTGGTTTAGAAAACTGCACCTTATATACCAACCAAAGCGGCTGGAACCCATACAGCACAAAAAGCTATTCAGGATTAAATGATTCAAACAGCTGGAACATCACTTTCAGCCCTGGAAAATACAAATGGAACGCATACTGCTGTGACACCAGCGGCAACTGCGCATGGAACAACACCAACAAAACATTCAGGGTATACAGATACCTAAATATATCTTATCCAGAGGGAATCTATGAGCCTTATAATCTAGGACTTAAAGGAACCCACCTTCATAACTGGACTATGACTGCAAACAGATTCAATACAACTTCATCAGATACTCTAACCTGTGTAGTTAACACTTCAGACAGCAGTTTATTGACATTTACTAACTCAAGTCTTCCAAGTCAAAATTACACAAATTCATCATTCAGCTACGCCATGACCAATGCTGACCCAGTAAACAAGACAATTCCTTGGCAGATCCTTAACTGCACTGTAACAGACGCCCTTGGAAATATAAAATATTTTGACCACCCTTATATTCCAGATAAAAGGCTTAACAGGGTGCATGTCCATGGAAACACCTGGACAAGATTTACAGATACAGATGATGACGCATACAGAGCAAGGCAGTGCTTATTGGGTGTTCCAAAAAAATATCTTGACAATTATTTCTACTGTGATGCTGCGGGAGATGTAGCATTTGCAGTAACAATGTCATTAGGGATGGATATTGAAGGACACTGCCATGACAGTATAGATAATGACAACAACAGCAATACAGACTGTGCAGATATATACTGCCAGGGTATAACTTATACATGCAAAGATCATGCATGGGCAGGAGATCCTTTCACAGGATCATGCACAAACGGACTTTGCACAGACTCAAAAACAATTGGAGGGCAATCTTTAACTTATCAATATAATAGATATCTAACTCCAAACGGAAGATTAAAGATAAGGTTTGATGGAGGCTCTTATTCAACCTCTTCTCCGATTTCCTTTGCGATAACAAATATAAATTTCACAGCAAGCGGAAAATATCCAGAGCCAGGCTCATATGCTCTTCCAGATGAAACAACAACTGCAACCTCTTACATAACTGAAGATTCAGATGGATATTCAGGAGACATCGACATGGTTATGTGGGTGGATCTTGACAATTATCCAGCAGGCTGGCATAACATCACTTTGGATATTGTCCAGAACAATGATAATCTTGTTGTTGCAGGAATCCCTATTTATATAAATTCATCAGCTCCTTCAGGAAACAATGAAAGCCAGACATATGCTCCAAATATAACATCTCCATGCAGTGATTCATTAGACAATGATCTTGATTATGATACAGACTGCGCAGATTCAGACTGCGCAGGAAATATAGGTGGAACAGACTGCACAGGAGGAAATGCCTTCTGCCAGGCTTCAGAGACAACATGCAGCGACTGCTTTGACAATGATGCAGATGGACTGCGAGACTGCCTTGATTCAGACTGCAATAATCAAATAGGGAACACAACTACAGGAGCATTATGTAATTTTGGAGCAGAGCTTAACTGCTCAGATGGATTTGACAATGACTTTGACCAGGATTACAGTACAGCATCAGACTTAGATTATTCAACAGGAATCGACTGCACAGACTATGACTGCTTTGGAGATTCAAGCTGCCCTTCGATAGAAAATGCCACAGCAGTAGGAGTGTCAGCTCCAGCTCAGTGCTTTGACAATGTTGATAATGACCTTGACACTTCAATAGATTGTGCAGACCCTAACTGCCTCGGAATCTCATCAGGAGGATTGACCTGTGTAAATACAGAATTTACAATATCTCAATGGCAGTACTGCAACAATGCATTTGATGATGATGCAGACTCATCAACAGACTGCTCTGATTCAGACTGCTCAGGACAATTTGGACCATGCGGACCTTGCCCAGGAATTGAAAATTATCTGTGGGATTCATGCGCAGACTCATCAAATAACGACAATCAGGACGGAGCAGACTGCTCAGACCATTCAGACTGCGACGGAGAGATAGGGGATGCAGCTTCAGCGCAGATATGCCAGGCAGCTGAAACAAACTGTGATGATAACTTTGATAATGATGCAGATGGAAGCACAGACTGCGCAGATTCAGACTGCAATGGACAGTTAGGACCAGATGGAATATGCGGTCCTGAAAACAATCTTCCAGGATGCACCGACAACTATGACAATGACGGAGATTCAACTGCAGCAAGAAACAGAATAGACTGTCTTGACGAGAACTGCTGGGGAATTGGAAACTGCTCCTTGTTCAACTGGAGCACTTCAACATGTATAACAGTCCCTTACAATCAAACATCAGCATTAGGTTCAACATCAATTAACTCAACAAATCTAAGAAGGCATTATATCAATACAAATTACACTTTAAGGATAACAGGCTCTGCAAACTATGATGTGATAACAATAACACTCGGAGATTCTACAAATCCTGCAAGGTATTTCCCATACAATGCTTCAAGATGCACTATTACTGGAACAGCAGGATTAAAATGGGTTGCGCTTCAGGCAGAAGTAGGCCAGATACAGAGCGATCCAGGTTCAACTCCGATAAACACATTTGATGTTACATTAGAATGCCCTGGATTTGCAACACCGCAGACAAACAGCTATCCTTTAACTGCTGTAAATTTCATATCCGGAAATCTTGAATACGGAGATACAACATTGACTTCAACAGTCTATGAAAATACCCCTCCTTCAATGTCTGAGATAGAAATTGAACCATTAGACGCATCAAACAGTTCTGACTTTGACTTTGGAGATTCAATGGGCTTTAGGGGAATACCTGATAATGACACTTCAGGGATATGCAGCTGCGAATTCAACATAAGCGGAGCAACTTATACAACAGACGGAAACTGCATATACTCAGAGTCTGGATTCACTGACGATGCAAATCATTCTGTAAATGCAAGACCAAGAGACGGAGCAGATAATTACGGATCCTGGACATCACTAAGAAATTTCAGTATAAACTTCAGGCCTTACCAGTCAACACCAGCTTCAATAAACAAGACAGAGCCTTTCTTCAACAGCACAGAAAGCCTGTTCTTCAGCGCAGGATTTACAACAGCAGTATCAGGAAACTTTGCCGTGACAGCCTGCAATCTTTACATAGAAGACGCTTCAGGAAACATAACATATAATACAACAATAACAAAAGCAGGAGCAGGAAATTCAATAACCTGCTCAGGAGCAGTCAATGTGCCTAATACAGACAGCCTTTACAGGATATTTGTAAATGTTACTGATGAAGATGGAGATACAGCATATTCAGATAAAAAGCCTTTCTATGTCTGCGACAACTTCAGCTCATCTGGAATAGGAGCAGGAGGAGAAGTATGGGATTGTGCAAAAGCAGACTTTGACCAGGACAGATGGACAGAAGGAGTAACTGTAAAACCAGGATTGTACAGCAATAATAATTATGTATGTGATATGTGCGCCCCTTCAACATATCCAGCAGACCCGACAAAATGGAACAATACAGGCATGGATGACAATGCAAACGGCATAGACAATATCTGCGACCTTTGCGGAAATGGAATTATCGATGCAGGAGAAGACTGCGACGGAACAAACCTTACAACAACATCCTGCTTCACATACAGTCCAAACAGATATAAGAGCGGAACATTGACATGCAGTGCAGACTGCACATATGATTTAAGCAATTGCGTTCCTTATGTCACTTATAAAACAGGAGCACCATCTGGAGTTAGTAGAAAGTCTATATGTGGAGAGGAATGGAACTGCACTAAATGGAGCGATTGCAGCCCAGAAGGAACACAAACCAGACACTGCTGGGATTTAAACAGATGTAATGAACTTTACAACCAAAGAATCATTACTCATGTAGAAGAATCTAAAAAACCAATTACCTCAAGAAACTGCACTTTCACTGGCTGTTCAGATAATATCAAAAATTGGGATGAGACAGACATTGATTGCGGGGGTCCTTTGTGCAATCCTTGCGAAGACGAAAAACATTGCTTGATAGATAGGGATTGTATAAATGAATGCAACAAAACATCTGAAAAGTGTTATACTCCAATAACTGTAGAGGTTCCTTTTGCATTAAAAACAATATGGGAAAAGATAGTTGAATATTCAGCATTCACTTTCTTCCCTGCAATAGGAAAAGGATTGTTTAATATTGGCAAAGGTCTTGTAGAATCTTACTGGCCTTTCAGCAAGACAGCAGTTTCTTTTGCATACAAACAAATAACAGAAAATGCTGCAGAAATATCAGGTGGAATCAAGTTTGCAGCAGACAAAACATGGACAGGAACCAAGATAGCTTCAGGCTATGCATGGGATGGCATCAAGTTTGCAGCAGACAAAACATGGACAGGAGCAAAAATAATCTCAAAAACAGCATTAGATGGAATCAAAGGATCGTACAATTGGGTTGATGAATTTATCAGAGATACTTATCTGCCTTTCAGCAAAAAGACAATATCTGCTGTCTGGGAAGGTATAAAACAGGTAACTCCTAAGATTTTGGAAGGAATCAAGTTTGCAGCAGACAAAACATGGACAGGAACCAAGATAGCCTCAGAATATGCATGGGAAGGTATTAAAACTGGAGCTAAAACAGGGTACTCATTTGCAAAAGACCACGCATTTATCATAATGTCGATAATTGCAGCAGTTTTGCTCGCTATAGGTGCAAAACAGCTTTACACATACACTGCTCCTATCATGTCTAAAAAAGTTCAGCATATGAAGCAGCAGGCAGTATATAGAAAAAGAAAAAAAGCAGCCAGAGAAGCAAGGATTGAAAAAGAAAAGCAGAGAAAAGCAGCAAACAAAAGAGCAAGATTAAACAGGCTAAGAAGAGAAAAAGAAAAAGCAGAAAAACTGGAAAAACAAAGAAAAGCAGCCAAAACAAGGGCAAGAAAAAGAAAGTTCAAACAAGGGATAGAAAACCTCAAAGAATCAATAACTGCTCCTATCAATAAAACACCTGAAAAAATAAAGCAAACTATTGAAAAAATAGAAAAACCAGTAAAAAAGACACCTAAAAAACTCAAAAAAGGAATAAAAGATTTAGAAAAACCAGTAAAAAAGACACCTAAAAAACTCAAAAAAGGCCTGATACATGCAGGAGAGGCAGTTACTTCGTCTATCAAAAATAAGATAAAAAGAGCAAAACACACAAAAGAGACCAGAGAACAGAAAAAGACAGATGAAAGTCTCGAAAAACTCCACATAGATGCAAAACAAAAATATCAAAAAGCACTGACAGAATATATAGTAGATTCATTGAATGAAGGCAGGTCAAGAGAGCAGATTAAAAAATCCCTTGTCAAAAAAGGCTGGCCAAAGAGATTTGCCAGGGAATACACAGAAAGGGTCGCAGATATTGCAGAGTTAAAGGGAAAAGGTCTTGAATTTTGATTTGTTTTTCATATTTTTTGATTAACTTTAAAAAACACCATTTCTTATCATTTTTCTATGTCAACAAATATCTATATTAAAACATACGGCTGCACCCTTAATAGATCAGATTCAGAGCTGATGGCAGGGCTGTTAAAGAAAGCAGATTTTGAAATAGTCAAAAACCCGGATGACGCTTTTATCATAATCATAAATACATGTGCAGTAAAATCACCTACTCAGGAAAAATTCTTCAGCTACCTTAAAAAACTAAAAGAAAAATACCAATACAAAAAGATAATCATCACCGGCTGCATCCCCCAGACCATGCCAAAGAAACTTAAGTCATACCCTCTTCTTGGAACATCTCAAATAACAAACATAGTTCAATTAGTGGAAGAGGTTCTCCATGACAATCCTGTAAAGATACTAAAAAAAGAAAATTTCCCAAGATTAAACCTTCCAAAGATCAGAAAAAATCCAGTCATCGAAATAATCCCAATTTGCGAAGGCTGTCTTGGAGCTCCATGCTCTTACTGTATTGTCAAAAAAGCAAGAGGCCATTTAAGGTCTTATCCAAAAGAAAATATAATCAAGCAGGCAAGAAAAGCTTTGATAAAAGATAATGTAAAAGAGCTCTGGCTGACTGCCCAGGACACCGGCTGCTATGGAAAAGATATAAATTCATCGCTTCCTGAATTATTAGAAGAAATAATAGCAATTCCAAAAGAATTCAAGATAAGGCTGGGTATGCTTAATCCAGATCACGCTTACGAACTTCTGGACAAATTAATAAAAATCTACAAATCAGAAAAGATGTTTAAGTTTCTCCACATTCCTGTCCAGTCCGGAAACAATGAAATATTGAAAAAGATGAAAAGAAACTACACTTCAAAGCAGTTCAAAGAAATAATCAAAAGATTCAGGCAGGAAATTCCCAATATTACCATTGCAACAGATATTATAGTGGGTTTCCCAGGAGAGACAGAAGAACAGTTTCAAGATTCCCTTGATCTTATAAAAGAGACAGCTCCTGACGTTCTTAACAGGAACAGATATTGGAAAAGACCAAAAACAGCTGCAGCAAAGATGAAAAACCAGGTTAATAACAAAGAGAAGAAAAGGAGATCATCTCTGCTTACAGATATATTCAAGAATATCTCAAGAATGAGGAACGAAAGGTGGCTTGATTGGACAGGAAATATCATCATAGATGAAAAAGGAAAAGATGATTCTTTAGTAGGGAGAAACTTTGCTTACAAGCCAATTATAGTAAAAGGTGACCACAGGCTTGGAGAAGAGATAAAAGTCCAGATAAAAAACATAACTCCTTTTGATCTAAGAACTTTCTGATAAGCTGTTAATAGAAAATATTAAATATGAATAACATAATTTTAGTATAAAATGCTTGATTTTTTACCTGTAGTGATAAGAGACTGGCTCATAATCTCATTTTTGACCTTTTTAACTACAGCTATATTCTATTATGCATTTAAAAAAGATGAGCAGTTCATAAGATGGGGCGCTTTGATATTCCTGGTGATGACCTCAGCTTTATTTTCATTTAATTTCTGGATATTTGCCTTTCTTTTAGTTGTGATCATAAGGATATTTTTGTATAATCAGTCAAATTTAGCAAAGGCTGCAACATTTCTAATACTCCTTCCTTTGATCCCTGTGAATATATTCTTTACAATTCCTTTGGGTTCTCACAATCCTTCTTTTAATTATCAGATGATAATCTCCTGGATCATACTTCTGCCTTTGTTTTTTAAGTATATTATAGACAAAAAGAAAACCTTGTTTCAATATAGGCTTGATAAATGGCTGACAGTTTTCTTTGTTTTTGTTTTTTTATTAAACTTTAGATCCTCTCCTTTCCTTCATTCATTATGGATAGGATTTGCTAATTTTTCAACAAGTTTTTTGGTTTATTTTGTAATAAGCAGAGTTATAGGTGAATATAAAAAATGAAAAGAGGAAAAGACCCGCTTCATTATAACTATATGTTGCTTGCGATAATAACACCTGTGATAATCATATCTTTAACTTCAATAATATATTCAGCAAGTGCTTCAAGTTTGGATGTTTTAGACAGCTTAGGTCGGTTTGGAAATGCAAAACAGACAAAACAACACTCATTTCAAAAAGGAGAAAGAATGGGGATTTCAAGAGCTCATGGGACAGGGGATAATCCTTTAGACTGGGGATTTGTATTGGTGATTACTGCATCTTGTTTATTGGTAATGACTTATAAAGCCCCAGGAGGAAAACTCAAGAACGTATTTGAGACAAAACAAAAAAGATTAAAATTAAGAAATATCCACAATGAAAAGAACAAATAAGAAAAAAACAAAAAAATCAAGGCCAAAAAGAGCATTTTCATATTTTATGAACGGCTTTACTATATTATTGTTTATCATTTTTCTTGCTATACTTACTACTATGTCAAGGATGACTTATCTGGGGTTTACAGCTTTGATAATCGCTTACGCTGTTTTTGAAGCAGGAAAATCCAAAAAAATACTTGCTGCAGCAGTGATATTGTTGATTTTTTTCTTGCTAAGCCCTTTTTATTCTACTACACTTCAGATACTTCCATTTGTAGGAGAAGAAGCACAGAGCACAGTAGAGGGCAGGATAAATATAATAGATCCTGCACTTTCTTTGATAGGAAAAAATCCTTTATTCGGTGACCCAAATTTCCTAGAAAGCCAGGAGATGAACAGTATAGGGATAAACATGGAAGGGGATGTGGTAAACACTTATCTTTTGATTGGTATGAAATATGGGCTTATCGGTTTGATACTTTTCCTTTTGATATTCATAGATCTGTTTAAGAATCTGATAAAAGTTGTAGCCACTGTTAAAAATTCTTATTACAGGATGATCAGCAAAGGATTGATAGCCACGCTTATAGCTGTTATGGTCATGATATCTGCGATGAGTTTTATAACTTATATTACTACATATACTTGGATATTGTTTGGTATCTATTCTGGTTTTATCCATTATGCAAGAAAAAAATAATCAACAAAATTTATAAATCTCTTCTAGTATTTTCAATAAAATGATCAATATTGTTATAATGGCCGGAGGTTCTGGAAAAAGATTCTGGCCAAAGTCCAGAAAAAATCTTCCAAAGCAGTGCCTTCCTATCGCTTCTAAAGAGCCAATGATAAAAGAGACAGTTGAAAGGCTGAAGCCAATAGCCCAAAAAAAAGATATCTACATAGCTACTGGAAAACATCTTGAAAAACATATAAAAAATATTCTTTCGGATGTAAATTATATCATCGAACCAATGCCTAAAAATACTGCTGCCTGCATTGGTTTGGCAGCCATATATTTAGACAAAGAGGATATAATGCTCATCGAAACCTCAGATCACGTATATAAGGATGTTAATGCATATCTAAAACACCTTAAAGCAGGAATAGAAACTGCCAAAAAAAATAAGATTGTCCTTGTCGGAATAACCCCCGATTTCCCCCATACAGGCTATGGATATATCCATCAAGGAGAACTGATCAGAAAAAAAGATAGCATAGAGATATATGAAGTAGCAGAATTCAATGAAAAACCAGACCCTGAAACCGCAGAAATATTCTTCAAAAGCGGAGTTTTTCTTTGGAACTCAGGAATATTCATAAGCAATGTGAAAACCATGCTCGATGCGATAAAAAAACACATGCCTGAACTTTATTCTGCATTGATGAAAATAAAAAACTCAAATTTTGACAAAAATATCATGTCAAAAGAATTTGAAAAACTTGAAAATACATCTATTGATTATGGAGTTATAGAAAAAGCAAAAAATCTTGCTGTGGTAAGGGGTGATTTTCACTGGGATGATGTTGGAGACTGGAAATCAATGGAAAGGATATATCCAAAAGACAAAAACAACAATGTAGTTCTCGCAGATTACAACGGAAACGCAAAAAACTGCATTATCATCGGAGACAAAAAACCGATACAGGCTGAGAATATCGAGGATCTTATTATCATAGACACAGTAGATTGTCTTTTGGTCTGCAGCAAAAATAGATCCCAGGATGTCAAAAAGATAGTTCAGATGCTGGAAAAAGATTCTGAATTAAAAAAATACACCACAGAAATCCAATCAAGACCAGAATTCCACAAGGTTTCTTTGGACTGCAAAAATATTGAAGTAAAAAGCAGCTGCCTTG
>WJKL01000016.1 GCA_014729145.1 Candidatus Woesearchaeota archaeon
AAGTATTGCCAGAGCCATTGTAGTCTATAGTAAAACCGCATCTGTCTATCTCTATATCTTCAGAATATGCTATGCTAGTAAAAACTAAGAACACTATTGAAAACAAAAACAATTTTGAATATTTCACTCTACACCCTTTTTTTTACTATAAGATTGGTTAGAAAAACCACCTATATAAACTTTTTGAAAGAATTAACGCTCCAGTAACCTCTTGATGCTCTGAAGCTGTTTATCACTTCTTAATTCAAAGGGAGATTTAGCAAAAGATCCAATCAGAACTTTACAGTTGTATTTTTTGCAGAATCTTATATTCTGCATCATTCTTCCCATAATGATTGGTTTTTTGGATGAATTTAATAATTCAGAGAAAGCAAAACCTATGACAACATTATTTTTAGCAGCAAGTTTGCATAAAACCTGATTTAATCCTGAATATCTGTAATGAGGTCTGTCTTTTTTTGGTGATTTTTCTAAATTAAATATTAAAGAAGGTTTTAATTTTTCTAAAACATGCTGGTCTTTTGAAGTAGATTCGGTTATTATAAAATCCGATAGTTTTTTTGCTTTGATTATATCTTTTGGAGAAGCAAGCAGTCCAAGTTTTAATATTGTGTTGGTTTTCTTTTGGAGCTTATCTATGTTTGATCTTAATCTGGAGATGTTTTTTTGATAGGGATAAACAAGATAAAGCTCTTTTTTTTCCAGTTTTTTGGCTATGGAGATAAACTTTTCTGGGTTTTTTTTGGGAAAGCAGATATCCATTTTTTATCTTATTTTTGAAAGTATCTTGCATGCCATGCAAAGTTTTTGCTGGGATGGTTCTCTGCAATTAGCACAAAGTTTTTGTTTTTTTGTTGTTGTGAATTTTTTCTTTAATATTGGAGAGATAGATAAGAGCCATTTAATAATGTTTTTATGTGTTCCTGGATTTTTCTGTTCATGTTCAGTCAAAAGCTTGTTTATCAGGCATCTGTAAACTCCTTTTCTGCATGGGCAAGGAGCATAATTAACAGGAAAATTCATTTTTTTGGAATAATCAGCGATATCTTTTTCAGATACAAAATAAAGCGGCTTAACACGCTGAACAAAATTTTTGTTTTTGGAGATTCCAGTAGAAGGGCCCTGCCTTGCTAATAATTCTAGATTATTTTTTAGCAGATTCATTATTACGCCCTGGGCTTCATCATTAAGATTGTGGCCAGTGACAAGTTTTGCGGCGTTGAGTTTTTTGGAATATTTGTTTAAAAGATATCTTCTTAAAACTCCGCAGATTGTGCAGGATGTTAAGTTGATGTTTTTTTTCTTTAATATTGATCTTATATAACAAAGGGAAAAACCAAACTCTTCTCTGAAAGAGATAATATGAAGTTTTATTTTGTGTTTTTTGCAGAATTCTTTTATATTTTCAAGATTTTCTTTGGTGTAATTCCCAATCACTGCATCTACTGTTATTGCTTCTACATTATATTTGAGTTTTTTTAATATATGGAGTATTGTTGTGGAGTCTTTTCCGCCTGAACATGCAACTAAAATCTTGTCTTTTTTGGATAAAAGATTATATTTTTTAATTGTATTTTCAGTTGTTTTTTCTGTTTTTTGGGCTAATTTTTGTTTTTTATGCATAATATTGTTAATTTTGTCATAGAATTTAAAGATTCTTATAAAATACTTATTAATATACTTATTTTTGTATTAATTTTAATACTTATTTTAAAGGTTTATTTCTTATGGAGCAATAGATTTATATATAAAGGGGAGCTATTTCCATATGAAATGAAGGGGTTATATTTGCTGGAAAATCTATATTATTTTTAAATTATTTATAAATACATATCTTTAAATATAACTTCTGATTATAATATGTTAAAGAGGTTTATGGAGGCACAAAAATGGCTAAAAAGAAAAAATCTTCTAAAAAAGAAATAAGGGTTGTAAATATTGTTGTAAGCACTTCTTTGGAGCATGATATTCCTTTAGAAAAGATGGCTGCAACCTTGAGCAATACTGAATATAATCCAGAGCAGTTTCCAGGATTGGTTATAAGAATCAAAGAACCAAAGACCAGCGCTTTGATCTTCAGCTCAGGAAAGGTAGTATGTACTGGAGCAAAGAGCATGGACAAGGTTGAAGAAAGCATCAAAAAGATAATCCAGAGCCTGAAAAAGATAGGGATTAAGATCACTATAAAACCTGAAATAAGCATACAGAATATTGTTGCGAGCGGAAAGGTTGGAATGGATCTTAACCTTAATACACTGGCGATGAAACTGCCTAATACTGAGTATGAACCAGAGCAGTTTCCTGGACTGGTGTATAAGTTAGATGAAGCAAAAGCTACTTTTTTGCTTTTCAGCAATGGAAAGATAGTTTGTACAGGAACAAAAAGCGAGAAAGAAGTAAATGCTTCACTGGATATGTTGATTGAAAAACTGAAGAAAGTAGTTAAACCAAGCAGATATCAATAAAATTTTTATTTAAAATTAATTTTAATGTTTAGTGTCACTGGACATAATGTGAAGGAGTCCAGATAACCACTGGTCACTGGACATTTACCTGCGTAAGGCATTTAAGGGGGGATTGTCTTATGTATGAATATGGAAGCAGCTGAAACTATAAATAAATTCAAAGAATTTTTTGAAAAAGAATATGAAGCTAAATTAAAAGATAGTGTTAGAAAAGGAAAACATTATCTTGTTATTGATTTTTCTGAACTTCTTAATTTTGACCATGAGCTTTCTGATGGTCTTTTGGACAACCCAGAAGATTCTGTTGCTGCTGCTGAAGAGGCTGTAAAGGATTGTATTGATGGTAATATTAAAAAATTCAACATAAGATTCTTAAATCTTCCTGAAAACCAAAAGGTATTGGTAAGGAACATAAGAAGCAAACATATCGGAAGGCTTTTGGTGATGGATGGTGTGGTCAGGCAGAAAAGTGATGTAAGGCCGCAAGTAACTTCTGCAAAGTTTGAATGCCCTTCCTGCGGAAATATAATCAATGTTCTTCAGCTGGACAAAACATTCAAGGAACCAAATAAATGCGGGTGCGGAAGGAAAGGAAAATTTAGATTATTGAAGAAAGAACTGGTGGATGCTCAGGGGCTGGTTTTAGAAGAAGATCCTGAAAATCTTGAAGGAGGAGAGCAGCCAAAAAGGATGAATGTGCTGCTGCAGGACGATCTTGTAAGTCCTTTAAGCGAAAGGAAGACAAACCCTGGAAGCAAGATAAAAATAATTGGAACAATAAAGGAAGTGCCAATATTTTCAAGAACTGGGAGCCAAACAACGAGATTTGACCTTCTTATAGAAGCAAATAATTTTGAAACAATAGAGGAGAATTTCTATGAAGTTGAAATTACTAAAGAAGAGCATGAAGAGATCAAAAAGCTTTCAAAAGATCCTAAGATATACAAGAAACTTGTACAGTCAATAGCTCCATCTATATACGGCTATAAAAAAGTAAAAGAAGCATTGATACTGCAGCTTATGGGCGGGGTGCATAAGCAAAGACATGATGGGGTTGTAACAAGAGGAGATATGCATATTCTTTTGATTGGGGATCCGGGAAGCGGAAAATCTCAGCTATTGAAAAGGGTAAATCTTATTGCGCCAAAAGGAAGATATGTATCTGGAAAGGGTGTTTCGGGTGCAGGACTTACTGCATCTGTTGTCAAGGATGAATTTTTAAAGGGATGGAGTTTAGAAGCAGGGGCTTTGGTATTGGCGAATAATGGAATGTGCTGTTTACATCCTGATACATCTATTGTCATTAATAATAAAATACAAAAAATATCAAAAATATTTGACTGCCATAAAAAAGAATTAGGAAAATGCAAAAATGAGATTGTTGAATTTAATGATATTGAAAAAGATGTAGTAAGTTTTGATATAAAAAGAATGGATTGTGAAAAACAAGTTTCGACAGTTATTAGGAGAAAGAAATTTGATGGCCATTTATTAAATGTCAAATTCAAATCAGGATTCTCTATAAAACTTACTCCTGACCACAAGATAATCGATGGAAATCATTTAGGGTGGAAGGAAGCTCAAGAATTCAAAAAAGGGGAAAAAACATTGGCGCCCTTAAATTTGCCAAGCATTAAAGAAGATACTTTTATATTTGACATCTTACCTAAAAATTGGAAAGTTTTTTTGAACAAAAAAGAAAAAAACCAATTGAAGCAAAATATAAGAAGAAAATTTAAAACATTGAGCGCTTTCAATAAAAAATTTAACTTGGATAAGAATTTTCTTTCTGGAAGAAAACAAATAACTATTAAGAAATTTGAAAAAATCTTAGAATTTTTAGGAGAAAAAAATAAATGGAGAAAAATCCCTTTAAAATTTGGAAGGAATAAAAATGGAGAAAAATTGAAAATAGCCAAAATCACTCCAGAATTAGGCTATATATTAGGATTCATATTGGGAGATGGATATATAAATATGAATAAAAGAAGAACGACAATAAATATAACTCAATCTATCAAGAACAAGGAGAATATTAAAAGAATAAAAGAATATTGGAATAAAATTTCATTGAAAAAATTAAAAGAAACTGAAGATAATAGAACCTCTAAGATTAGGGACCAAAAGGTAATATCAAAATGTAAAGTTCTTTATTCTGGGAGCAACCTTCTTGGTGGTTTATATAAACATTATACTTCGAATGCACTTGCCGAAATATTATCCCTGCCTGATGATGTGTTAAAAGGATTTATTGGTGGGATTATGGATTCTGATGGCTGCATAAGTACAAGAAAGTACATAAAGAATGGAAATAAATATTTTACGCAGATTATTGAATTTTTATTTAGTAATGAAAGAAAAGAAAATCTTAATTTTATGCTTGCGCTTAGGAGATTTGATTGTTATGGTAAAATAAACGAGAGAGAAAATATAAAATCAGTCACAATTAGTAGTAGAAAAGATATATCTAATTTGATTAAAGAATTAGACTCTTTTTCTATTAAAATTAGTAAATCTAGATTATTAGTTAAGAATAAGCAAATTTCAGGAGACAGTGATAAAATACCCTCCATCATTGGAAAAAAGATATGTGATAGGATAATAAAATTAAACAAATCCTTTTTGCTTAAGAAAGGTATATGGAGTACAGTTTATGGTTTTAAACATGGTGGAAGGGAACCTTCAAGAAATCAGATAATTAAAATCATCAATAAAACACAAGATATGATAAATGATAAAAAGTTTGTTGAGGGATCATTAGGATTGATAAAAAGAGACTATTTTCTAGATGAGATTGTTGATATAAAAAAAGAAAAATATTCAGGATATGTCTATGACTTATTTGTTCCGAAAAACCATAACTTTCTTGCAGATGGAATAATTGTACATAATTGTATTGATGAGATGGACAAGATGAGCCAGGAAGACAGGAGTGCAATGCACGAGGCGCTTGAGCAGCAAAGCTTCCATTATGATACTTGGATTAGTTTAGCAGATGGTTCTGAAAAAAAGATTGGAAACTTCGTAGAAAAATTAATGAAAAAAAACCATAAAAAAATTATAAAAGGAAAAGATTGTTATATACTTCCTACAGAAGACAAAGATGTAGAAATCTTCACTACTGATTGGAATAATATTTACAAAACAAAAATCAACAGAGTGAGCAAACACATTGCTCCAGATTATTTTATTAAAATAAAATTAAAAAATGGGAGAGAGATTACAGTAACTCCAGAACATCCTGTTTTCTATATAGATGAGTGTAAGATCAAAACCGTTGATGCTGAAAATGTAAAAGAAGATATGTGGATGCCTGTGCCTTTAGAAACAAATATAGAAGGAGAAAGTCAAAAATTTGAGATAACAAAAGAAGAATGCTACATAAATAGGGCTTCTCGACATATTGCTGTTCCGATGGAGAATGGAGAAAATTTCTTCAAGATTATAGGTTATATGCTAGCAGAAGGTTCTAAAGAACTTAATAGAGGAAAATTAATTGGTATTAATTTTACTAATAAAGATGAAAGATTATTAGAAGATTTTGAAAATTCCATGGAAGAATTATTTGGGCTTAGACCCTATAAACAACCCAGAATTGATGGTTATGATTTAAGATACATGTATAGGTATATTTCGAGAGAATTAAGTGTCTTTATTGAGAGAACATGTCCTGAGATATTAAATAAATCTAGTGAAAAAGAAATTCCTAAAATTTGTTTAAAAGGGAAAAAAGAAGATGTTGCTTTAATGCTTTCATGCATGTTTGAAGGAGATGGTCATGTATCAAAAAAACTTAGAACTATTAGGGTAGGATTTGGATCTAATAGTAAGAAAATGTGCGAACAGGTTCAAGATTTGTTATTAAGATTTGGAATAAGAAGTAATTTGACTGAACACAAAAAAAGCTATAAAGTTTCGATTACTAGAAGAGAAAACTTGCTAAAATTTTATGAAAAAATTGGATTTATTACTAAAGAAAAAAACAATATTATAAAAAAATATTTAGACAATGTAAAATTAAAAAGAAGTATCAAGAATAATATTCCTAATGTTTCTAAAAAAGTTATAAAATTGATGAAAAAATATGGTGTTAAATGTGTAGGAAATAATTGTTTGGCTACAATGAAATATGACTATCTTAAAAGAAGAAGAAATATATCTAAACAAGCACTACAAGAGATTGTAAAAAAGATTTCTCCAAAACCTGAAGATAAGAAAGCCCATAATTTTCTTAAAAAAATGGCTTTTGGAAATATTGGATTTGAAAAAATAAAATCTATTGAAAGAATAGAAAATAAGGATCAAAAATGGACTTATGATGTTACCATAGAGCCAACCCATAATTTTATTTCTCAAAATATGGTTTTACATAACACAATCAGCATAAGCAAGGCAAATATCCAGGCCACTCTTGTAGCTAGGACAACTGTGCTGGCTGCAGCAAACCCAAAGTTTGGAAGATTTGACCCTTATGATATCTTAGCGAAACAGATAGATCTTCCACCTGCGCTGATCAACAGGTTTGACCTTATATTTCCTATAAAAGATATGCCTGATAAAGAAAAAGACAAAAAAATGGCGCATCATATATTAGACCTTCATCAAAATCCTGATGTAGATGATCCTGAAATTGAAACAGAGCTTCTTAAGAAATATTTTGCCTATGCAAGACAGAATGTAAATCCAAAGCTTACCAGCGGTGCATTGGAGGAGATCAAAAATTATTATGTTGAGATGAGAAACAAAGAAGTGGGGGAAGAAGGCTCTGCAAGAGCAATACCAATATCACCAAGACAGCTTGAGGCTTTGATAAGATTGTCTGAGGCGTCTGCGAGGACAAGATTAAGCCCAAAAGTTACAAAGAAAGACGCAAAAAAGGCAATAAGTCTGCTCCACCACTGCTTAAGTGAGATAGGTGTTGATCCAGAGACAGGAAAGATTGATATTGACAGAATTACTACAGGTATAACAGCATCACAAAGAAACAAGATAGTGGTAATCAAGGAGATCATAAATGAGCTTGAGAATAAGATCGGAAAAACTATCCCTCTTGATGATCTGATAAAAGAGGCTGAAGACAAAGGAATAGAAGATATAGATGATGCTATTGAAAAGCTGAAAAGAAGCGGAGATATTTTTGAGCCCAAGAGAGGATTTATACAAAAGATCTAAAGATGGCAGAGGAAATACAGAAAAGGCAGGTAGCAAAGAAGATAAAGATAAATGATGTTCTTAGTGGAAGCTATATTAAAGAGGATGGATGGAACCCTAATTTCATAGAGGTAAATGGAGAGAAGGTATCAAGGGTAAATATTATCGGGGCTGTGCTTGAAAAAGAGGAAGGAGATGGGCTCAATTATATATCCATAATGCTTGATGATGGAAGCGGAAAAATATCAGGCAGGGTTTTCAAAGATGATATGTATAAATTAAAAGATATAGATATCGGAGATATAGTCCTGGCAATAGCAAGGCCAAGAGAATATGGAAGTGAAAGATATCTGCTATTGGAGATTGTCAAGAAGATAAAAAACAAGAAATGGATCAAAGTGAGGAAATTAGAGCTTGAGAAAAAAAATGATGATGTAAAGGAAGTGGTGCAGAAAACAGAAGATATTGAAGAAACACCAACAGAGAGCAAAGAAGAAGTAGTTGAAGAAGATATTGTTAAAGAAGAGAAAGAGATGAACAATGTAGATAAAATAATAGATTTTGTCAGGGAAAAAGATAAAGGAGATGGGATAGATATACAGGCAATAGTTGACAAATTTGATGATGAAAGGATAGTAAAAGATTTGTTAAGTGAAGGAGAGCTTTTTGAAATAAAACCTGGAAGAGTTAAGGTTCTGGAATAATCATTTTTATGTTGGGTTTTCTTTAGAATAAAGCTGGAGTTACATAAACTTCTATCAAAGCTGCAAGGATAAGGAACAAAACTGCCAGCAGAATAAGATCTGAAGAGTCAAGTATTATCTTCTCGAATCTTTTTGTGCCGAATTTTTCTTTGATAACTGCAACAGAGATTATCCCTCCTGCAAGCCCACCAATGAAATAAGCCAAAATTTCAGGTATGCCATGTATCAAATATCTTAATAAAGCAAGAGAAACTATCTGGAAGTAGGAGGCTAATTTAGATATTCCTGTGCTGGAAGTAAGAGTTATAAGATTTGTTCTTATAAGATTTCCTGTTGCTGTTGCGATTACAGAAGCATTCCATGTAAGTATAAAAATTGCGCCTGCTCCATAAAGAAAAGAGAACAAAATGCAGAATATCATAACCTTAATATTGTTAAGTAGGATGTTTGTAAGTGTTTTTACATTAAGCACATCTCCTGTTATCCTTGTGTTTATCGCCTGTATAGTCAGTGTCTGGGAACGGAATGAGTTCTGGACAAAGTTTGTCGGAAGAAGCACATACCATAGAATAAGAGCAGACATGATTCCAAGAAAGAGGAACATCAAGAAAAGAATTGTTTTGCTGTGCCTTTTTACCAGGTTTTCCTTGGTATTTTCAACAGTATCTTTTTTCTCCTCATCTTTCATTGTCTGGAAAAGCAAAGGGATACATGCCATAGTGGTAAGAAAAACCATGATGAGGCTTGCGTATTCCCTGAATATCCAATTTCCAAGAAATAAAGCTATGCTAGCATATAATGCTCCTATCAAAAACATGTTCCATGGAGCTTTTTCTGCTTTCAGAGGATTAATAATAGATTCCAGGACCATAATAAAAAATTGGGCTGTAGATATATAAATATTTGTATTTGAGGTTGTGGTTAAATCTATCTTGCTCTGCGATCTCAGGGTTATGCCACAGATGTATCTAAAATAATCATTAACTTTAAATAGGGTCTATAATTTGTATAATGTATGGATTATGAAAAATTACTTGACAAAGCAAGAAAAGAACTGCCTGAATCTCTGCTAAAGGTGCAGAGGTTTGAGATCCCTAAAGTAAGGGGGCATATACAGGGAAATAGAACTATAATAAATAATTTTCATCAGATTGCCGCTGTTTTGCACAGAAAGCCTGAACATGTTTTGAAATATGTTTTGAAAGAACTGGCTGCTCCGGGGGAGCTGAAAAAAAATGCTTTGATGATCGGAACAAAGGTTCCTGCTTCAAGAGTTAATGCTAAGATCAAAAAATATGCTGAAAAGTTTGTAATCTGTCCGGAATGCAAGAAGCCAGATACCAAACTGGTGAAAGAGGAAGGTACAACCTATATCAAATGTCTTGCCTGCGGAGCCAAGAGCAAGGCTTGATCTAATATGATTGTAAAAATACATAAGTCTAATGAAGGGAGAGTAATTCTGGCAGTCTGTGATTCTGAACTAATAGGGAAACGTTTTACAGAAGGAGAAAAACAGCTGGATATGAGTTCTGATTTTTACAAAGGAGAGGAAATGGAAGAGAAAAGGATATTAAATCTTTTGAAATCAGTACATATTGTTAATCTATGCGGCAAAGAATCTGTTGCGTTGGGGGTTAAAGCTGGTGTTGTTGATGAAGAAAATATCATAAAAGTTGACGGGATTCCTCATGCAGAAGGTGTTATTTTGAGAGAGGAATAGTAAAATAATTTAGCAGTTATCTAATTTTAATTGGCTTATGGTTCTTTTTTCTGATAAGATATGTTTCTTTGTTTTTTTTAGAAATATGATCTGGATTTGGAATATTCCCATGAAAAACTAAGTGTCCTGATGGAAAGTCTAATTTAAAGACTGTCCTAACCAAACCACTTTCCAAGACCTTCCTGCCTTTCTTTTTCTTTTCCAAAAACACTTTCAATCCTTCTTTGGAGTATTGTAAGTGTCTGCTTCAGATAATCAGGGATATTATATTTGTTTGCAAGAGATATGCTTGGCTGGAGGTATTTTACTACAGAGCCTTCTGAGATGGTGAAGATTATCCTGCCTCCGCATTCAGTGCATTTTCCTATCAAAGGGGGCCGCCTGTATTTTGTATTGCATTTTACACAACGAAACTGCTGCATTGAAAATTTCCTGAGATTTCCTTTGATGTCTCTTAGGAAATGTTTTTCTATGACCAATCTTGCGACATCAGAGGTATCTACAGCTCTTAGTTTTTCTGCTATGTTCATCTGCCCCTTTAACTTATCCTCCATAGAAGGCAAAGTCTTGTATGCAGAACATCTTACCCCTTTATTTATGTTTGAGGTGTCATGTGTAAAACCAAGACCTTCATATTGCTTTGGTGTGTTAAGGTGGTCTCCAAGTTTTGATATTTCAATGTCCCATGGATCCTTATATGCAATGCATGCATTATAGAACTCAAGAGTGTATCTCCAGGCGATATCCATGTCAAATATCATATCATCTATTTCAGAAGGGATGAGTCTTGAGGTCATTACAAGGGGTGCGTCTTGGGTTGCTCCTCTGTGTGCAGGAAGGTACTGCCTGGAAAAATTGATTACTGCATCCATCAGAAGGTTTACTGATGCTTCATCTCCGTCGCAGTCTCTTCTTGTAGCAGCATGGAGCATGGGATGAGCAAAAAAACCTTGGGTATTTGAAAAACCGATGATTCTCCCCACTATTGCTGCAGAAGTGTGTGGCGCTAAAGCAAGAACAAGATGGCCGATAAGGTCTTGTTCAGATTTTAAATTATAGTAAGCTGGTAAGCTGTAAAGATTTTTAAGAAGGTCATCGCAGAATTTTGAAACCCTGAACAATACTTCATCTGCTCCCTGATCTGGAGATTCCTGACATGCAGGAAGAACTATGTCCTGTGGCTTTAATTCTAGAATCTGGTCTTTTTCCCTAAGGGGTTTTCCATGAATGTCTTTTATATATCCAAGCTCGTTAAGCTTTTCTACAGAAGTTCCTATCTCTTTTGGCTTGAAATGGGTCAGAGGAAGCTGAGTCATATCATACCTTGTTGTTCCGTCTTTGTTTACGTGTATATCATTTTTTGCCCTTAATATCCCTTTTATCAGGTGTTCAGGCACATGGTCTTTGTTTGATGTCCCTCTTACTCCTTTGATCAAATCAGGGTATGCTTTAATCTTTAATTTTTTAAGCATCTGCTTGAAATAATACTTTATGTCAATATCCTGCAGCCTGTGATGTGGTATTTCTCCATGTTTTTTGCATTTCTCTTTTTCTTTTGATCCACAGATCTTGCAGAAATATCTTTTTTCTGTTCTTTTACCACAGGTTTCGCATACACTAAAGATGGTTTCTTTACTGCATCTTTTGCAGAAGAATAGGGGGAAATTGGACCTTATCTTTCCCTCTTCAAGTGCAGCCTGGAAAGAACGCAGTCTTCCCCCTTCATTTCCAACAGGGAACAGAACATGAGGTGATCCGGTAAGTTTTCTCATCTTGGCCTTTTCAGGACGCCCCATCCTTGCGCCTATGAATACTCCTGACTTGTCCCTAATCTTAACTGAGGATATATCTTTGATAATATCTAGGGGGTTCTTGTCTATTGAAGTAATATTAGAAATATTTAACTGGGCGATAAAAGCCGGGGCGTGATCTTTTTTGATTACTATAAACTCTTTATTGACAACAATATGGGGCAGACCTATCAGTTCCAATGCCCTTTTAGTATGCTCTTCTATCGGGATTATTATTTTCTTGGTGGTATTATTTTCTTTTTTTATCTCTGATTTTTTAATTGATCTTACAAGTTCAGAAAACTGCTCCTTGTTTATAAGCTTCCAGTGGTATGTATATCTTGGATGAAGAGGGATGTTCAACTTTAGAGAAAGTTTAAGGGCGTGCTGTGGAGAAATTATGGTATTTAGTGGGTTCTTAGTCAGCTTATTGAGTATATCTTCAGGTATTTCAGTAAACTCTGAAAGCTTGTAGGTGTCAAGATTTCCAAAATTATCAACCGTGGCTTTTTCCAGCTCCTGTATCCACCATTCCTCACAATAACCAGGAGGTATCAAAGAATGAGCACGATTGAGGAAATCCCCATAGTTTATGAGCATATCTCCCATGAAAAGGATCTCTTCAATATTATCTGAATATTCTTTTAGTTCTGATTCATTCTCTATCTTCACAACTGAACCGTCTTTGAGTTTTATTATAGGACCTTCAAGCGTGTCGCAGACTGTGACGGTACAGCCTTTTCCAGGCCTCTCTATCTTCAGCTGGGTTCCAGTGCCAATATAATCATTTAAGGCTGCCATGGTAGCTGGGTGGATAGATGTAGCAGAATACCCTGATGTCCTTGACCTTCCAAATCTTAACCTAAATCCGCCAGGAGCAAGCGGGTGCGTCAAAACAGGCCTTCCTGCAACAAGGTCTTTTATGAATGTATGGTCCGGCTTTACTTCATTGGTTTCTTTTTCCTCTTTTTTATCTGGTGTCTGTTTTGATTTTATCTTTTTTTGTAGTCTTACGAATTCTTCAAGAAAATCCCACTGCTCCATACTGAATTCGTGACCCCATTTTGAAAGCTGTTTCCATAATTTAGGGGCTTTTTGGGCAATTCCCTCTCCCATAGTAAGGCAGACCCCATTTCTGATCCTGTTTGTCTCTACTCTTTCAAGGTCCTTATAATTGGAAACCTCTATCTTTTCGGAAGGGTCTCCAGCTATCTGAACAGGTATGTGTTTAGCTAAAAATTCTATCTCTTCTGGAGAGGGAAGATATTGAAGATTGGTAATCTTTTCATGATAATCATAAAGTTCAGTGACATACCTTTTAGTCTCCTTTTCGTTTGGATCATAAGGGTGATATCCCATCTTTTTTCTTACATAATCTGCAATCAAAACAGAAACTGAAGCTCCGGTGCCCCCTGCACTCCTGATTGGTCCAGAAAAATATAGTTTAAAGTATTCTTTTCCTTCTTTTGTCTTTTCTATAGATAACTTGCTGAAACCTTCAAGAGGGGATGCGACCGAACCTAAAGTATGGTATGCGAATCCTACCCTTATTCCCACCTCCATTGCTTCTTTTTTGTCTTCGAACTTGCAGAATTTCTGATTTGCGATCTCTTCAGCGATTATGAGTGATATTCTCCAGTCCAGAACACTGTATTTTTTTTCGAGGTCCTGTATCCTTTTTGATACTCCTGAATCTATAATCTGAGGTGCAACTGCAGAGATAAGCCCGGTTACACGCTCAGCCATATTCCTGGCAACAGGTATATCTATCTTTTCTTCTGGATCATATCCCTTCTTTCTTGCTTTGGAAGCCAGAGAAAGCCCTTTTTTCAGTTTTTCATCTATCTTTTTGAAGTAATCTTCCATCTCTTTTGAAGTTTGTGGGCTCATTTTCCGAATTTAAGTAGTTTAAATTTTCTTGTCTGAAGATTTAATATTGGAACACGTGCGGGCTCAGGATTATGGCCAACTTTTTCCTGGAAAGGTGTCTTGGACTGCCAGCATGAACCGCAGACAAGAGTTATATTTCTGTAATTTTTTATCGTAGATTTATGAATATGGCCTGTAATAAATATATCAGGAAGGGTTTCAATTACCAAGGGGTCTTTTGATGTGTTTGGGATATAAAGGGTGGATGTATGGCTTGGAGCAAGGTGTCTTTTTTGGAGTAAAAACTGCATGATAAGGTCAGCACGATTGTATCCTCCTTTGTTCCTGATTGAATCGATATTGGCTACAAAATAATCAAAGGAATATCCATGATATAACAATACATCAAAACCAGGAAAATCCCCTGAAGAGTGAATATTGACTGTTGATGGATTGCTGACCATAGTGACGTTAGGAAGCTCCCAGATTGAGCCTGCAAAATCTTTGTAAAGTGTGGGCTGAGGCTCTGCAATGCGCATAGCATCGTGATTTCCAGGAGATATTATTAGATTTATATGCTGAGGGATTTTTTTCAGAAGACTGGCACATTCTTCATATTGTTTTTTTATGTCTTTGATGACAAGTTCATCTTCCTGTCCAGGGTATATTCCATGGCCATCCACTAGATCTCCCACAATAAATACATATTTTGTCTTTTCCGCAATATTTTTCTGCTCTTGATTTCCAGTATTGCCATTGATCCAGTCTAAAAACTGGTTGAATTCCTTGCCTAAAAAATGGTCTGAACCTACATGGACGTCTGACAAAAATACAGCATAGGCTTCTTCTGGTGCTTTTCTCAGCTCCTTGCTTAAAGGGACTTCCGGCCAGATGATATTGTTGGCAAAAACAATATTATCCCCATTTACACCTACAACCCCAATGACCTCATCAAGAACGATGTCCTGTGCTGGATTAAAAAGCTCTGGCTTGTTGTTGTTTACATATACCTTGATGCATCCAGTAGGGTCCTCTAAAGTAAGCATAAGCCCTCCTTTGGATGTAGTTTTTTTGTCTTTCACTATCCCTATTATCGACACATTGTCTTTGTCTTGTTTGCTATTGAGTCTTGTTATTGAGGTTAAATTCCTTAAATCAGGCCTGCTTCTTAGTATTTTTTCAAGCGCCTTGTACCTCACATTAAAATAAGAAACAAAGTCCTGGATGTCTCTTTTCTTGCTTTCTTCCTCATATGAATTTATTATCTTTATATTTTGGGACTCGGGTTTGTTATCTACATCTTCAGAGTGCAGAAAATCTACAAACTTAAAATAAACCTCTTTATTTTTTCCTTTTTCAAAGGACACCCTTGCATTATCAAAATCAACCCAATTCATGTCAAGAGGTGCATCCTGGTCCACCATCTTTTTTACATCAGAAGTTAACATAAGAAAGTTTCTTGATTTGAGTTTCTTGAAAAGTAAAGAATAAAAATCTGAAGGCTCAAAATCATCTGTAAGCGAATCTAGAAATCCCTGTGATAGGAATATTTCTTTCTTTAAAAAATAATTTACAATCTTCTTTTGTTTTTCAATTTCCATTTTAAGATCAAAAGGATTAAGCTTAAGGGTTGCTTAAGATATATCTAATCCTTCCTCTAAAATATTTTTTATGGTCTGTTCGGATGACTCTGATATAGATAAAGTTATATCTCTTGTTCTTCCATATCTTCCCTTTGATATTACCTTTGCATTTATTATCCCTAACATATCCAACTCTGCGATAACATCTGAGACCCTTCTTTGGGTTAGGGGCCTTATGTTAGTTTTGGAGCATATCTTTTTGTAAACTTCATATACCTCTCCTGTGAATATCTGTTTTTCTTTTTTAGAGCAAATAGAAAGGATAGAGTAAAGGATAGCCTGGTGTTGTTTTGGTTGGGTTCTTATTATATCTAAAATTCTGTCTTTTTCTATCTTTTCTTCTGCAAAATCAATATCATCTAATTCTATCTTTTCTTTGTTTTTTCTTTCTGCCAGTTCGCCTGCGACCCGCAAGAGCTCCAGGGCCCTTCTTGCATCCCCATGTTCTCTGGCTGCATAAGCGGCACATTTTTCTATCACTCCTGATTTCATTGATTTTTTTTGGAATGCTTTTTTTGCCCTCTGTCTTAAGATATCCTGTATCTGGATTGCATTATATGGGGGGAAGATTATCTCTTCTTCTGATAATGAAGATTTTACCCTTGGATCTAAATTATCTCTGAACATTAGGTCATTGGATACCCCAATTATTGATATTTGAGATTTTTGAAGCTCTGAATTTATTCTTGTTAGGTTATATAATACTTCATCCCCTGTTTTACTTACAAGCTGGTCGATCTCATCCAAAATCAATAAAATCAAAGAATTTTCTTTTTCTATCAAATTGAATACTATCTTATATACTTCTTCTGTTGGTAGGCCTGTTGATGGGATCTCCTGTCCAAGTTCTCTAGAAATCTGAGCAACTAATCTATATTCAGTGTCTGCGATTTTTTTTAACTTACAGTTTAGATATATTGTTTTGAGAGGTATTTTTCTTTTGGTTGCTACATTTATCAGTTTGTTGGATGTAAATTTTATCGAAAGGGTCTTTCCTGTTCCTGTTTTTCCATAAATGAAAAGATTAGAAGGTTTGTCTAACTTTAAGGCTGGTGCTAAGATATCTGCTATTTCTTGTATCTGCTTATCTCTATGGGGTGTTGTTTCTGGTGTAAAGTTTGATTGAAGTGCTTTTTTGTTTGTGAATATTGATTTTTTATCTAAGAATTCTTCGAAAAATACATCTATATTTTTTTGATCCATCTAAACACCCTCTATTTCCAAATGAAATGGAAGTATAAATAATTTTTTGTTTGTGCCCCTGACTCCTTCATTTCATTTGGAGTTTTATATTGTTGTTTTGGATGGTTTAAATTTATTTCAGTAGTTTAATATATATAATATAATAATTATTTTTTAATTTATATTTTTTATTATAATATTTAGAGGCTTTCTTTTTATTTTTTTCTATATTGAAAATAAATATAATATAATAAATAATAATATAATAATAAAAATAATAAATAAAAAATAAAAAAGAAAACAACAAACAAAACAAAAAAACGACATTTCCACACGAAATGAAGGAGTAGGAGAATGAAAAAATCAAGAGATTGGAATACATTTCATTTAAAGTTATCACTATATAATAATAAAAACCATTACCTTTATAAACAATATTCTCTTAATTATCCATATATCCAAAAAGAAATTGATAGGTATAAGTATATTATAATATAAAATTAACATTAAAATAAGGATAGTGAGGGAAAAACAATGATAGTTAAGAAAGATTTTTTAAACAAACTAAAAGATTTCGGATTAAATACATACGAAAGCAAATTATGGACTGCTTTGTTGTCAAGAGGTGTTTCAACTGCAGGTGAATTAAGTGATATTGCAGGAGTTCCAAGAAGCAGAAGTTATGATGTTCTCGAAAGTCTTGAGAAAAAAGGCTTTATTATTATGAAGGTAGGAAAACCAATAAAATATGTGGCTGTTCCTCCGACTGATGTTTTAGAAAGAGTAAAAAAACAGATAGAAAATGAAGCAAACAAACAGATAGGCGTTATCGATTCTATTGAAGAAAGTGACGTATTAAATAAGCTTCAGTCCTTACACCAAGAAGGCGTTGATATGATAGACCCTACTGATTTAAGTGGGTGTGTAAAAGGGAGGAATAACCTTTACAATCATCTTGGATCAATGATTAATGACGCAAAAGAATCTGTTTCTATAATGACTACAATGGATGGCCTCAAAAGAAAATTAGATAATCTAAAAAACGTTCTTGAGAAAGCAAAGAAAAAAGGTGTTAATGTAAGGATCGCTGCCCCTTTGAAAAAAGCAGATAAAAAAATAATAGATGAACTATCTAAATATGCAGAAATAAAACACAGTGATGTCAATTCAAGATTTTGTGTTATAGATGGAAAACAAGTGGCATTTATGTTATTAGATGACAAAGACGTACACCCAACTTATGATGCAGCCATCTGGGCAAATACGAAGTTGTTTGCTTCAACCCTTGAAAATTTCTTTAACCAATGCTGGGGCAATATGAAACCAGCTGACAAGTTTGTAAAGGCATCTTAAATAAATCATTTAGGATTATTTTAGACAAGACCATTTCCAAAACTTTTATATACCTATAACCTATTTTTTATTATTATATTTTTAAAAGAGGTGAATTAAATGGCATTGGGATTAGCTGAACTTACTTTAGCAGTTATTATCGGAACACTTGCAGCTATTGTTTATTCTCTGAGAGTTCTTGTATTATTAGAAAGAAGAATAGCAAAATTGGATGAAAATATAGCAAAGTTAACCAAAAAGGTCCTCAAGGAAGAAGTAAAGATAGAAAAGATGACTAAGAAGTCTAAAAGGAAAAAAATAAAATAAGGCTTTTTAATTTATCATGAAAAATTTTAAATCTATAGTCAGAGATATAAAAGAGATAAAGATTCAGGGGGCCCAAAGTGTTGCAAAAGCAGCTGCTCAAGGAATAATCAGTGTTGCAGAAGATTCCAAAAGATTTTCAAGGAAAATTTTATTGATGGAGCTTGAAAAATCGAGAAAAGTATTAATAGGATCAAGGCCAACAGAGCCTGCAATGAGAAATGTTCTGAGTTTTTTATTTTATGAATTAGACAAGCATGAAGATATACTATCTGAATTAAATAAAAGATCCAAATATATCAAAAAACATTTTGAAGAAAGCGAAAAAAACATATCAAAGATAGGAGCAAAAAAAATATCAAAAGAAAGTGTTGTTTTCACACACTGCCACAGCTCTACGGTCGTGAATATCCTGAAAGAAGCAAAGAAAAAAGATAAAAAAAAATTTGAAGTTTATAATACAGAAACAAGGCCTTTGTTTCAGGGAAGGCTGACTGCGAAAGCATTATCCAGAGTAGATATTCCAGTTGTTCATTTTGTTGACAGTGGAGGAAGGATTGCACTAAAAGAAGCAGATATTATGCTCATTGGAGCAGATGCAATCTCTTCAGAAGGAAAAGTTATAAACAAGATAGGAAGCGAAATGTTTGCTGAGATTGCAGATAAGTATGATGTTCCTGTATATGTATGCAGTGATTCCTGGAAATTTGATCCTAAATCTGTTTTTGGATATGAAGAAGAGATAGAGAGGAGAAGCAGTAAAGAAATATGGGCAGCACCACCAGAAGGAGTAAATATAAGCAATCTTGCTTTTGAGAAGGTAAGTTCTGATCTGATAACTGGTGTTATATCTGAGTTGGGAGTATATAAGCCTGAAATATTTGTAGAAGAAGTAAAAAAAGCATATCCTTGGATGTTTTAGATTTTCAGAATCAGATTAGATTAAATAAGCTATCTTTTTGCTTTTTTCAGGTCATCTTTTATCTCTTTTATCTCAGTTTTGATCTTTTGGATCTCTTCAGAATTATCTTCTTGTTCAGCTAATTCACCACATTCAGGACATTTGAACTCAAAATCCATAGCTTGATCAAAGTCGAGCCTTATACATTTTGATTTACATGTGTAGAATTTGTTTGATTTTTCTCTTTCTAGCCTGTCCTGGAGTTTTTCAAGTCTTTTTTTCTTAAGGTTCAGAATAAGGTGTTTAACATTTTTCCTGTCAAATGTCCAGTAATAGATATACCATCCCTTTTTTTTGTCTTTTTTTCTGACAAAAGAAACAAGATTGACATCGTAAAGCCTGTAAAGCATGTTTCTTGTAGTATTGACTTCTTCATCAATGGTTTCAGCAAGCTTAAACTCAGAAACATTTTTCTTGTTTTTTAGAGCTTTGATCAAGGGAAGGACATCTTCTCCTGCTACTTTTGTCACTACATTTTCTATTAATTTATTTGTTAATCTCATATTAATATTTAAAAGTGTATATACTTATCAGTGAATAAGGTTTAAAAAACTTTGTATTTTTAATAAAGGATATAATATTTTAAAGTGTGTTAAACCTTGTTTTTGACGCTTAACATGCTTCTTAAGGGCCGAATAGCATTTTATTTTTTATTTAAGTATTTAAAAAGGTTTATTTATTATTAAAAAGATTAAAAAGAGTTTTATTTTTAATTTAAAGAATTATCTGGTTTCTATAAGGTCAGAGAAAGCCAAACCCTTTCTTTCTGCAATATCTAATGAGATTGAATAATTTGCCTCTGTTTCTTTTAAATCCTCTAGACTAAGAAAAAACCATCCTTTTCTGTTGAATTTTATAGCAATCCAAGATTCTGCACCAAATCTTTCTGAAAATTCCTTTAATTCTGATATTTCTTTTGAAGAGAAATGTCTATAGCTGCTTTTGGATATTTTTGTTTCGATTGCGAGTTTTCTTAAGTTGT
This sequence comes from Candidatus Woesearchaeota archaeon, assembly GCA_014729145.1. Lineage (GTDB taxonomy): Archaea > Nanobdellota > Nanobdellia > Woesearchaeales > WJKL01 > WJKL01. The sequence continues at coordinate 20,124 of WJKL01000016.1, forward strand.
TTGATGCAAGGATATCTGGAGAAGGATATTTTTGGGAACCAGAACCAGCCACTCTTACAGCTGTCCATTCATTTTTCCAAAAAAGGTGGATAAGCTCACGTTCTGCATTAATTCCTTTTGATTTATATGACATATACTAAACAAAGAAGAAATTGTTTATATAGTTTTGGGAAGCATAAATTATAGTTTAAATCCTCAAATTTTAATCCTCATAAAGTCTTTTGCTGCAATTACATCATCAAAAACATTTCTTGCATCTTCTTCAAGCTCATGTGTGTCTTTATATCTTGTTGAAAAATGAGTCAAGACCAATTTTTTGGCGTTTGCCTGGTTTGCAATCATACCAGCATGTTTTGAAGTCATATGCCTGTATTCCTCAGCTTTGTCTTCCAGTTTGCTGGAGTATGTTGATTCACATATCAAGATATCAGCATCTTGGGCAAGTTTTAATGAATTTTTTGAAGGAACCGAATCAGCAAGATAGCAGATTATCTTCCCTTTAACCAAGTATGTGGCATCTTTTGGAAATATTTTTTTTCCTTGGTGGGTTACGGTTTTTCCATCCTGCAGTTTTCCAAGAATAGGACCTTCTGAAATTCCAAGTTTTTTTACTGCTTTTAGATCGATTTTTCTTTTGTCTTTTTCAACAAACCTATAGCCGTTTGTGGGAATGGCATGTGAAATCTTTTCAGCCTGCAACAAATATCTTTCATTTGAATAAAATATCCCTTTTACTTCATGATATTCAACCTTTGTCCTTTCTTCAAATACAGTTGATTTTATCATATGCTCAAAATATTTTTTTGTGTTTTTCGGTCCATATATCTTTAAGGTTTTGTCGTATTCTGACATTCCAAGGGTCTGGATTAATCCAGGAAGTCCGAGAACATGATCACCATGCCAATGAGATATTAAAATTTTTGATATTTTTGAAGGCTTTATACCTGCTATGGTAAGCTGTCTTTGGGTGCCTTCTCCACAGTCAAATAATATTCCTTCAGAGCCGTAGCTAAGAAAAAAAGAAGAATGGTTTCTTTCTTTTGTAGGTTTTGCACACGATGTCCCCAAAAATGTAATTTTCATTATATTTAAAATAGAATTAATATATATAAAGGTTAGTATTCATCAACTTTTTATAGTTAATTCACATTATATGTCAATATGGCACTATTAGAAGCTTTTTTGAAAAAAACAACAAAGTGCAAAAAACACAATATAAATCTCGAGTCAATTGCAGTGACAATCACAATTAAAGGAGATAAAAATAAAGTAAAGTATGGGACCAATATAGAATACTGCAGAAAATGCTATCCTGATAAAAACACAAAAACTTTTGATGAATATATGAAGCAAATAGCTGTTGGTTATATGGGTTTTTGGAATATAGAAGCTGACCCTATAGACCTTAATATAGAGATCTACGATGGAATTCTGTAAGATTTTAAAGTTCAAGTAAATTAATTTTATGATATCTAAGAGTATGTCTTAATAGTAAGTTTTTTAAGGAGAATGGTCTTTTGATAGTTTATGGCCAAGAAAACAAAGAAATCCAAGAAAAAAGAAAAGTCTACAAAGAGAAGAAAAAAGATCAAGGCTATTTTTTCCAGAGAAAGGATAGTAACAGAAGATAGTGGAGAGGCAAAAGAATTATACAACCAGAGCAGATATGGAAAACTGCTGGAAAGCGGAAAATTACAACTTTCTCTTTTAGAAGGACTTTATCTGCTTGAGAAGGGAAGACTGAAAATAGTTGATGGAAGAGGGAAGAAACTCGATTTTGACAGTTATTTGGGGAAAGCAAAAAGAAAAGAAAAGAATTTTTGGATAAGGTATGTTGTCTTTAAGGACATAAGAGAAAGAGGATATATAATCAAAACCGCTTTGAAGTTTGGTGCAGATTTCAGGGTCTATAACAGGGGTGTAAAACCTGGAGAAGATCATGCAAGATGGGTTGTTTATCCTGTTCATGAGACTACTTCTTTAACATGGCATGAGTTTTCAGCAAAGAATAGGGTTGCCCATTCTACAAGAAAGAAACTTATGATAGGTGTTGTTGATGATGAAGGCGACGTTACTTATTATGAGATAAAGTGGATAAGACCCTAATATAAAAATATATAAATAACAGATTTCTTATTAGAATTGATGGTTTCCCAAGACGAAATAGTAAATGTGATCAGACATAAAGGACCTTTGCTTCCATCCACATTGGCCAAAGAGATCGGAACAAATATTTTGATAGCTTCTGCGCATTTATCTGACTTAGTGGACAAGAAAAAGGTTTTTGTCTCAAATACAAAAGTAGGGGGAAGCCCTGTTTATTATATTGAGGGCCAAAAATCAAAGCTGCAGGATTTTGCATCCAACTTGAATGAAAAAGATCAAGAAACATTAGAATTTCTAAAAAAAAATAAAGTTTTAAGGGATGATAAGCTAGACCAACTAAAAAGAGTTTCTTTGAGGAATATAAAAGATTTTGCAGTTCCTCTGCAGGTTACCAAAGGGAATGAGAAAATATTGTTTTGGAAATGGTTTTTGATATCAAATCAAGAGGCAGAATCTTTGATCAAACAAAAACTGGAATCATCTCCAGTAACAGCGAAAAAAACAGAGGAACCCAAACAACAAGATATTAGAAAAGAAAATCAAAAATCAACAGAAGAGAATAAAAAGAGTATAGAAGAAGAGAAAAAAAGAGCAGAAGAAGAGAGAAAAAAATCAGAAGAAAGAAAAGCACTCGAAGACCAGAAAAAGAAAGAAGAGGAAAAGAAAAAGGCAGAGCAGAAAAAAAAGATACAAGAAGAAAGAGAAAGAGAAAAGAAAAAATTAGAACAGGAAAAGAAGAAGATAGAGGAAGAAAGAAAAAAGATACAAGAAGAAAGAGAAAAATTACAGGAAGAGATAAAAAAGGAAAGGCAAAGCTTATTAAAAGAGATCCAAAACAAAGATAAGGAAGGGAAAGACAAACAAAAAAAGATTGATGACCCTTTTTTAAAACAAATAATTGAATATTTAGACAATAAAAAAATACATCTGAATGAGTATAATATAATAAGAAAGAAATCAGAGATTGATTTGGTGTTGAAGATACCTTCTGTGATAGGGGACCTGGATTATTACTGTAAGGCAAAGAAAAAGATGAGGGTAAGCGATTCAGATCTAAGTTCAGCGATAGTAAAAGGACAGTCAAAGAAACTTCCAATAATATTTTTAACTACAGGAAAGTTGAACAGAAAAGCAAAGAAACTGATGAATTCAGAATTCAAAGGAAGCATAGTCATCAAAAAGATATAGGTGTTATTTTACTTATATAAAAATGGGAACAAATCTTAAAAATCTTTTAATCATGGATGAGATATCCAGGAAAGCTCTCCAGGATAAAAAATTAGCAGTGGACAGTTTTAATGTTCTTTACCAATTCTTGAGTACAATCAGACAGAGAGACGGCAGTTTATTGAAAGATTCAAACGGGAACGTAACATCCCACCTAATAGGGCTTTTCAGCAGAACAACAAGGTTCATGAGAGATGGGCTGCAGCTCGCTTTTGTTTTTGATGGAGAACCTCCAGAATTAAAACAGAAGGAAAGGCAAAGGAGGGGCGAGATAAAGAAAAGGGCAAAGGCAAGTTACGAAAAAGCAGCAGAGAAAAAAGATATTAAAGCGATGAAGAAATATGCTTCCAGGACTTCAAAATTAACAGGAGAGATGATTGAAGAAAGCAAAGAGCTGGTCAGTGCTTTAGGTCTGCCAGTAATACAGGCGCCAAGTGAAGGAGAGGCACAGATGGCGTATATTGTAAACAAAGAAAACCTATATGCAGGAATAAGTGAAGATTATGACAGCCTGTTGTACGGCATTCCAAGGCTGGTGAAAAATCTTACTATAAGCAGGAGAAGAAAAGTGGGAGCCAGTTATACAACAGTAAAACCAAAGGTTGTGGGAATCTCAAAAAATCTGAATGAGCTGGGTATCGATCAAGAGCAGCTGATAGTACTCGCTATATTGGTTGGGACCGATTATAATATAGGTGGTGTGAAGGGTATAGGACCTAAGACAGCATTAAAGCTAGTAAAAGAGAATGACCATGATTTTGATAGGATATTCAAAGAAGCAAAATGGAAGGAACACTTTGATATTGACTGGGAAGAGATATATTATCTCATCAAAAAGATGCCGGTGAATAAAGATTATAACTTAAAATGGGAAAGGATAAACAAAGAGAAGATATATAAATTATTAATAGATAAACATGATTTTGCAGAAGAGAGAGTAGAGAAAACAATGAAGGCGCTTGATAAGATAGACCAAAAAAAATCACAGAAATCTTTGGCAGATTTCTGATTATAGTATTTCAATTAAAATTTAAAAAGAGGTGGATGATTTGGTTCAATGGTGGGTTTATGCAGTAGGATCAGCATTATTTTCTACAGCATTTTCTTTGAGCAGGAAAAGAGCTTTGTTGAAGATGCATTCCATGAACTTGGAAAGCACAAGAACATTGGCAATAGCTTTCTTTTGTATTTTTTTGATCCCTTTTATCAATCTTAACATAGAGCCTGGGGTCTTCTTTTTGATATATGGAACTTCAGTTTTGAGCACAATAGGGATATTGTTTGCATCAAAAGCATTAAGACACGAGGCAGTCTCCTTGATAGCCCCTCTTAGTAATTTAAGGCCTGGAATAGTCGCTGTTTTGGCATTTTTATTTTTAGGAGAGATATTGAATACAAGAAAGATAATCGGAATTGGTGTATTGGTGCTGGCAGCTTATCTGCTGGAGTCAGATCATCATTTTTCTGATTTTATAGCTCCAATAAAACACTTGATGAGAGATAAGTACAGCAAATTCTTTCTTTTTGCGATTGGGCTGTTTGGGGCCTTGTCAGTGCTTAATAAATATCTTGTTTCTAATTATGTAGATATATTTACTCTTTATTTTTTAACCTGGATATTTATCGCGATTAATTTTAATCTAGCTCATTCGTGGAGATATGGTTTTAAGGATACGATTAACTGTTTTAAAGAACTGAGTTATCTTCCGATATTGATAGGAGGGCTTTCAATGATCATGAATCTTTTATATCTTAAAGCCATATCCATCACTTATGTTTCTTTAGTCTCCCCCATAGTTATGCTTTCTACCTTATTTATTGTTTTTATAGGGGGGAATTTTTTCCACGAAAAGTATATATATTTTAGATTTTTTGTATCTATACTGATGATAGCAGGAGCTTATTTAATAATAATATGAAAAAGAAAAAGCCCACCAGTCTAAAGCAGGCACTCAAAAAGAAATTAAACAAAAAAGAGCTTTCTTTAGTTGTTACAAGCTATGATATGGTAGGAGATATAGCTATAATTGAAATTCCTATAGAACTCGAAAAAAAAGAGAAAATCATTGCAAAGACATTATTAGATCTGCACAAGAATATAAATGTAGTCGTGAAAAAAGCAGGGGTACACAAAGGAGTATATAGAACCCAAAATATGTTTATTTTGGCTGGAGAGGACAGAAAAGAAACTGTGCACAGAGAAAACAATATCGAAATTAAGCTTGATATTGAAAAGGTTTATTTTTCAGTAAGGTTAAGCACAGAAAGAAAGAGAATAATGGAGCAGGTAAAAAAAGATGAGGAAGTGCTAGTTATGTTTTCAGGAGTTTCACCTTATTGCCTTGTCATTGCCAAAAATACAGACGCAAAAAGGGTTTATGGCGTAGAGATAAACCCTGCTGCACATAAATATGCAGAAGAAAACGTAAAATTGAATAAATTAGATGGAAAGATTAAACTGTACAATGGTGATGTAAGGATGGTTGTGCCAAGGTTGAGGAAGAAGTTTGATAGGGTTTTGATGCCTCTACCTAAGGAAGGAGAGGGTTTTTTAGATGTTGCATTGAAAGCAGTAAAAGAAGAAGGAAGAATCCATTTCTATGATTTTGAACACGAGAAAGATATAAATCTTGCAAAGGAGAAAGTAAAGGAATCCTGTAGGAAATTCAAGAAGAAATGCAGGATATTAAGGACGGTAAAATGCGGGCAGGTAGGGCCAAGAGAGTACAGATTATGTGTGGATTTTAAGGTTATTTCTTGATTACATAAGTTTTATAAGGATATATATTTTAATATCATCAAAGGAAAACCTTTGGAAGTGCAACAGTGCAATGATCCATGTGAACACCGACTGACGAAAGGATGATGAACGGAAGTAACTGGGTAGCACTGCACAAATTCAATTTTTATATAGAAAACGATATGAATAAATCTAACCAAACATTCTTTTATGCTCTTCTGACCCTTCTTCTTGTCTTACTTTTGCAATAGCTTTATAGAAATCTTGTTTGTTGATGGAGGTTCTGTTTTCTCTTATAGCAAAATAACCTGCTTCTGTACATACAGATTTTATCTCAGCTCCTGAGAAATTTTCCATCCTTTTGATTATATCTTTGTAAGGAAGGCCTTTTTCTAAGGTCATATCTTTTGAATGTATCTTAAATATCTCTTTCCTGGATTTTTCATCAGGCAGACCGCAATGGATCAATCTATCCAGTCTTCCTGGTCTGGTCACTGCAGGATCAAGTATGTCTTTGCGGTTTGTCGCTCCTATTATCTTTACATTGTCAAGAGGTTTGAAGCCGTCGATCTCAGCCAATAACTGCATAAATGTCCTCTGCACCTCTCTTTCACCTGAAGTACCTACCTCTATCCGTTTAGACGCCAAAGCATCTATCTCATCGATGAAAACAACCGCAGGAGCTTTTTCTCTTGCCAGCTGGAAAACTTCTTTGACAAGTTTTGCTCCTTCTCCTATGAATTTCTGGACAAGTTCAGAAGCCACTATCTCGATGAATGTAGAATCTGTTGAAGCAGCCACAGCTTTTGCCAGTAAAGTTTTACCTGTTCCAGGCGGCCCATGAAGAAGTATGCCTTTTGGTGGTTTGATACCCACTTTCTTAAATAACTCTGGTTTTTGAAGAGGAAGCTCTACTACTTCCTTAATATCTAATGTTTGGTCTTTCAACCCACCAATATCTTTCCAGTTTATTGTAGGCTTTTCAATTATAACAAATGATTCAACAGAGAATTTTTTCGATTTCGGTATTTTTTTAATGATCGCCAGGCTTTTTTGGTCAACTAAGACAGAATCTCCTGGCTTTAATCTCTCTTTTGATGTATTTTCAACATAGAATTGGTTTCCATTTGGAATCTGAATAATGGCTTTTTTTTCAATTATGTCTTTAACTGTGCAGATCATCAAAGGTGTTTTTTTGAAGCTGTCCAGCTCTTCCTTCAGTTTTTTTATTGTTTCTTTTAATATCTTATTTTCTTCTTCTAATTCATTAGAACTTGTAGTATAAGAGTAGATAACTTTTTCCATCTCTTTGTCTTTTGCAGTCATACTTTGATTCAGGTTCGGATGGTATATAAAGGTTATTGTTCTTTATGATCTTTATATCTGTGCTCAAACATCTGTGCTCAAAAGAAATTTTTTAAATAAAAAAGTTTAAATAGGTAAAGGTTTAGTTAAATTTATGGCAGATCCAAGAGCAAAAAAACTAGCGAAGATTATTGTTGACTATTCTGTTAAGATCAAGAAAGGGGATCTGATAGAACTAAACTTTGGGGTTGGAGCAAAGGAGCTGGCTTTGGAAGTATATAAAGAGATATTAAGAAAAGGAGCTTATCCTATAGTTCATGCAGGGGTTCCCGGCTTTAGCTATGCTTATTATAAAAATGCTTCTGATGCACAATTAAAACATTTTCCACAGCTAGCTATGTATGAAGCAAAGAAAGCAGCAGGCTCGATAAATATTGGAGGAGATTATAATACAAAAGAGCTGACAAGAATAAACCCGAAGAAAATTGCTCTTAGGAACAAGGTCACAAAAAAAGTCAGTGATGTATATATCAAGAAAAATAACTGGATAATTTGCAAGTTTCCAACACACAGTCTTGCCCAGGATGCTGAGATGAGTTTAGAGGAGATGGAGGATTTTGTTTATGATGCATGTTTAGTTGACTGGAAAAAGCAAAGCAAGAAACAGGATAAGCTTAAGAAAAAATTAGATAAGGCAAATGAAGTAAGGATAACAGGAGAAAAAACAGACATAAGCTTCAGCATAAAAGGGCGGCAGGGAATAAAATGCGATGGACACAGAAACATGCCTGATGGTGAAGTATTTATTGCTCCGGTTGAGAACTCCACTGAAGGATATATAAAATATACTTATCCTGCAATATACAGGGGAAGAGAGGTAAGCGGAGTTTTCTTAAGATTCCACAAAGGAAAAGTTGTAGAAGCAAAAGCAGAGAAAGGGGAGAAATTCCTTAAAGAGATGATAAAAACAGACAAAGGAAGCAGCAAACTGGGAGAATTCGGAATCGGACTTAATTATAATATCAAAGAATTCATAAAACAGATCCTTTTTGATGAAAAAATAGGCGGGACAATACATCTTGCTTTAGGGATGGCTTATCCTGAAGGTGGAGGAAAAAACAAGTCTGCAGTGCATTGGGATATGATAAAGGACCTGAGAAGAGGAGGAAAAATGTTTCTTGATGGAAAATTGATACAGAAGGAAGGAAAATTCAATTTTAAACTTTAATTCCTATATTTTTTAATTCTTTTTTAAGCTGGTTGAAATCAGTATAAAGAATACTATACATGCCCATCTTTGAAGAAGGGTGCATATTTTTTTCCTGGTCATCGATATAGATGCATTCTTCAGGCTTTAATTTCATCTTTTTTACAATCAATTCAAATATTTTGATATCTGGTTTTGCAAGTTTTGCATCGTAAGAAGTGACAATAACATCAAATATATCTTTAAGATTTTTTTCCTTAATGTCTTTACCAAGCCAGCTTCTTATATGATTAGATAACAATCCTATCCTATATCTATTTTTCAGATTATTTATCAATTCAAAAAATCTTTCATCAAACTGAGGATATTTCAAAAAATCTTTTTTGAAACTGTCTTTATCTGTCCCTAAGAAATAAGCCAAATTTTTCCAGAATTCTTCATCACTTATTTTAGCAATTCTAGCTTTATGCCAGTTTTTAACTAAAATCTTATGCATTTTTTCTATATCTACACCATATTCTGGAGCAAATTTTTCACAAATTGGGCGCAACGATCCCGGAGGGGAAAGAACGCCACCATAATCAAATATTATTCCTTTTATTTTAATTGATTTTTTATCTTTTGGCGGTTTTTGATATTTTATTGAAGAAATCATCTGATAGTAATCAATTTTTTTGTTGATTTTGTCAATTGTTCTGGATTATTTTGGACCAATACAGTATCCTCGATCCTCAGTCCATATTTATCTTTGATATATATTCCTGGTTCTATTGTTATTATATCTCCTTTTTTTAATATTTCAGATGTTTTGGGGCTTAGATTTGGAGCTTGGTGTATTTTTTTGCCTACGCCGTGGCCAAGGGAGTGAAGGAAACATTCTCTAAATTTTTTTAATCTTTTTCTCACAAAATAATCAATCTCAAAACATTCAATACCTGGCTTTGCTTTTTTTAATGCTGATTTTTGTATAGAGAGAAGTTTTTTGTATATATCTTGTTCTTTTTTAGAAGGTTTCCCCTTATATATTGTTCTGGTCATATCTGAACAATATCCTTTGAATCTTACTCCAAAATCAAGAACCAAAAAACCTTTTTTAATATTATATTTTGTAGGTTTAGGGTGGATTTCTGAAGATCTTTTTCCAGAAGCTACAATTGGAGGAAAAGCAATCTTCAGTTTCCTTTTTCTTATCTGGTTTCTGATAAATCCATCTATCTGTTTTTCTGTCTTAAGACTGTTATTTTTCAAGCTTTTTATCACTAAAGAAAATATTTTATCAGTTATTGAACAGGCTTTTCTAATGTTTTTTATTCTTGCAGAATTCATTCTGGATATGCTTTTTTTATCAGAGACTCTTTATTTTTCATGGTTTTTCTTACAGAATTTACCAATTCATTTATCTCTTTTGCTAATGCCTGCTTAAGGTCCATAGGATGCAACTTTTTTTCTTTGTAGTCTTTTTCAAGATCTTTGTAGTTTTTATAAGAAAGATCTCCTCCCCATTTTTCCGGACGATTTATAATGAATTTTTCTTTTTTATCTTCTTTAATCATGAAAATCACATGTTTTACAAAAGCCAAAACCCCATTTTCTTGTGTTTCTCCTTCAGGGCAGTATGCCGAATTTATCTTTTGCTTGATATCTTTTTCTGAATCAAGCAAATCTATTTTTGAAGATTCTTCTGATGCAGACATCTTTCCTGAAGCAGTCAGTCCCGGAATCAAAGGAGTCATCACCTCAATCCTGGGCCTGTAGCCTATTTTTGGAAGGTATTCTCTTGCAAACATCAATATCTTTCTTTGGTCTATTCCGCCATATTGGATATCTACTTTGAGATATTCCTCATCCAGGGCCTGCATTATAGGATACATCAGACCAGAAAGCTTTGGAGATTCTGCCTGTTTGACTACGTCTGAAGAAGCTTTTTTACAGTCGTGGACAGAAGCGTAAGTGGCGATCTTTAATACATCCATTGTATATTTCTTTCCCAGCTGAAAATCCGAGCCCTTTACAATCTCAAAATTCTTTATGTCGGCCCCTATTGACTTGAACATAGCAGGGATTACAATCGAATAATATTTGAATCTGTTTTCAAGCAGATCCCAAGGTGTATTATCTAGTGCTCCATGAATATCTGCAAGCAAAAGCTTTACTTTGAATCCAGCCTTAAGAAAATCAGCAAGCTTCAAAACCCACATAAAATAGCCGATGTGTGGTTTTCCAGTTATAGAAACTCCCAGATACATCGAAGGATGTTTTTTTGTTTTAAGAAGTTTTTTTAGCTCCTCTTCTTTAACTATCTCTTGTGTATTTCTCTTTATCAGGTTTAGCTTTTCCTTAATATCCATTAAAGTATTTATTTAGGTAAATAGTATAAAAAGGTTTCTTTAAGATTGACGATTGATCCATTGTAAGTATTATCTGAACCACTGGTCACTGGACATTCACCCATAAGCTATATAAATGAAATCTTTTAGTTATTTAATATGGCTAGAAAGAGACGAATATCTGTGACAATGCTGAGTTCTTATCTTTATTGTGCAAGAAAGCTGTTTTTAGAGAGGGTTTTAGGGCTTTTTGAGCCTGAGAAGGCAGCTTTGGTAAAGGGCAGCATAAGACACGAGACATATGACGGGGCAAATCAAGTTGAAGAAAAGATTGTTACCAGCATCAAAGAAGGGGAAGGATTTGAGGATATCTATAACAAATATGCAAAAATATATTCAACTTTGCTTAGACAATCAATAACTAAGAATAAATATAGATTAAGAAAGATAAAACTTCCATTGATAGATGCATATCATGAGATATGGCCTTTTTTTAAAAGAGAAAGTGAGATAAGAGCTTTAAACATATACAAATTTATTGTAAAATCTAATTTATACGGGCTTGAATTATGGGATAAGTTGATTCCGAAGGTAGAGTCTGAAAAGAAGATAGCATCTGATGAGCTGGAATTGAAAGGCATTGTAGACAAGATAGAGATTTATCCTGAAGGCTATGTACCTGTAGAATTAAAGACAGGGAGTATGCCTAAAGAAGGTGTTTGGCCAGGACATAGGGTGCAGATAGGGGCTTATGCTTTGATGATGGAGGAAAAATACGGGAAAGAGATAAAAGAGGCATTTGTTCATTATCTTGATTCTGATGAGAGAAGGCAGGTAGTGGTCAATCCTTTTTTAAAAGAAGAGGTAAAAGAACTAAAGGACAAGGTCAGGAAGTTATTAGAAGGAAGCAAGATCCCAGAAAGAGCAGACAACCAAAATAAATGCCGTAAATGCGGACTGAAAAATAAGTGCTTTGATGAGAATTTTCTCAAAGGATTATTAGATAGAAGAGCAAAAGAAAAACAAAAAAATTAGAACCATTTTCTTTCTTTGAAGAATATTATCATAGCTATACCAATAAAACCCATCATAAGCATCATAATCCAGAACCCGTTTTGGGATTCAGATCCTGGAAGATTGATAAAGTTTGTCCCATATATTCCAGATACAACAGTCAAGGGAAGAGCAATGGTGGCAATTATAGATAAAACTTTCATGACTTCATTCATATTATTAGAAACAGCAGTCATATATGTGTCAAATGTATCCCCAATAGCTTCCCTGTGGTTTTCTACAACATCTGACACCCAGATTGCGTGGTCATATATATCCCTAAAATAAGGCTGAGATTTTTCAGGAAGGAACTTATATTTTCTTCTTATGAGAAAGGATATCTTTTCCCTTTGGGGGAATGTGATCTTTTTAATCTCAACTATCTTTTTCTTTAGTTTGACTATCTTTGACAATAATTTAGATTCAACTCTTTCAGTGATTTTTTCATCAAGTTTTTCAATTTGATCATCCAGTTCCTCCAATACTGGGAAAAAATTATCAATCTCTTCATCCAAGAGCCTGTGGAAAACAATATCAACCCCCCTTTTCAGTAAATATTCAATCAGGCTTTCTCTTTGTTTTATCTTTTCATAGCTTTCTATCTTATATTTGTGGGTACTGACGATAAAATTTTTTCCAAGGATAAATTCCAAAGGAAGAAGCTCTATCTTATGTTTGCTTGATTTTCTTATTCCATAAAAAGTGCAGAAAAGATAATGGGGAAATTGCTCAACTTTTATCCTGCCATGGGACTGAAACATATCTTCTTCAGTTACTGGATGAAAATCATATAATTTTCCAAGCAAATCTGCTTCTTTTTTTGTTATTTTTGTAACATCAATCCATATCCTTTTATTCTTTAATTTAGCTAAGTCTTCAACTTTGCCTTTTTTTAATTTTCTTCTATTATCCAGATAAAAAATATCTAACATCTTAATTAGGTTTTATCCTTTTGAAAAGCCAATGGTTCAGCAGCATAAAGAAACCGATAACTGTTGGAGCAATCCAGACAAAAATCCACCAGCTTGCGAGGGGTTTTCCAAGCAGAATGGTCAGGATAAAAAAGATGAGTATCCCTATAAATATGAACGATAGTCCGGATACAGTAGGATGGTCGAGAATCTTTCTTTTTACTTTTAATCTGGAACCCATATAATAATTGGCATTTAGTCCTCTGTCAAGAAGCAATCCCAGGAAGGCGATTACTAATATACCCTCCCATATTAACTGCATTATGTACTGCTGTTTAAAGAAAACAACAGATACAAAGAATGCGGTTGCAGCAATATATAAGAAATAAGCCCATCTTCTGAATGCCATCATCAATGGATCTGAAGGAGGATTTCCTGCCATTCTTTTTATATTCCAATAGATAGTTCCCATAACACTTAACAATAATCCGGTAGTTACAGCAAAGACAACAGAAACAAATATTGAAGGATCTACAAGCAGAATCCTGATAAATTGAGTGGCAGCTACAAGTAAGGCTAAAATTATGAAATTCATTGCAGTAAACTGGTGCCCTTTAGGCTGGGCCAATTCAAATAATCTGTAATGGATATACCAAACTACAGATATAAAGAAAAGAAGTTTTCCAAACATCAATATAGGGATTAGGATGCCTTCTGATGAAGATAAGTCTATCTCCATAAGGGGTGTGGCAGCCAGCACCATAAGAAGACCATAAACTAACAAAGAAAAAAGCCCTATTCTTTCAGATTTATGAGGAATATTTTCTTGGGGTACGTTTTGCAGTTCAGGAGGGATATTAGGTTTTGCTTTAGGGTTTATCCATGTAATGAAAGGGTACCTGTTAAAATATATAAACACGATAATAAACCAAAAAGGTCTTATTGCCGGAGTAGCGATCAATGCGCTAAAATAACCTATTGACTCCCAAAGCATATTTTTAGCAGAAGCTCTGGCCCATTTTTTTTCGTTTTCTCCTCCGCCTGTAATTCTAAAAGAGAAAAAGAAATAAAGAAATGCTGTTGACAATGCTATAAGAAAAATTGTTATTGTGGCAAGGTAGCTTCCCACTACAGGGTTAACCTTCCATATCCTTATAAACTGAGTAAATACGATAACTAAAAATCCTATAAATAATGTGATAATCTCAGATAAAAATGAAGATCTTTTGAATCTGTTAACAAGAGCCATATGTCTATACCAAAAAATAATAAGAAATACAAAGATTAGTATGAATTGTGTAAAAGCCATCCAGGGGCTCATTTCACTGTTGTGAACATGTTCCAACCCTTTTGCAGACATTGCTAAAGCAAGCGCAAAAAGCAGATCAAAGAAAAGCTCAAGCCAGCTTACTTTTTTAACATCTAAACCAGGCCTTGAAGCTATTTTAGACATATCACGGGATGGCATGTTATAATTAGCACCTCTTTTTATCTAAATTTCTTTTTTAAGCTATTTAAATCTTTCTAAAATCTTCTTCAAAATAAAAAACTTTAAATATCAATTGCACTACTCCATAAAATATCATCTTTTAATGATAAAAATAACAAGGGGTTTTGTAAAATGACTAAAGACGAAAAAAAATATTCAAAAGATTTGATGGGAAAAACCGTTGTAAGCAAAACAGGGAAGAGATTTGGAGAAGTTGGAGATGTAATATTTGAAACTAGAAGCGGCGAATTAATACATCTGGTCTTATCTAGTCCGACCCCATATACTGAGAAATTGGAGCTGGAAAAGGATAAAGAAGGAAATATATTGATCCCCTTCTCTGCAGTAATCGCTACAGGAGATTTTATGGTTGTTTCTGAAGAAGATATAATCTAAAAACAAAACTTTTTTAATTACAAATCTTTTTCTAGTTATTAATTAGCATCAATATAGTTTTTCATTATAGTTTTTTTATATTGGGGGCAAGATGGAAAAAGTTATGAATAATACAGCAATATGGACTGAAAAGTACAGGCCTGAGACTTTTAAAGAGGTTAAGGGCCAGGATGAGATAGTCAATAGAGTCAGTTCTTTTGTTGAGAAGAAGAATATGCCTCATCTTATGTTTGCAGGGCCTGCAGGGATCGGAAAAACAACTTTGGCATTGGTGATCGCAAAACAGCTTTTTGGAGAAAGCTGGAGACAGAATTTTTTAGAGTTAAACGCTTCTGACGAAAGAGGGATAGATATCATCAGACACAAGGTCAAGGATTTTGCAAGGACAAGAGCAATCGGAGATGTTCCGTTTAAGATAATTTATCTAGATGAATGTGATGCTTTGACCAAAGAGGCTCAGCAGGCATTAAGAAGGACTATGGAGAATTTTACAAGAACAACAAGGTTTATCTTAAGCTGCAACTATTCTTCTAAGATTATCGATCCGATACAATCAAGATGTGCAGTTTTCAGGTTTAAGCTTTTGCCCAAAAAAGATGTTTTTGAGATAATAGAAAAGATTGCTGCAGAGGAAAACCTAAAGATCAGTGACAAAGCAAAGGAAGCTTTGTATGTTATCAGCGATGGGGACTGCAGGAGAGTAGAGAATATACTACAGAGCTGCGCCTCTATCTCCGACAATATAACTGAAGAGGTAGTTTTTTCTTTGGCTTCAGTGGCAAAGCCCAAGGAAGTCAAGGAGTTTTTGGAAATGGCTTTGGAGAACAAGTTTATTGAAGCAAGGAAAAAGATGCTTGATGTGATGCTTAATTATGGATTAAGCGGATTAGATGTTGTAAAGCAGATACAGAAAGAAATATGGAAGTTAGAGATAGACGGGAGAAAAAAGATGGATCTGGTAGATAAATGCGGAGAGATAGAATTTAGGATGACAGAGGGAAGCGATGAATATATCCAATTAGAGGCTTTGTTAAGCCAGGTTGGATTGGCTGGTCTGAAAAGATAAAAATAAATAAAAAACAAAAGAAAAAAAACATAAAAAAAGAAATTAAATTTCTTTTTCTATCCTAATTTTTTGCTGGATTATATCTCTATAGTCATAGCTTAGAGTAAGTCCAATTGCTTTTGTATATAATGCTCCTTCTTCCAGTGGCTCCCTTAGCTTGCACCTTATAGTAGATTTATCATCTATCAATCTTGCTTCATTTTCTCTTGCGCCTGCCCGGCATAGCCACTTATTCCTTTCGGTTTCTGGTTCAATAGTGAATGCTACTTGGTCATATTGGGGTGAGAATTCTTGTCCAGGTATTGTAGATCTTCCTCCACCCAAATTCTCAATCTTAAAGTCAAGCTCTATTATTCCAGACCCTGCAGGTTTTTCTTCTGCTGAGCTTACCTGGATCGGGGCTCCGGAGCAGAAAATTTCTTTTGATTCCTCTACAGTGCATACTCTTTCATCTCTCAAGTTTTCCTTAAAACATACATTGGGAACTGATGCATATGTCTTATAGCTGTAAGTATAGCTTGCAAATACATTCAAATCATAAAATGTTCCAGGAATTTCCTGTGTATATTTTACATTCTGGCCAAAATCAATAATTTCTTCCCCTCCTTCTTCATTGAATTCTGAAATTTTTTCTATTTCCTGGCTGTTTGTCTTAGTTCCAGATTCTATTCCAGAGAAATCTTCTAAAAGAATACCATATATCTTTACTGTAGCATCCCCTGCTTCAATGTCATGTTCCCCTTTATTTTTAAGGAGCACTTGGATAGGAAACTCTTCATCTTCATAAAGGGAATAAAGGCCACTATCTTCTATACCCATCGGTTCAAATTCTGCTGTAACTCCTTTAGTTCCACCCATATAAGGGGAAGGTCCGGCAGTATCTTCTTCTCCATCTTCACAGCCAGTTATGGATAATGCTGTAAAGATGATAATAAACATAGCTAATATTTTTTTACTCATTTTTAAACCTCCTTTTTAATTTTAATCATCCTGGTGTTTTTATTATTTCAATATCTTTTGAAATTGAATCCATATAATTATAATAAAGGGTTATTCTTAAAGGGGTTGTGTAGGCTGAGTCCCCTGATATATCAAAAGTACAATATATTGTTCCTTTGTTGTTCACAAATCTAGTTTTTTCACTTCCTTCAATTTCAGGAGTGCATCTTATTTTTGTTCCTCCTGACATGTCAACTCCATATCTAACTATATTATAGTCTTTTGGATCTACTTGGTAAGGGCAGTCAGTGAATACACTCGCTCCTGGACCTATAACTGTTCCTCCTCCCACATTAGATATCTTGATATCAAAGGCCACCTTATCTTTCCCTACCATCTCAACATTAACTCCTGATACAGCAACAGGTGCTCCCTGGCCTCCTGCCGTAGATACATCCTTTACTGTACATCCTCTTTCGATAGGACCTATTTCATAAAGGTTAGGATCAATACATACAACAGGGGACGCCTTTGTTTGGTATTCATAACATGCAGTTAACAAAAGTCTTTGATTTAGTGAATCAAGATAGTCTGGAAGATCTATTATGTCTGTAGAAAACTGCTGAGTGGAATATCCTCCTTCAGGATTTAAGGGACTTTTGCCTTCTAGAAAGGAAGAACATATCTTAGTCTTGTCCAGTCCTCTTATTATCTTATCATCAAATCCTGAAAGATATAACCTACAGTTAGTTCCAGAAAGATCATAAGTTCCTTTATTTTCCAGTTCCAGAAGAACAGTCAGATCAGAAGTATCATAAATTTTGCTCATTGGCATATCCTTGATAAATCTCATCTCAAGACCCTTTGTCCCTTTATAGATATCTTTCGAGAATTCTTGTTCAGCATCAGTACCTGTCTGTCTTCTACACCCACAAATAACCAAAAGAGCTAATACAAACAAAATTAAATGTATTTTTTTCATCTTGTTTAACTGCGTTTATTATTTATTTAAGTTTTTCGGAAAATTTTATTGTTTTCTTATCTGAACTATCTTTCCAATCCTTGATATGTATCCATAATCTAATTTAATCGAAAGAGAAGTCAAATATGCTCCAGCTCCTGCCAGTATTTCTGTATAGCATTCTATCTTTTCATCTTCTTCTAATTCAATATTGTTTTTTGTGCATGTTATCGGTACATTAGCAAGTCTTACCTCATCTAGTGTGATGTTGTCTTTAATATCACCCTCTCCTTTATTTTCCATATAGATATTGAATTTTATCCTTATCCTGTTTTCAAAAGGAACAGCCTCCTGTTGTATCTTTGTTACTGCAACAGGAGCTCCCTGACCATCAGATAAAATAATCTCTTTTGGTTCACAAATCTTTTCTTTAGTTTTTACATGGCTGTATATATCTGGATTTATGCATACTTCTGCTCCTGCTTCTGTCTGATAATCATATCTTGTTATTATCTTGAACCTAGCTGGATCTGTTTCTTTTATCTTGGGAAAATCTATATTTTTCCCTCGGAAATTTATTATTTCATATCCTCCTTCAGGAAATCCGGGCTTTTTGCCTTCTATATTAAAATATTTTCCATGCTCATTTATCTGAATCTTGCTTTGATCATACCCAGAGACTGAAATTTCTCCATTTTCAATATCATAAGCTCCTTTATTTCTTAATTCCAAACCTATTATAAATTCACTTCCCTCTGAAATCTCATCAGGAGGGAGATTTCTAACAAAATTCATCTCAAGACCCTGGGTTCCTTTGTGATATTCAATCAATTCCGGCTCTAAGTTAGGTGTAGTTCTTCCGCATCCAGTAACCAAGATGAGGAATCCAATAACTAATAAAATCAATATTTTTTTCATTGTTTTAGGCTATGCCTGGACTTACCAGGTCTATCTTTTTTTGCTTGGTGTATTTATAGGTATAAGTCATTTCTGACTTAAACTCTATTGGATAATCTTCAAAATCCTTAATATTCTTCAATTCTTCAGGAACAATCAAATCACAAGTTAAGCGAGGAGGTTTGTCTGTTCCCTCCCATATTATATTATTATCTTGGGTTATTATGTATCCTTCTTTTTCACAGTTGCCTGAAGGAATTATTCCATATTCTCTTAAGTCTATAAGAACTTTTTTTATAGATAAAAGCTCGCCTCCTTTCTCCTTTTTGAGGTCTTCATATTTTCCAGTAAAAGTCAATGTAGCTTTATCATAGATAAGCTTATCTGCCCCTATCCTGAAAGTATAAACTGCAAATTCATCCCCAGTTATAGATGCTTTGCTTTCCCTTGGTGAAGAATCAGTTGCCTGCTGAACTTCTTGTTTTTCTCTGCTGTCCATCCATATATTTTCTCCTACAAATATTCTCTCCAATACTGCTGTGGTTGTGATGTCTTCAGCTGTTACCTCAAATACAGCAGTAACACTTCTCTGTTCAGGATAAGGAAGGTCAGGAGCACAATATACCAGATCCTTGTCCTTTCCTTTTACTGTGATCTCTCTAGCTCTGGAAGGATTTATTATTCCAGGAATTTTATTCTCATCAGAGGTTTTAAACAAACAAGATAGTTTAATATTTACTGGATTATTTATGGGGGATTCTAAGATAACATTCATAGGTATCCCTTCTCTACTGTTTGATGGAATATCACTATACCATGCAGCATCTGTAAGTTCTTCAAATCTAATATTGGTGGCAGTATATTCTTCTTTTATCTCCACTTCCACCCCTTTTCCAAGCGCTTTATTTATACACTCTTCGCGTTCTTCTGTTTCTGCTTCATATTCCGAGCATACTCTTTCTGCATTTCTTTGATTTAGACATTCATCGTAATTTTCCTGGCGGGAACAATAAACAGGATCCATCAAAGACCCCCAGGTATCACCAATATTTTTTAAGGATCCGGCAATAAATCCTTTGGCTTCTTCTACCTGTTCAGGTTCAAGGCCTGCTTCAATCCTTCCAAGCTGCACTGCTCCGTTCCAGAATGCAAAGACATTTATTATAATAATAAAAAAAGTCATCACATTCATCCATGTGGGCTTTTCTTTTGTGGTTATTATTATCGCATATATCCAGATGGGAATTATCAGCCTGTTGGAGATGATGGGATTATTTACATAATTTGCCAGAATTCCAAATCCAAAAAAATCTATAAACAAAAGAATGGAAGCTATAAAATTTGCAGTTGTCTTGTCTCCTGAAACAGGGTACAAATAAAAAACATAAAAAGATATGGCAAATAGGAGGTGAATTATACTTCCTGAATCAACTCCACCTAATGTTATTATCAGACTTCCTACTTCAAGCAAAAGGAAGAAAGACAAGAATTCTTTTTTGTTGGGTTTTTTCAATACAAGATATGCTATCGCCAATACCAGTACAACCCCATTTAAAAAAAGTCTTGCCATGTTTTCAGGGCTGAGCTGCACGAATCTTGACAAAAATAATCCAACATCTATCCCATTAAATCTTGTTAAAAATAAATCTAACAAGTATAAAACAATAGCCAGAATAAACCACATTCCTGCTCCGCCAGTTGGTTTACTGCTTGTTTTTCGTTTTCCCTTTTTTAATGTGCCAAAGGCAGCACCTCCTGCAGATAATGCTCCTGTGCCAGCCAATTTTAAACCTTTTCCAGCAAGTTTTGCGCCTTTTTTTAATCCTGGTTTAACATCATAAGTGGCCGCACGCCCTGTAGCAGACAATCCTTTTTTTCCTGTTTCTACTGGGTGTCTTACTGCTTTAGTTCCTTTTTTTATTCCTTTCCAAGCACCTTTTCCCCCTTTTGTAAAAGTAGGGAATACTTTAGCTAATTTTTCTTTTAATCCTTTTTCAGTAAGTTCTTCTTCTACCTCTTTTTTATCATCTTCAGCCATTTTAATTTAATTAAAAGAACTCTTTTGTTCACCTCTTTTTTTTATTTAAATTTAATTTAAGTTTCCAATGAAACCTTTAATTCAACTATGTCAAGCACTTCTTCGGGTTCTATCTTAAATGCATTGTTGCCCAGGTCAACCCATTTACTTATAGTCTGGTTGAATTCTACTTCGGTCTGGTCAAGCCTTATCAGGCGGTTATTAATAGTGATATCTGCAACTTTTTCACTAACATCATCAACAAACTCGATATACAATACCGCTTCTGTTCCATTTTCTTCAATCTCTTCAAAATCGTCTCTTTCTATTTCAAAATAATAGACAGGAGCAACTGCCTCTTTTAATTCTGAGTTTAACATTATATTATCAATAAGATATCTTCCTTTGTTTGTAAAGAATTTTAATATGTTTTCTCCTGCAACCAACCTTTCAGGAATGAACTCTAGCGGCCTTATAGGTACATTACAATCAGCAACTGCAGAGTAAAGTTCATAATTGTTTACTTGGACTGTGAGTGTTCCTGCTTCACCCTGGGTGCAGTCAGGAGTAAACCTTAATTTTACTTTTTCCATATTGTTTATCTCTTCTTCACTAGCTACAAAAGCCAAAGCACTTTCCTGGGTCTCTTTTCTGAGGATATCTGCAGTAACAAGTATGTCTTCCAAAGAATATTCATTTGTTCTCCAAAATGCAGCACCAGGAGAGGAAACCTCAAATTCAACTAAATTATCTCCCTGGATAAGGTGCTCATTAAGGTTAATGGGATTTATATTACCTGTTTCTTGTTCTTTGTCAAATATTTCATTTCCATTTAATCTTATCATAAGCCTTCCTTGGCCTTCTTCTATATAAAAATTCAACAACGCATCTTTTATACTATCCATGTCTGTTATCTCAAATGTTATATTATTTTGGTTGTTTCTGAACAATGATCTGCTGGTGTATAAAGAATTCAGTTTTTTGAGTTCCATACCTTCTTCTCCAACATATATACTTACAGCTGGAAATGATTTTTCAAATTCTCTTTTTTCTGCAGGAAAGAGTCTTCCAGGAGATTCAGAAAGCAGTATATCAATCTCTTTTCCTTTTTCTTTAGCTTCTTCTAATTCATCCTCTCCCAATATCTTTTCTCTTTCTTCAGGAGGAATCAATAATATATATAATATAATAAACAGACCAATCAGCGCTATCAAGACAGCAGCTGCTGAAGCATTATTTCCCTGCGCTTTTTTCTTCAATTTTGAAAACATAGTTTACACCTCTTAGATGAACACTTTTTAAATATCAGTTGTTTATACTAAAATGATAAAGTATATATAAATGTTTTTCTAAATTTCGTATATAATGAAGATAATAAGAAAAAACCTGAAAAAAAGCGAAATAAAGGTTAAAATTGACAATCTTGATGATCTGTGGTATTTAAGCCATATAATCGAAGAAGGTGATGTTATCAGCGGAAAGACTGTAAGAAAGATCAAGATAGGTGAGAAAGAACAGAGAAGAACAGAAACTACGAAAAAGAATATTTTTATCTCTATTGAGGTGGAAAAAGTTGAGTTTAAAGAAGATATATTGAGAGTCTCAGGCGTTGTTAGGGAAGGGCTGGAAGAAGTTCCAAAAGGAAGCCACCACACATTTAATTTTAAAGAGAATACAATAGCAGAAATAAAAAAAGAGAAATGGCTTAAATTTCAGCTGGACAAACTGGATGAAGCTGCTTCATTTAAACAGCCAGCAATCTTAATATGCATACTGAATAGAGAAGAAGCGATATTTGCATTGTCGAAAAGAAAAGGATATAATATATTAACATCTTTGGAAGGAGAGGTTCAGAAAAAGGAAGAAAAAGCTGTAGCAAAAGGAAGCTTTTATGAAGATATCATCAAAATGTTGAAGGAATATTCAGCAAGGTACAAGACAGAACATATTATCCTTGCAAGCCCTGCTTTTTGGAAAGAGGAGCTGATGAATAGAATTGAAGATGAAAAATTAAAAAAAAATATTATAACAGCTACATGCAGCAGTGTGGGAGAAAATGCAGTCAATGAAGTTTTGAAAAGGCCCGAGACAAGAGAAGTACTGAAAAAAGACAGGGTTTCAAGGGAATTGAAGCTGGTCGAAGAGCTGCTGACCGAGATATCCAAACAGGAATTAGGTTCTTACGGGTTAAAAGAGGTGGAAAAAGCAGCAGCTGCCGGAGCAGTCAAGGTTTTATTGATAACAGATAATTTTATAGACAAAAAAAGAGATGAGGGAAAATACAAGAAAGTTGATGAAGTGATGAAGATGACAGATAAGACAAAAGGAGGAGTCCATATCATAAGCAGTGAGTTTGAAGGTGGAAAGAGATTAGACGGTTTGGGAGGAATAGGGGCTATATTAAGGTACAAATTGAATTACTGATCTTTTAGAATTAAAAATAAATTTTTTAAAAATCAATTTTTTTATTTTTTGTGCTGACCTCTTTTTATCAATGCATCCATAGCTAGTGCAGCTTTTTTAATATCATGATAATTTGGTATTTGGTTTGCTTCCAGTATATTTCTGGACCGTTTGCTGAATCTTCCTCCCATATAAACACAGATAATGGGTTTTTGAGGGTATTTTTTTGAAAGTTCTATAATAATATTTGCATCTTCTTCTGGATCTGTCATAGTCTGAAGTGTCTGTATCACTATCAAACCAAAGATATATTTTTCTTTCAGAAGGGTTTCCATAGCGGCCCTGTACCTTTCTGGAAGAGCATCACCTACTATGTCAAGAGGATTTGCTTTTGAATATGCAGGATGCATTTTTCCTGTCTTATCCAATTTTTCAACTGTGGATTTTTTTAACTTAACTATATTTACCCCTAATTCAGTGCAGTGGTCTGCAGCAAGAACGCCACATCCTCCTCCATTTGTGACAATCGCCACTGCATTTTCTTTGCATGGAGGCTGGTTGGCAAGAGCTTTGGCAAGATCAAAAAGCTCTTCTATGGTATCTGCAATTATCACATTGCTCTGCCTGAATGCAGCCTTGTATATTTCATAAGATCCAGCAAGCGACCCTGTGTGGGAAGCTATAGCTTTTGTCCCTTCTTCTGTTCTTCCTGCTTTTAAGATTATTATGGGTTTTTTCTTTGATGCTTTAGATGCAACTTCCATGAATCTTTTCCCGTCTTTTAGCCCCTCCAAATAAACGGCAATAGCATCTGTTTTTTCATCTTTAGAAAGATATTCAATAAAATCATGAATATCAATGTCTGCTCTATTTCCATAAGATATTATATTAGAAAATTTATAATGATTTTCAATTGCCCAATCAATTATACTGTCAGCAATAGCTCCTGACTGGGAGACAAAAGCAATGTTTCCTTCAGGAGGCATTGCAGGGGCAAAGCTGGCATTAAGATTCGAGGAAGGACGGATTATTCCAAGACAATTAGGGCCAATAAGAGGGATGTCTGCTTTTTGTGCAATATTTTTTATTTTTTCCTGAAGCTTTTCTCCCTGTTCTCCAAGCTCTGCAAAACCTGCTGATATTACAATCATAGCCTTTACTTTTTTCTTAACACAATCCATCATCACTGAAGGAACGATCTTAGCGGGAACAGCGATCACTGCCAGATCAACATCTTCTTTTATTTCTGTTATCTTTGGAAAAGACCTGATATTTAGAATCTTGTCTGCGTTAGGATTTACTGCATATATTCTTCCCTTAAATGGCTTGCAATATTCATTCTCAAATACACATCCCTTTACTATGTTTTTTAATATTCCATAACCTACCGAATCAGGATCTCTGGAAGCTCCGATTACAGCGACACTTTTTGGTTTGAATAATTTTTCAAGTTTATTTTTCATGTTCTAATATTCTCATGTCAACAACTAGTGCAGATTTTTCATCTGCAATGACTGGATTAAAATCAATCTCCTGTATATTTTTGTTTTCCAAGGCAAGCTTAGATATCTTGGTCAGCAGATTTACAAGCGCAGAAATTTTCACAGGTTTTTTGCCTCTGACACCTTTTAATATCTTATATCCTTTTATCTCCTGGACCATCTCTTTTGCTTGTTTATTATCTATGGGAGCAATCCTAAACGAAATATCTTCCAATACCTCAACAAAAACGCCCCCTAACCCAAACAATAAGACGACATCAAACTGCGGATCCCTTTTCATACCTATGATTATCTCTGTCCCTGAGACCATCTTTTGCATCAGGATGTCGGCATCCTTGATCTTTTTTTTGCTGATGATCTTTGATAATTTTTCATATGCCGCTACAACCTGTTTCTGATCCTGTAGATTATTTTCAACCCCTTTGATCTCAGTCTTATGGATTACAGATGAAGAAGAAATCTTCAATACAACAGGAAAACCTATTTTTTTTGAGAGTTCAGCTGCATTTTTTTCAGAACCGACGATTTGGGATATAGGATAAGCGATATTATATTTATCCAAAAGTTTTTTTGTCTTTTTGAAATCCAGTTTTTTCATCCTACTGCTTCAAGATTTTTAAATTATTTAAACTTTGTTATAATTTTTAGCCAAACAAAACAACCTAAATATTTATATATGAGTTCTATTTTTATGACTCTTGAGAGATTAATCACATCTGCAGCGAAGTGAAAAAAGATAACATATTTATAGTGGTAATCGTTTGTTGTATACAAGCAATAGTAAAATGCCAAAAAAGAGGGGGGTTATAAATGATTGTTAAAGACGAATTTTTAAGCAAACTAAGAAGGTTTTTTGCTTTAAACTTATATGAGGTTAAGATATGGACTGCACTGCTTTCTCGAGGAGTTTCCACAGCAGGAGAGTTATCAGACATCGCAAATGTTCCGCGGAGCAGAAGCTACGATGTTCTTGAAAGCCTTGAGAAAAAAGGTTTTGTTGTAATGAAATTGGGAAAGCCAATAAAATATATCGCAGTACCTCCTTCAGAAGTTATCGAAAGAGTCAAGAAAAATATGAAAGAAGAAGCTGACAAAAAAGTAAAGAAGCTTGAAGATTTAAAAGATACAGAGTTGCTTAATGAATTAAACACCTTACATACACAAGGTATAGAATTGATAGAACCTACTGATCTAAGCGGCAGCCTTAAGGGCAGACATAATCTTTACAATCATCTGGAGTTAACCATCAGGAATGCAGAAGATGCAGTAACAATAATGACTACAGACAAAGGACTGATGAGAAAGATCGAGGGTCTTAAGCCTGTCTTTGAAAAACTGAACAAGAAAGGCGTCAATATCAAGATAGCTGCACCAATCACAAAAGAAAACAAAAATTCTTTAAAGGATGTTGCGAGTTTGGTAGAGGTAAGGCACCTAAAGGATAAAGATCCTAATGCCAGGTTCTGTGTGGTTGATAATAAAGATGTTATCTTTATGCTGATGGATGACAAAGAAGTCCATCCTACAAATGATACAGGAATTTGGGTTAAATCTCCTTTTTTTGCAAGTGCATTAACAGGCTTGTTTGACAACGCCTGGAAAGGTATGAAAAAACCATAAGTTATTTTTTCTTTTCTTTAACATAAGATTTTTAAACTAATCATATCTTTTTGGATATAATGGATATCAATAAACTTATCAACAAACTTCATCCATTGGAAAGAAAGGTTTTGCCTGTTTTAGACAAATCAGAGGAACTTAAAGATATTTCTAAAAAAGCAGGATTAAAAGAAGTTGAAGCTATGCGGGCACTGCAGTGGCTGAGCAATAAAGAAATTCTTAAAATCAAAGAAGATATTAAAGAAGTTGCTGAACTAGGAAAGAATGGAAAAGAATATCTGGAAAAAGGAATGCCTGAAAAAAGATTTTTAGATGTCATCAAAGATAAGGCAAAAGATGAAGATAAGATAAAGGAGAAGCTGAATAAACAAGAATATGGAGCATGCATAGGAATACTAAAAAAGAATTCAACGATCGCAATAAGCAAGGAAAAAGGAAAATTAAAATTTAAGGCTACGCCTGCAGTGAAATTCTTTTTGGAGAACCTAAAGAAAACAGAAGAATTTTTGAAAAAAGATTTTCCGGTAGAGTTAAACAAACTTTCTACTGAAGAAAGAAAGATTCTAGAGGAGCTGAAAAAAAGAAAAGATATAATTGAAGTTGATATAAAGAAATCAAAAAGAATCGAACTGACAGATATCGGAAAACGAATCCTAAAAAAAGGCATCAAAGGAAAAGTAGAGGATAAATTGACATCAGAGATGCTAAAAAAAGGAAGCTGGAAAAACAAAAAATTTAGGGGATATGATGTAAGCATCAATGTTCCTGTCAAGTTCGGCGGAAAGAAACAGCATTACAGAAGATTCCTGGATGAAGTAAGAAATAAGTTTATTTCTTTGGGTTTTATAGAGATGGACGGGCCAATAGTTGAAAGTGATTTTTGGGATATGGATGTATTGTATATGCCTCAGTTTCATTCTGCAAGAGATATACATGAGGCTTATTATGTCAAAGATCCAGAATTTTCTGATATCAGCAAGAAAATTTTAGATAATGTCAAAAAAGCTCACGAAAATGGTTTTGATACAGGGAGTAAAGGCTGGGGTTATAAGTTTGACCCTCTAAGGACCAAAAGGAACTTATTGAGGACACAGGGAACAGCATGTTCTGCAAGGATGCTCGCTTCTGACGAGCTGAAAATTCCAGCAAAATACTTTGCTATTACAAGGTGCTTTAGATATGATGTTATCGACGCAACACATCTTCCTGATTTTAACCAAGTTGAAGGGATAGTTGTAGAGGAAGGCCTGAATATCAAACATCTTTTTGGGCTGCTTCAGATGTTTGCAAGAAAATTTGCAGACACCGAAGAGATTAAATTAGTGCCTGGGTATTTTCCTTTTACTGAACCTTCAGTAGAATTATTTGCAAAACACCCTGAATTAGGGTGGATAGAGCTCGGAGGGGCAGGTATTTTCAGACCTGAAGTAACAAAGCCATTAGGAATAAACGTTCCAGTGATTGCCTGGGGTTTAGGGATAGACAGGATTGCGATGTTTAAATTAGGGTTAAAAGATATAAGGGACCTGTTCAGCCATAATCTTGATGTGTTGAGAAAGACAAAGGTGAATATTTAATATGCCAACAATTTCATTCCAAAACAAAGATTTATGTGATTTAGTAGGAAAAAATATACCAATAAAAGAATTAGCTGAACTTCTTGAATATGGAAAAGGGGAACTGGAAAGCTATGATGAGGAGAATGATGAAGTTACAGTGAGTTTTGGAGATACCAACCTACCTTATCTGTGGAGTGTTGAAGGGGTAGCAAGGCTGATTAAAGGATTGATCGGAAAACAGAAAGGCATACCTAAATTAGATATCTTCAAAAAATCAGAGCATAGATTGATAGTAGACAAGTCTGTCAAGAATGTAAGGCCTTATATTGCTGCGTTTGCAGCAAAAGGAAAGAAAGTAGATGATAAGTTTATCAAGCAAATTATAGATTTACAGGAGAAATTTTGTGACAGCTATGGAAGAAGAAGAAAGAAGACAGCAATTGGAGTCTATAATTACAAAAAGATAAAATTTCCAATACACTATAAAGCAACAAAGCCTGAGTCAATAAAGTTTGTTCCTTTAGAATACAAGAAAGAGATGACCCAGCAGGAGATATTAGAAGACCATCCAACTGGAAAGGAATATGCCTGGATTCTAGAAGGAATGCCTAAATATCCTATTCTTGTTGACGCTAATGATGAGGTTTTAAGTTTTCCTCCAATAATCAATTCAAATTATTCAGGTAAGATAGATATAGGAGATGAAGATCTGTTTTTTGAAGCAACTGGAGAAGATCTGGATTCAGTATTATTGGCTGCAAATATATTTGCGCAGGCTTTCTATGAAAGAGGATTCAAGATAGAGTCTGTTACAGTTGAATACCCTGACAAGAAGAATGATAAGATTACAACGCCTTTTCTTTTTGACGAAACAGTGAAGGTTTCTTTGAGCCAGATAAGAGATCTTTTGGGCTTAAAACTAGATGAAAAAAAGATAAAGAAACTTTTAGAAAAGATGCAGTTTGATTATAATAAAGGTACAGTGAAGATTCCAAATTACAGGAGAGATATAATGCACCCTGTTGATGTTATCGAAGATATAGCAATCGCGTATGGTTATTCTAATATTGATATGGAATATATGAAAAGTTATACAGTCGGAAAGACATTTCCGATTGTTAATTTTGTGGATAAGGTCAGAGAATTGATGACAGGGCTGTGTTACCAAGAGGTTATGTCAGCAATACTTTCAAACAAAGAAGTTTTATTTAAGAAAATGAATGTCAAGGAATTTTCTTTGATAGAACTAAAGGAATACATGTCTAAAAGATATGCTGTAGTTAGGAACTGGCTGATGCCTGGGCTTATGGATGTCCTGAGCAAGAACAAAAGCGTAGAATATCCTCAGAAAATATTCGAAGAGGGTTTGATTACAGCAAAAAAAGATAAAGAAGCTAAAGATTATCACAGGATAGCAGCTGTTTCTGCACATGAAGGGGCTGATTATACTGAGGCAAGACAAGCAATTGATTTTATCTTAAGAGGTTTTGATATTGATTATAAAGTTATGGATGTTGAGCATGACAGTTTTATCAAAGGAAGGGTAGGAAGAGTTATTGTAGATGGAAAGAAAGTAGCTTATGTGGGAGAGATAAATCCAAAAGTGTTAAGTAATTTTGATTTGACTGTCCCTGTATGTGGATTTGAATTAAATCTGACAGAATTGTTTAGTGCAATTCAATAAATTTTTATAATATATTTTATTCTATCATATTATGGGAAACATTGCTACAACCGTAAATAAATTAGTTAACAAAGATTTTAGACCTCTTGGTGAAATAACTAAGAAGGATCGTGTTCAGATTAGAGATTATGGATTTATGGGTTATATAAGAAATAATATTCGTTTGGCATTTGGATTGTTTTATACTTCTGATGAGAAAGCTTATATGGCTAAACAATATAAAAAAGCAATTGCCAGATTAAAAAAAGAATATGATAAAATAAAATGACTCAAGAAGATATTTCCGATATAATAAACAAAATTAATAATGGAGAACAGATAACTGGAGAAGAATTTAAATTATTGACCAAAGAAACAGATTGGAATGAGTTTTACACTAAAACATTAACTCAAATTGGAGAAGCTGCAGATAGACACCATTTAGCACAATGCAGATCATATGCTAAAGGAATTTCTAGATATATTAGATAAAAGCAATAAAGAAAAAAGAATAATTACTTTTTAACTTGTTTTTTTGTTGGTTTAGCTGTTTTTTTTGAAGTCTTTTTCCTGGAAGATTTTTTTGGTTTTTCTTCAGATCCCTGTTTTTCCTTTTTCTTTCTCTGTTTTTTTGGGCGCTCTGCAGCTTTTTTTGGTTTTGTAGATCTTACTTCTATATCCAGTTTTTTCAAAGCTTTAGCTATATCTTCATGAGATGCCTTTTTCTTTATCTTGACTGTTTCTTTTAATGGTTCAAGATGCTTGATGCTGCAGTTTCTTCTTCTGGTTTCTCCATCTATCAAAACTGCATTGTCATCAATTATATCAACAACAACGCATTTTTTCCCAGCATCTCTTCCAGCAATTTTAACACATAATCTTCCAACTTTCAGCATTTTTATCACTTTATTATTATCTTAACCAGTTCTATTATTGGTTTTAATATTGAAACTATGATCATTTGGTCCTAGCACCCTTTACAATCTTTTTTCTCATGCAACCTGAACAAAGATAACCACCATATGGCCTTTCAGGTCTTTTTGAGTTTTTGGGAGTGTTTTTCATCTTTGAAGGATGTTTTCTCAATGTTCCTGCCAGCTGTTTTCCACATTCAGCACATTTTGCTTTTGAAGGTTTTTTCTTCTTATAATGGATCTTGGTTCTTCCTCCAGGTGTTTTAATGTATTTTAGCTTTTTACTTCTGGATTTAAACCTAGCATAACGTCCTTCTTTTTGAATTTTTTCCTTTGTTTTTCTTTTTGTTCCCGGCATTTTTATCAGTTATTTTAATGTATTTTTAATATTTTTCTTAAACTCATACTAAATATAATCGAAAATATAATATATGTTCCTAACCATCCCCAGTTTTTAACCCAGGGGATTCCTGTGAATGAAAGAGGAGTGACTTTTTTATTGTTAACAATTAATTGATTTAATTTGCCTTTATTTATAACTTTAACGGGTTCTTCATAGTCTTTTTGTTCAGTTATCAATATTTCCTTTTGGTAACTCTGGTTATGGTATTGATATTCTAGGATATAATTTCCTGTGGTTCCCTTCAATGTCCAGTTAACCTGGTTATCTGTTATCGGTTTTGTTGAGTTTCCAATTATTTCAATCCCTTCAGGGGCAACCAAGCTTATATCTCCAGCAGCCCCTATATCAAAAAAAGCAGAGGTTGTAAATTCCTGGCCAGGATTGATAGGTTCATATGCAAGATTTGCATTTAGCCAGCTGAATATGATTATGATAGGGATAAATGTTATCAGTGTGGGTTTTAGGGAATGCATCATATATTTCATATTTGTCTGCATGGCTCTTTTTTGGACTTTCATGACTTCTTGAGGTTTGTCTTTAAGCTCTTTCATCTGTTTTTGAAAGTTCTTTATATCTTCTTTCAATTTTCTCATCAGATGCTGGTCAGTCATCCATTTGTATATCAAAGTGATCAAAAGAGCAACAAGTAGTGAAATGAGCATTATTGCCCATAAAGAAGGCAATTTTAGCAGCGGTGAAAACACCGGATTAAGTATTGTTTCAAACATTTTATCTGTTGTTTTTAATTTTTAAGCCTTTAATAAGCTTATGTTTCTTGAGTTGTTATGATTGTTATGTTTTAAATTTATCTGTTTTTCTTATGAAAATTATCTACAAAAATTATTCCATAAATTTCCTCATCATTGGGTGCATATCATACATGTGCTGTTTAGCGATCTCTTCATACAATCTGTAAATGATCATGACCGCAAGCAATATTCCTGTTCCTCTGCTTAGTGCTCCTGAAAGATCTGCTATCGCAGCTATAAATCCCACGGTGATAGCACCCATAACAGTCAAAGGCCAGATATATCTATTTAATAATCTTTCTAAAACTCTCTGATCACGCCTAAATCCAGGTATTTGTAAACCAGACGACATAATTTTTTCTGCCTGGGATTTTGCATCCATCCCTGAAGTCTGCATCCAAAATATAGAAAACATGACTGCACCGCCTACCATAATAAGCATATAAACTAAACCATGGGAAACATCGGCGAATGTAAGGCTGCCTTTTATCAATTTTCCAACTATATCTGGAGAAGCTAACCAAGCTACCAACCCTGTAGCAGGACTATTTCCTACAAATGTTCCTAATATAGGGTGACCCCAATTTTGGAGCAGTCTTGCCCATAACTGTATATTGGCCATCAATGCAGCAATCAATATAACAGGAATATTAGACGTGTATATAAAACTTAAAGGCCATCTTATTCCATGGCCACGAACCCTTCCAAAAGATAATGGAATCTCAACCTTCATGGCCTGTCCGTAAACAGCAATACAAAAAACAAGTATGGTAGATATGACTGCTGCGATCATCAATGCTGCAGTTACAGGATCCCCTGCAGACAAAGACTGGAAAAGTGCAGGAATCGCACCTGTAGCAATGTTTGGATTAGTAGGGGAGGCGAGCGGTGAAAGGGCTCTGATGAATATCTGTTCAGATACACCTGCTGCGATAAACAAGCTTATTCCAGAGCCAAATCCCCATTTTGAGATAATCTCATCCATAAATAATATAAGCATACCTCCAAGGAACAACTGAAATACCAACAAGGACTGAAGCTGGAAATAAAGACCAGTTCCGACAAATTCCTGAGGAGGAGCAAGACCGCCCATAAAAACATAGATAGCTGCTTCAAATATGATAAAAAATATTGCCAGCAGTTTTTGGGTTCCCTGAAACCTCTTTTTTCCTTCTGGAGAGTTTAAGTCAAACTTAATCAGTCCTGAACCATTCAAAAGCTGCAACACAATAGATGCAGTAACAATTGGACCTATACCAAGCGAGATTATGGACCCGAATTTAGCTCCTAATATCAATGATAAGTATTCAAACTGCTGTAATGCATTAGCTCCAAGTCCAAATAAGGGGATTAATCCCAGGATAAAGAATATAATTAATGTAATCAAGGTCCATTTTAATTTTTCCTTAAAAGAAAGCCTTTTTTGTTCAGGACCCTTAACTTCAGGCAGATTAGCTAAGATAGAATCCCATAAACTCATTTTTCATTTTCCTCTTCCTGAGGTGTTTTTTCAGCAGTCTGTTTTTCTTCTTTTTTCTTAGGTTCAGATTTTTCTGTTTCTATTGCTTCTCCTCCGGCGGCTTTTATCTTTTCAGCAGCTTTTTTGGAGAAAGACGGTGAAGTAATCCTGTATTTTTTAGTTAACCTTCCACTCCCTAAAACTTTGTTGAATCCAAGATCTTTAATATCAATCACATAAAAACCATCTTCTTTTTTTATCAGTTTTTTTGCCAACAATTTTTCAAGTTTCTCTTCAAAATAATTAAGATTTACAGCTTTTGTAGGTTTAGAAACTCCTTTTTTCTTAAAACCATGTTTCCCGAAATATTTTTGATTTTTCCATATAGATGGTTTTTTAGCATCTCCTTTTTTTCCTGTACCAGCCATGCCTCTGCCTCCACGGTTGCCAGCTCCTCTTCTTTTTTTCATAGAGCCGCAGCCATGAGTTGTGCTTCCACGTCTTCTTGATTTTCTTTTTCTTTTATTAACTACCATTTAAATCATCTTCTTGATCAATTCATTGATCTTTTCTCCCCTATAACCTAGTGCTCCCCCTACTTTGAATGGAAGTTTTATCCCTTTTCTTTCAAATCCTTTTCTGGGAGGATGTAATCTAAATATCTTGGAATCCTTTTTTTCTCTTTTTTCTTTCAGCAATTTGAGGGTCTGTTCGTCAATCTCTCCCCAAGTGACAAAACCCTGCACTTTTTTGAGCATTCCAATGTTGCTTGGGCTAGCATATAATACAACACAATTATTTTGTTTGTAAAGATTCATCATATGCAATGTATCTTTTGTTTCTTTTTTTACCTTAACAGAACCTCTGATCCTGACTACAGCTATCTTTTTGTATTCTTTTTTCTTTTCTGCAGTCTTTTTATCTGCTGTTTTTTGCCCTTGTTTTTCTTTTTCCATTTTATTTATTTTTGTTGTTTATTCTTTTTTATCTTTATTTTCTTCTTTTTCTTTTGTTTTCTGCTTTTCTTCTGATTTTTCTTCTTCAGTATGTTTTTCTGTTTCTTCCTTTTTAGATTTTTCTTCCTCTGGGATTATTTCTTTAAAATCTTCTGCAGAAGGCTCTTTTTCAGCTTTTATTTTTCCCTCTACAATTCCAAGGATAGAAGCATCATCAGCTTTTGTTCTTACAGTCATCAACCTTTTAAGGGCTTTGATGCATGCATAGATAAGGTTATATTTAGTCCCTGCCTTACCAAGTGTTTTTGACCATACATCTTTTATTCCAGCAAGTTCAAGGATTTTTCCACATTCATCTTCAATCTTTAATCCTGTTCCTTTTGGAGCAGGGAACAATTTCAGTATAACTGAACCGCATTTTCCTTCTACTTTATAAGGTATAGTGTGGGGTTCTTTACACCCACACTGCCAGCTTCCACAGCCTCTTCTGATCTTAAATAAATTTAATTTTGCATTTCGGATGGATTTTTCCCTTGCAGGAACTGTTTCTTTGCTTTTTCCATAACCCAACCCAATATATCCGTTTTTGTTCCCAACAGCAGCAATAGTAGCAAACTTAGGTTTATTGCCTTCTCTGGTTTTCTTTTGAGTCTGCCTGAATATTCTTCTGCTTCCGCCTCCAAATTTACCTTTCGACTGGCCTACAAGCAAAAGCTCAACATCCAGATTAGGAACAAGGGTATCTATTATCTCTGCCTCAAGTATATTTGATGCATTGTCTAATATGCATTCAACATCATCTATCTCTCCTGATTTAACCTTTTTGCCTAAATCAGTTTTAGGTTTCCAAGCATCTTTGTCAAATTCTTTGTTAAATCCTTTTCTGGACCTAGTCTGTCTTTTCTTCCTTTTTTTCTGTTTTCCAGGAACTGTCTCCTGTCCTTCTTTTTCTTTTTCTGGAAATTTCTTTTTTACTTTTGGCATTATTCTTTCACCTTGATGTTGTTTTTGACTTCTTCAAATGTTTTAGTGATTTCTGAAGATTTTTTATTGAACTTAGCTATATGTTCCCCTTTTATTCGTTCTTCTGAAGGAAATATATCTTTTTTATGGGGCACTTCAAGTCCAGCATCTACAGCGCCTTTTAAGCAGGCAAATATTCTTGAGCCCCTAGTTGGATGGTTCAATCCTGTATCAAGGATAGCTTCTTTTACTCCAACCTCTACTGCTTTTTTACCAGCTAAAAGACCAGTCAGATAGGCTGCAGGTATGTTACTTTTATTATGCTTCCATCCTTTCTTTTCAAGTTCACGAGATGATGCATATGCAACGATCTTGTCTCCTTTAGTCCGGTATTCAATTATCTGAGCAGTAATCCTGTTCAAAGAGGTTCTAATCACCAATCTTGGCTTTTCTGATTTTAGCATTTTAAGCCTTTTCTTATAATTGGTTTTTCCTTCTCTTTTTCTTCTCAGCGGAACATTGTATCTTTTTGAATTTGTCATCTTGCATTAACCTTTTTATTTTTCTTTTGGTTTCTTTGCGAGCTTGTGCTCTTCTAGATATAATTTAATATGACGCTTGCTTCTGAAAAAGCCTCCTTTAGCTTTTTGATAAAGAGTATGATAGTTTTCTTTAGTTATGATCTCCTTATCTCTTAAATTTTTTAGGAAAGCCCTTTGCTTTCTTATCTTATTCATCCAGGACTTTTTTTTGGAAAGCCTTGATGTTTTTTTACCTTTTTTAGATCCAGGACCTTTTCTCTTTCCCTTTCTTTTCTGAATCTTTATCTTCCTTGCTCTGAATCTTGAATTTCCTTTTTTTGGTTTTTCTTTTATAGCTTTATCATTGATTAAGGATTTTATATCTAATTTAGTGATGGCTTCTTTGATGTCTTCAAGCCTATCTTGATTAAATATAATTCTGCTTTCTGAACATTTTAATATGTCTGCAGCAAGCCTTTTTTGTAGATTGAATTTCATTTTATTTTTCCTTTTTTGTCAACACTTTATCCTTCTCTTTTTTCTTCATTTTTTGTTTTTCTTCTTCTGAGAGTTTTTCCAGCTTTGATTCCTCTTGTTTTTTCTTCTGTTTTCCCTTCTTTTTTTCTTTCTCTTTTTTCTTTTCTTTTTCTCTTAATTTTTGCTCTTTCTCTTGTTTTTTCTTCTTTCTCTCTTCATCTATTCTTTTAAGAAAATCTTCTGGATTTTTTATATTTATGATTTGAATACCTGCCTGCTGAGCTTTTTTTATTATATTGACCCTTTTTTTATCGCCTATCGAACTAGCAATTATAATTCCCTGCTCTTTTTTGTCTATTTGCTCTTTTAATCTCTCCAGTCCAATTTCAGACGAGATTCTTATGGGTTTTAATCCTTTTTTAAGACCATATACTTCTTTTGGAGAGCCATACCCTGGAGTTACCATTTTTCTGTATCCCCTTTTTCCAAGCCTTATCTTTGACTGCCACCCTCTTGGTCTGTTCCACCTTTTTCTTATCCTTTTTCTTTTATGGGTGTCCTGACTAACAAAACCAGGCTTTTTCGATTTTATCTTCTTTCTTAATTTTAACAGTTTATCTTTATCCATTTTCTATATTCTTTTCTGATTTTGAAATGATATATATTCCATCCTGGAAAACTCTCCTATCTCTTCCGCTTATCTTACAGAGCCCTTCTATCGAAGCCGCAGTCTGTCCTGCAAGCTCTTTATCCGGACTTTTAACAGTGATTTCTTCTCCTTCGATCTTGACCTCAGCATTTTCTTTTATCTTTAATTTTCTGGGAACTTTTTCCCCCAAAAAATTCTGCAGGACAAATTCATTGTCCTTGATCGAAGCAGTCATAGGAAAGTGAGTAGAGCATATCTTTAATTTATATATGTGATTTTCAGATGCTCCCTGTATAAGATTCCTCACATGGGATTTGAATGTTTCAATAATCTTTTTCTCTCTTTTTGTGCCTTTTTTTGCTGAAAATATGATATTTTTATCTTTGACCTCAATCTTGACTTTTGGATTGATCAGTTTTTTTGAAACCTCACCTTTGGGGCCTTTGACTTTTATCATGCCTTTATCTGTCTGAACTTCTATCTTTTCAGGAATTTCTATCTTTTCTTCGATATTTTGTTTCATTTTGTTCTGATTTTAATCTGAATAATCATATTCTTTTTGTTTAATAACAATATGCCAGTAAAACTCCTCCACTTTCTTTTTTCAATGCATTTTCCTGGGTCATAATCCCATATGGTGTAGATACTATAAGGATACCAAAGCCTTTTGCAGGCAAATATTTCTGCTCAAATCTTTCAAAGCCATCTTTTTTAGACGAATAAGGTGGTCTTATCACTCCGCATTTGTTTATCTTTCCCAGCAGTTCTATTCTTACAGCTCCGCCTTTTCTTTTTTCAGTTTCCTTAATTTCTCCAATAAATTTATTATCCTGCATGATTTTTAAGGTTTGCATTATAACCTTGGATACAGGTTTAACTGTACAGGAACTTCTACCTAATCTCTCAGCATTCATTATTTTTGATAAAGCATTTGCAAGCGGGTTGTTTAACATTTTCTCACCTTAGCTGTATTTTTTAAATCCTATTTTTGTTGCTATTTCCTTAAAGCATTGTCTGCAAAGATCCAAGCCATATTTATTTATGTGGCCCCCTTTTCTTCCACATTTGCTGCATGTCTTTAGTGCTTTGCCACAGCTTCTTTTTTTAGGGGCATTATGCTTGATAAATTTCTTTAATTTTGCAGGTTTTGATTTCAACTGTTTGAATACTTTTTTATGGCTGCTTGAACTCATTCTTTTTCACCTATCTTTATATTGAATTTTTTGGACATAAAATCAATAGCTTCGTCTTTGGTTATATTGTGTTTTTTTGGTATTTTTTTCGTCTTGACTTTTCTTCTTTTAATCCTGAATCCTGGTCTTTCTAAAGTGACACATACTTCTAATCCAATTATTCCAATATCCGGGTCATATTTTATTCCAGGGATGTTAATATATTCAGGAACACCAAAAGCAAGATTTCCAGCTGCATTAAACTGTTTTGGAGACAAGACATTATCTCTTGCTTCAAGCAGTTTAGGAAGGATTTCCTCTGCTTTTTTCTTTCTGAGAGTCAGTTTACATCCGATAGGAAGCCCAGGCCGTATGCCCCATCCAGGTATCCTTTTTTTTGCAGTGGTCTGGACAGGTTTTATACCTGTGATTATCTTAAGAAGTTTCATACCTTTCTTTAGCTTATTTTGATCTTTTCCAGTACCTATATTTAAGGTAATTTTCTCTATCCTTATTTTTCTCATCGGATTCATCTTTATTCAGGTAATTTAATTGATGGTTTTTCTTTTCCTATGACAAAGGCATATTTTTTTAAGGTCTCAAACTTCTTTTTTCCTCTTTTGTATATAATCAAGTTATCTTTTATATCTTCAACAGTTCCTGTCTC
This sequence comes from Candidatus Woesearchaeota archaeon, assembly GCA_014729145.1. Taxonomy (GTDB): domain Archaea; phylum Nanobdellota; class Nanobdellia; order Woesearchaeales; family WJKL01; genus WJKL01. The sequence continues at coordinate 58,442 of WJKL01000016.1, forward strand.
ACCGATATGCTTTCCACCCGTAAGGTAGATGAATGCTTTTTTATCAAGCTTAAAAGAATCTTTTATCTTTTGAGAAGGAAGCTCAATCAAGACTGTGTCTCCCACACTGATGCTTTTTTCCTTGGATAAAATAATATTTTTTCCATCAAAAAGATTAAGCTGTATCTTACCTTTCTTTAATACTTTTTTTCCTTTAACTTTACATGGTTTAATCTTGGATTCCTTGTTATCTATAGGGAAAGCGATTATCTTGCCTTTTTTATCAAACAAAATCCTAAAGTTTTCTTTTATCTTAGGCATGGATATCACATCCATAAGCCCCACAATAAAACGGTGATTCTTTCTTCTTACATGGTCCACAAATATTTCCTGATTATTAAGGATATATCTTGTTTCTTTTGCTGTTCTAGTGTATTTTAATATGTTTCTGATTAGAAGGTTGATAGGCAGGCCTAGCTTAAATGGGTGAGGTCCAGGTAAAGGTCTGGTGACCCATTTTTTATCTTTTCTTTTTATCTTCCATGTTCTTGGCATTGCAAGCCTTGACAAATGTTTTTCTATTCTACTTCCCATTCATATCACTTCCGTTCTAATAATTTAGCTCTTTTTTTATCATTAAGATTTAATTCTGTAAGCATAAGATTTGAAGGTTCAAGGGGAGGAAATGCTTTAGTCCCATCTTTTTTTGACAGTTCAATCCCATCAATATAGATTTTTGATCTTTTCAGGTCAATCTTGTTTATCTTTCCTGTCTTTCCTTTAAAACTTCCTCTTAAAACCTTAATTGAATCTCCTTTTTTAGCAGAACAGTTTCTTTTGCTGTATTTTTTCTTAAGCTCCTTTGATAATGTTACTGAAACAAAGTCATTTCTTATGTGCAATGGAGCATTGTACCTATATTTGTGCTGTTTTCTGGGGCTTTTGCTTTTTTTCCATGTTTTTGAAAATCTTTTTGTTTTTTTCATCTTATTATTTTGATTTTAGACTATAATCTTTGCGAGTTTTGCTATTCCCGGCCATCTTTCACAGGCTTCCTTCGCAATCGGGCCTTTAAATATAGTTCCTTTAGGATTTCCCTGATCATCCTTTAATACAACGGCAGCATTGTCTTCGAATTTTACTCTTGTGCCGTCAGGCCTTCTAAACTCTTTTTTTTGTCTTACAACAACAGCAGGAACTACCTGTTTTCTGATATCAGGACGGCCGCTTTTTACAGAAGCCATAATTAAATCTCCTACTCCCGCTCCCTGAACCCTGCCTTTTACAGTCTTGTGGCCCTTTACACTGAATATCTTGAGTATCTTAGCTCCTGAATTATCACATGTATCGATCTTTGAGCCTGCCTGCAGTGCTTTGGTAACTTTAGCTTTAACCGGCTGCATTATTTTTCAGCCTCCTTTGAATCTTTAGCATCTTCTTTTGTTCCTTTCTCCTTCTTTTCTTTTGTTTTATTTGCTTCTTTTTCTTTAGGTTCGGTTTCTTTATCTTCTTCTGTTTTATCTTTCTTTTTTGTCTCTTCAGGCGTTTCCTGCGGTTTTTTAATTTCGGGTTCTTCTGCTCCTTCTACTGTCGCTTCTTCTCTGGCAGCGAGCTCCTCTATAAAGCCTTTTTTCTTTCCCATATTTTCAACTATTACGAATTTTTTTGTTTTTGACAAAGGCCTTGTTTCCTGGACCTTCACAATGTCACCAATATCTGCATCTAAGCATGAAGGATTATGGACATGTATCTTGGTTCTTCTTGTTTCACTTCTTTCATATTTTGGTATGACTACAGGATAAGACCACTCAACTGTTGCTGTGTTATGGGTATCTTTAGCTAAAACTACCCCAGTAAAGCTCTTTCCTCTTAGTTTTATGTTCCCATGGAAAGGGCATTTTTTATCTGTACATTGTTTTTCTTTTGCCATGTTTGTTCTTCCTCTTTACCTAATTTTTTATCCTGTTTTTTGATTTTCCAAACAGCAGTTTTCCTTTTACGACTGCAGCCTGTTTTTTTGTCTTGATCTTTATGGTTATGTTATTTTTTAACAGTATTTTTCCTGAACCTTTTTTGTCTTGGATAACGATTGTATTTTTTGTATCATCGATGATCTTTCCTTTGATGCCTATGTTATCCTTATTTTTCGAGTCTATTACTTCAACTTCTAGACCTATGATCTCAGACTTAATGAGATCCTTTAAATCTGATTTCATCCTGTTCTTTTTTGTTTTATCAAAGTTTATTTAACTTCAATTGCCTCTGGAGCAAAGCCGTATTGAACCAATCTTTCCTTTATATCTTTTCTGTGATCACCCTGGAGCTCAATCTTGCCGTCTTTTGCGGTTCCTCCGCAGGCAAACTTGGTCTTGAGGGTCTTTGCGAGATCTTTAAGGTCGATCTCTTTTTCGTCTATACCTCTAATCACTGTATTTATCTTGCCAAACGCTTTTTTAACCGTTTTCACAGTTATCTTTTGGCTCTCTTTTGCGATTGATTCACAAACACATAGTTCTTTTGGCAGCCCACAGTCTGGACAAACTTCAGCCATTTATCTTTTCCTCTGTTTGTTTTTTTGTCTTTTTCATAGACTTTTTTGGTGTATGCACAGAAGCCTCTTTTTTCTTAGCTTCTGTATTCACTATTGTTAAAATTCTAGCAATAGTTTTTTTTATTTCTCTGATTTGCCCTGGATTTTTTGGTGTAGTTCCAGTAGCAATTTGAGCATTATTTTTTATCATTTCTTTTCTGAGTTCATCTAGCTTTGAATTAAGTTCTTCCCTTCCCATTGAACGCAGATCTTTTATCTTAGTCATTTTTATTCGGTTTTTTCCTCCTCTTCTTCAGATTCGGTTTCTTTATCTTCTTCTGTTTTATCTTTCTTTTTTGTCTCTTTTTTGGTATCTGTCTCTTTTTCTTTCTTTATTTTTTCTTCTGAGCTTTCTTTTTTAGTTTGTTTTTCAGTTTTCTTGTTTTCCTTGTCTTTTTTTTCAACTTCTTCAATAACTTCTTCTTTTTCTTCATTTAATTCAATATGGTCTGGCAGTTTTGTGTCTGGAGGCATTATCCTGACCTGTATGCCTACAACACCTGATTTTAATTTAGCCTTAGCGTATGCTGCATCTACTCCTGATAAAGCAATATCTCCGCATTTTTTCAGATATCCCTGGTAGAATCTCCAGGATTTTGCCCTACTGCTTGGGACCTTTCCTGAAATTATAATCTCAATACCTAATGCTCCTGCACCCATAACATCAGACATAACCTTGTGGCCTACTCCTTTAAACTTGCTTGAGCCAAATCTTTCCAAGGACGATGATATCCTTTCTGCAACTATGTTTGCGTCGAGATTTGGGTTTTCAACTTCTGCAATCTCTATCTGGGGATTTTCTAATTTGAATCTTTTTTTTAAATCTGATGTTAATTTTTGAATATTTTTACCTTCTCTTCCAACAACAAGCCCTGGCCGTGAAGCATAGACTATGATCTTTTCTCCAAGAGGGGTTCTCTGCATCTTTGTTTTTGAATGCCCTGCATTATTAAGATGATTGATTACAAAATTCTGAATCTCGAATTCTTTCTTTTTTTGTTTAACAAAATCTCTTTCTATCATATGGCTTCACCTAGGATTTTTTATTGCCCTCTTGTTTTTTTGGTTCTTTCTTTTTTTTATCTTGATTATCTGTTTTTTCTTTTGACTGTTCTTTGTTCTGCTTTTTTTCTTCTGTTTTCTTCTTTAGTTCTTTTTGGGGTTCTTTTTTATCTCCTTCTTTTTCTTGGGTTTTGCTCTTTTGCTCTTTTTTAGGTTTTGTCTTTTCTTTTTTTGGCTGATTTTGATATCTTTTTTTAGTTTTTTTGCCTGCTTTTTCTTCAAGTATAATCTCTATGTGGGTTCTTTTCATGGTTCTTCCACGCATCCTTCCATAATGCGGCTGTTTTCTTGCTTTATGAGCACAGATGTGTTTGATTATTGTGCTGGAAGTATCAATGCCTTTAAATTGCGCATTGGATTCTGCAGATTTTAAGACTCCAAGAATCTCTTTGCTTGCTTTTATCGGATAACTTCCTCCAGCAATGTTCCCTTTTTTGTGGGCAACTCCTCTGTTAAATTTCTTGAGAGGAACAGGCATCTTTTTCAGCATTATCTGGCTTAAGATGTCTTTTGCTTTCTGAAGATTCTTGAACCTAATCAAATTACAGATTTCAACTGATTTCTTTACTGAAATAGGAAGGGACATACCTTTTGCCCTAGCCATATGTTCAGCATCGAAATCCTTTGCTGCATATTTTTGATTTGCCATTTTTTATCTTTATCTAGTTTTTATTTAACTGAAAGCGCTGCAGATGATCTTGTCGCACCTATTCCTGGGGCAGAGTGTGATACTCCTTTTCTTGTAGAGATAAACTCCCCCAGATAATGTCCGACCATCTCAGGCTGTATTACAACTTTTATGAATGATTTGCCATCGTGAACATTAACAGCAGAATCCACCATCTCAGGCAGGATGATGATACCTCTGCAGTGGGTTTTTATATTGCTTTCTTTGTTTTTGATCTTCTTTAACAGCTTTTTCTGAGGGTCTGTAAATCCTCTTTTAAGCGATCTTCTGATTCTTGCTGGAGCTATTTCAGCGAACTCATTTAAGCTAAGTTTTTTTAGTTCTTCAATCGTTTTTCCGTAATAAGTGAATTCTTTTTTTGCCATCTTTAATTACCTCTTGTGACCTGTTCTTTTTGGAGCAATGCTTCCAACCTTTCTTCCAGGAGGAGCATTTCTTGAAGCTTGTGTAGGTCTCCCTTTCTGGTGAGAGCTCTTACTTCCAAATGGATGAGCAACAGCATTCATGGAAGTTCCGGATACCTTCGGATAAAGCTTATTCTTTGCTTTTTTAGCATAAAAATTATTTCCTGCTTTTAACATCGGTTTTTCAAGTCTACCGCTTCCTGCAATAATCCCTATACATGCTCTGCAATTTGGATCAAATGTTTTTCTTTTATTTGAAGGCAGCAGAACAACTATTCCTTTTTTTGTCTTTTCTATTATCTTTGCTGAAGCCCCTGATGATTTTACAAACTTTCCTCCATCTCCAGGATTTAATTCAAGATTATTTATGGATGTTCCAGAAGGTATGTCTTTTAGCTGAAGCGTATTTCCTGGTTTAGGTTTTGCTTCAGAACCAGAGGTAATTGTATCTCCTACCCTAATACCTTCAGGAGCAACAATATAACATATCTCTTTGTTTTCATATTCAATCTTAGCAAGAGGAGCTGAATGTCCAGGACATTTTATGAGATCAAGTATCTTTCCTTTTATTGTTTCTTCACCGAATCTATTGTGCCCTGCTTTAGCCCTATATCTAAAACTAGGCGCTCTGTATGCTGCGCTTCCTTTTCCTCTTCTCTGTTGAATCAATCTTTTTCCCATTTTGATTACCTTATATCAATCCAAGCTGTGTAGCTATGTCAATTGCAGGAGTGTCTGCTGCAAATCTGACATATGCTCTTTTTTCTCCAGCTTGTGTTATAAATGTGTTAACTTTTTTGACTTTTGCTTTGAATAGCTTTTCAACTGATCTTTTGATATCCTGTTTTGTAGCTTTCTTATCTACAGCAAATATAAGCTTGTTTTCTGATTCCATCAATCTGATAGACTTTTCAGTTGAAAGCGGGTTTTTGATTATCGAGTATGGGTCTTTCATCTTTATCACATAAACATTTTTTCTTTCTCTAATTTATTGATTGCAGATTCAGTGAACAGAGTCAATCTTCCAGGTACTGCTCCAGGAGCCAATAGTTCAGCATTTATACTATTAATAGGGACAATATCTGTTCCAGGAATATTTCTCGCAGCTTTGGAAAGGCTGCATTCTTTTGATACTACAATCAATATACCTTTTTTCTTTCTGTATTTTCTGCCTCTTGATTTTCCTTTTCCTGCTCTTATTGTCTTTTTTGAGCTTTTTTTAAGCTCTTTTTTGAATCCTAACGATTCCAATGCTTTTTTGACTTCTTTTGTCTTGGATAATGATTCAAATGAATCGTCTATTATGAATGGATAATTTTTAGGGGCCAAATGACCTCTTTCTTTTACGATATCTTGCTGAACTACTGCTGAAAGTGCAGATCTTATCGCCTTTTTGTTCTCTTTTTTGTTTATCTTTTTGCTCCAGTCTTTTCCTGCTTTTGGCGGGTGAGCTCTTCTCCC
>WJKL01000017.1 GCA_014729145.1 Candidatus Woesearchaeota archaeon
ATATCAGAAAATGGAGATATAAATATCATCAGCGGAAATTACAACAAAAAATCAGAAGAAAAAACTAATGTAAAAGCAGCAACTAAATTTGAGGAAAAGATTGCGCTGGTTACAGCTTATCCTGGAATGAATCCAGACATAATTGACTATCATATTAAAAAAGGGGCAAGAGGGATTGTAATAGCTGCCACAGCTCTTGGCCATGTTCCAAAAACAGTATTGCTTAACATCAAAAAAGCAACTGACAAAAAAATTCCAGTAATTATAGCATCCCAGACACTTTATGGAAGAGTTCACCCTCTAGTTTATGCAAGATTAAGACAACTTTCCATAAAACTAAAATGTATCTTTGCAGAAGACATGCTGCCGGAAACAGCCTATACAAAACTAGGTTTTGTTCTTGCTAATTATAAAAAAGTAAAAGAGAAGATGCTTGAAAATATCTCTGGGGAGATAACAAAAAGAAGCATAGATAAAACCTTTCTTTACTAATTAAGATAAATATGCCAAAAGACTACAAAAAACTAGGATTCAAATGTGGATTGGAGATTCACCAGCAGCTGGAAGGCAAAAAACTCTTCTGCAGCTGTTCGTGTATTAATTCTAATGACAATACAGATATTAATTTTGAAAGAAGACTAAGAGCAGTAGCAGGAGAGACTGGAAAAATCGATATCGCTGCAAAATATGAAATGGAAAAATCAAAAAAATTCATCTATGAAGGAAACTCAAAAGATGTCTGCTTGGTTGACATGGATGAAGAACCACCCCATCCCATTAACCAGGGTGCTGTCAAGACTGCACTGCAGGCTGCCAAACTATTAAATGCAAAGATAGTTGACGAAATACAGGTTATGAGAAAAACAGTTATTGACGGCTCTAATGTTTCAGGATTTCAAAGAACTGCTTTAGTTGCTTATGATGGCGTAATAGAAACATCCCAGGGAAATGTACATATCCCTACTATTTGCTTAGAAGAAGAAGCAGCCCAAAAAATAGAATCCACAAAAGAATTCACAAAATACCGGCTTGACAGGCTGGGAATACCTTTAGTTGAGATTGCAACAGCTCCAGACATAAAAAATCCAGAACATGCCAAAGAAACAGCTGAAAAGATTGGAATGATTTTAAGGTCCACAAAAAAAGTAAAAAGAGGTATTGGAACGATAAGGCAGGATGTTAATATTTCTATAAAAGGAAAAAACAGAATTGAACTAAAAGGCTTCCAAGAATTAAAATCAATCCCAGAAGTGCTTGAAAAAGAAGTTGGCCGTCAATTATCTTTATCTAAAAAAGAAAAAGGCCATGTAAGAAAAGTTGAGCCTGATTCCACAACTACTTATTTAAGACCTATGCCAGGGGCAGCAAGAATGTATCCAGAAACAGATGTTGTCCCACTAAAAGTTGACGCATCTCAAATTCAAATTCCTGAACTGATTGAAGACAAAATAAAAAAATACAAAAAGATGGGGGTAACTTCAGATCTAGCAAGATTGATCGCAAGATCAGATAAAGCTCAGATGTTTGAAAATTTTGTAAGTGAATTTGAAAACATCAAACCAGCATTCATAGCTGAAACTCTTATTCCGACATTAAGAGAGATAAAAAGAAAGCACAATGCAGATGTCGAAAGATTAACTGAAAAAGAATTCCAGGAAGTTTTCTCAGCCTTAAACCAGGCAAAGATACCAAAAGATATGGTCATAAATATATTGATAGATATGGCCTCTGATAAGTTTGAATCAATGGAAAAATATGCAGGAGCTTCTGATGAAGAGTTAGAAAAAGAAATAAAAAATATAGTCAAATCCAAGCCTGGCCTTAATATCGGAGCATATATGGGCCTGATTATGAAAAAGTTCAAAGGCCAGGTTGACGGCAAAAAAGCAATGGAAATTCTGAAAAAGATTATAAAATAACTTTGAAAAAACCTTTAAAAAAGCACCAAAAATAAAGAAAATTTTATATACTCTAAACCCTAATTCTATTAAAACATTCAAAGGAGGTGTTTAAATGGCAGAAAAAAAAGCTTTGGACTGGATTGCAATTGTTTTAGTGATAATAGGTGGCCTAAACTGGGGACTTGTTGGCTTGTTTAATTTTGACTTGGTTGATGCTGTTCTTGGTGCAGTTGCTTGGCTTGCAAAACTAGTGTATATATTGGTAGGATTGTCAGCAGTCTATATGATATATTATTTTTCAAAAAAAGAAAAATAAATAACTCTATTTTTCTTTTTTTTATTTTATTTTTAGATTTAGAAAAATCAATTCTATAAAAAATAATAAAAACTACCGTAAAGTTTTTAAATGATTTCAAATCCCTTTCTAGTATAAAAATTCATTAGGGGGGAATATAAATGACTGAAAAATATGTATACTTCTTTAGCGCTGAACAAAGCGAAGGAAAAAAAGAGATGAAAAGCTTCTTAGGAGGTAAAGGAGCAAATTTGGCTGAAATGTCAAATATAGGCATACCGGTACCGCCTGGATTTACAATTTCTGCTAAAGTGTGCAAAATCTATTATGAAAATGATCAGGAATATCCAGAAAAAGTTCTAAAAGAGATAGATGAAAACTTGGAAAAGCTGGAAAAGACTATGGGCAAAAAACTGGGAGATCCTGAAGATCCATTGTTGGTTTCTGTAAGGTCAGGAGCAGCCATATCTATGCCGGGTATGATGGACACTGTCCTTAACCTTGGACTTAATGATATTTCAATAAAAGGGCTGATCAAAAAGACAGAAAATGAAAGATTCTCATGGGACAGCTATAGAAGATTTATCCAGATGTTTGGAGATGTAGTTATGAATGTTGAGCATGCTAAGTTCGAAGAAGCTTTAGAGGAAGCAAAAGCGACAAAAGGTGTTGAATATGACACTGAACTTGAAGCAGAAGATCTAAAAAAATTGGTCTCCAAATACAAAGAGATATACAAGCAGGAAACAGGAGAGAATTTTCCACAAGAGCCAAAAAGACAGCTTCAAAAAGCGATAGATGCTGTATTCGGTTCATGGAATAATCCAAGAGCTATAAAATACAGAAGAATCAATGATATCAAAGGTTTGATAGGAACTGCAGTAAACGTACAGACTATGGTATATGGAAACATGGGAGACAATTCTGGAACTGGGGTGGCATTTACAAGGGACCCTTCAACAGGAGAAAATAAGTTCTATGGAGAATTCCTGATGAATGCACAGGGAGAAGATGTTGTTGCAGGAATAAGGACACCAAAACCAATAAAAGAACTTAAAGAAGTGATGCCTGATATCTATAGTCAGCTTGATGAGATACAGAAAAAACTTGAATCTCATTACAAAGATATGCAGGATCTTGAATTCACAATACAGGACGGAAAACTTTTCCTTCTTCAGACAAGGACAGGAAAAAGAACTGCTGCAGCTGCAGTAAGGATGGCTGTAGAGATGGTGGATGAAAGCTTGATTGACAAAGAAACAGCTCTG
>WJKL01000018.1 GCA_014729145.1 Candidatus Woesearchaeota archaeon
GACCTTTGGCTCATTATCTACTAAAGCAAGCATATTAACTCCAAAAGTGGTCTTCAATCTGGTATGTTTCATCAATTGATTTAATACAATATCTTCATTAGAATCTTTTTTCAGTGTGATTACAATTCGCATACCTTTCTTGCTGCTTTCATCTCTCAGATCTGAAATGCCGCTTACTTTTCCGTCACTTACAAGATTAGCGATCTCTTCTATCAAGCTTGATTTGTTGACCATATAAGGTATCTCAGTCACGACTATCTTTTTCCTCTTCCCTTCTTCTATCTCTGTTCTTGATTTTACCAAGACTTTTCCTTTTCCTTTCTTATATGCGTTCTTTATCCCTTCCTTTCCTGTGATTATTCCTGCTGTTGGAAAATCAGGACCTTTGACAAAATCCATCAGCTTTTCTACATTGGCTTCAGGGTTGTCTATCAGATAAGTCACAGCATCAGCTACCTCATTTAAGTTATGCGGAGGGATATTTGTTGCCATCCCAACTGCTATTCCTGCACTCCCATTTATCAAAAGATTGGGAATTTTTGCAGGCAAAAAAACAGGCTCTTTAAGGCTGCCGTCAAAATTAGGTATAAATTTGACTGTCTTCTTGTTTATATCTTTAAGCATCTCTTCGCTTAACTTGCTCAGCTTTGCTTCTGTATATCTCATAGCAGCAGCTGAATCCCCATCAATACTTCCAAAATTTCCCTGCCCTCTTATGAGTGGCATCCTCATACTGAATTCCTGGGTCATCCTTACCAGAGAATCGTAGACTGCAGTATCTCCATGAGGATGATATTTTCCTAAAACTTCTCCGACTATCCTTGCAGACTTCTTGAAAGGCTTGTTGTGGAACATCCCCATCTTATACATAGCATAAAGAATTCTTCGATGAACAGGCTTTAACCCATCTCTGACATCAGGTAATGCCCTTCCTACAATTACAGACATAGAATAATCTAGATAAGAAGTCTTCATCTCATCTTCAATTACCTGCTGGACAATTCTTTCCTTTGACTCTGCTTCAGTTCCTGTCATTTTGACGAGAAATTCTAATTCAAATAAAACTCTAATCCTTTATAAAGGTTTGGGTTGGAAACAGCCTTCTCAGGCTCTCTATTGCTTGAATTCAAGAATTTAGTTATCTTTGATTGATTTCAAAATATTCCCTTTTATCTTAAAACTTCTGCCGCAGTAAACACATCTTTTTCTTTTATCTTTCAATCCATATCCTTTCATCTTTTGGTACTTCATGTTCTGCTTGCAGTGAGGGCATTTGACTAAAAACATATTTAGATTCAAATCTTCAGATATACTTAAATTTTTCTATAGCAAAATTTATATAATTATAAAAAAGAAAATCGGCATGAAAAAAGCTCCAGATAGAAAAAATAAGATTCTTTTTCTAAAATACTTTTTAAAAAAGACCAGCTGGATTATTGCTGTAATATTGACTCTTATAATATTTTATTTTTCTACAAGAGCTTGGCAAAACCCTATTATGAAAGAGATCAAAAGAAATGCTTTCTTTGGTGTAGATTATCTTCACATAGTTGAATTTTTCATTGCCGGATTGTTCATAATATTTGCATTCTTTTTTTATCCTCCAACAAAAAAATCATACATTATATACTCTATAGCATCTGTAATCTTCATTGCGATTGCTGATGAGATATTTATTCAATCTCTCATCCCTACAAGAACACCCGACATCAATGACCTGATAAAAGACTTGATAGGATTTGTACTTGCCTTATTTTGTTTCCTCGTGGTCAAAGAAGCATACTATAATAAGTTTGTTCAGTTAGAATAAGATTCTTTTTCTTCCTCTTTTTCAATATCTTCGATATCTTTCTCTATATCTTCTAGTTCATTGTCTTCTTCTTTTTGTATTTCATCAATTTCTTTCTTTAGTTGTACTGGGTCTGGTACAGGTGGTTTTTTAGGGCACGGTTTGTCTTCGTTATTTTCTCCCTCTAGTTGGGTTGGGTCTGGTACAGGTGGTTTGTGAGGGTCTGGACTTTCTTTTTCTTTCTCCTTTTTTTCTTTCTTTTTTCTTTCTGCTTCTTCTATCTTCTTTTCAGCTTCAACAATCTCTTTTTCGGTTTCTTCCAGCTTATTCTGCTCTTTCTCAGACATCACATTCTTGAACACTTCTTTTGCATCCTGTTTAGAAGGCAGATCAAAATAATTAAAAAATTTCTGTGTCAAGGTTATCTTATTTGTCCTGCCATATTTTGTCCTGGAAATAAAACCCATCTCTTCCAATTCTTTCAGATGGCCGTAAGCTTTATTGTGCCTTATCTTGATCACATCTGCCTGTAGTATTGGATATTTCCACGCAACAACAGCAAGTGTTTCCATCAAAGGTTTGTCAAGTTCTGTTTGGTTTACTACTTTTCTGACCATGGGCAGATAATGATCTTTTACTGTAAGTTTCCAGTTGCCTTCTCCTTCATCATGAAGAACCATAGAGCTTCCCTTTGCCTCATATTCATTCTTCAGCTCATTCAGGGAGTCATTTATCTTAGAAGTATTTCTTATTCCTGTAATCTTAGATATTTCATCTATGTGTATTCTTTTTCCTACTGTAAAAAGCAAAGCTTCAATCTTATTCTTTTCGTTTGTCATTTTTTATCCAAACATAAGAATCCTCTTCTTTTTTGATATATCCTTTATCAATAAGTTGTTTTAAGAATTTCTCCATATCCTTTTCAGACATACCTGTATATCTTGACAAAATCTCAAGTTTTTTGGCTCCTCCTTTAAGCAGCAATGCTACAAGATTGACTGCTAAAGAAAATTCATTCTTTTTCAAAAGCCTATTCTCAGCATTTAGTTGCTTAACTGTCATATCTAATTTATGCAGCTTTCCCTGCAGATCATTCATTATAGTTGTAATATCATTACTTTTCATCTTAAATTCTTCTGGAGCGATGATTTCGATAGAGCTTGGCATATAATCAAAACAAAAACCTACAAGTGTAGGGATATTTTTAGCTAATAGTTCAATTTCAACAAATACTGCAAACATCCCATTTTCACTTCCCTCTACTTTCTTAGCTTCATTAAAATTCTCATTCAATATATCTAGATTATTGTTGCCCTTCATATTTTCAACGTATTTTTTAAGGGTCTTTTCTATGTGTTCCTTTGGCTTCCCCATAAGCTCAACTATTACTCTGCTATGTATATATCCTTTTTCCAGTTTTTCTTTTACATCTGCCATGTTTAAAATAATACAAGAACCATTTAAAAAGTTTTTGTAGATAAGAGTATAATCAAAGCAAGCCCTAGTGCTGAGATAAAAAATTTGGGGACTAATTTGTTTGCTTTGAATGATGTTGATTCATACACAAATGCCTCCCTCCATTTGACTAAGTTTGATTTTTTCTCAAAATTTGCTTCTCCTTCTAAGAAAGTACTTTCTACTTCGAAAACTTCCTCTACCACCCTTATTTTTTCAGTTATCTCTTTCAGTGTCTTTTGATTATTCTTCCTTATTTTCACCTTAAGATTATAATCTCCCTGCTCTGCTTCTGTAATCTTACTGCTAAGCTCAATGGTTTCAGAACTTTTTTTATCCAATATGATCTCTTTTTTGTTTTCCTCTCTTTCTCCGCTGTAACATTTAGGTCCTCTGTAAACATAACTCCATATCTCAATATCATAATCTTCATCATCATTATTTTCGAGACTGACCTTAACATCAAACTCTTCCATATTTTTAACTTCATCTGGCTTAGAAACAATTTCATATTCAAATTTCTTTGAAAAACTGCTGATTTTCTCTACCTCAATTTCCTCGCATAAAGAATCAGTAATCTCTTCAATTTCTAATGAAAATGAATCCTCTGCAGTGTCTTCGCTTGTCCAGCCTACAAAGATCTCATAGTCCCCAAAATCATATTTTTCATTGCAGTTAGGATAAATCTGGACAGGAACAGCTGCTGACAAATTTGTGTATTTTGTAGATATGGTAATCTTAGATTCTTTGCTTATCTTCTCGTCCCCATCAGCTATCCAAAAGCTTAATACACTCTTTGTCTCATCGCCTTTGTATAGGCTTGCTTTGACCCTTATTGTCTGTCCAAATTTGGCTTTATCATCTGAACCCAGATCATAAACTTTCTCTATCTTAAATTTAGATTCCTTTACTTCAGAATAATCTTTATTCTCTTCTTCAGGAGTGGGCATAGTTCTTTGCCAAATCTCATTAACTTTTGCCCATGAACTTCCTTCATCAGATCCTTCATAACTTATCTCATCTACCAGACAAGAGTCCTTGTCATAAAATTTTAATTCCTCTACATCTTCATTGTTCAAAAAACCTGAAAACCCGTTTGTATACACAATCAAAAATCCATTGGGTTCTATAGTTGTAGTGCCTGTTACGGTAGTATCTGTGATATATATCCTATGCCCCTGTAAATCTTCCAAAAAAGAGTTTTGAAGATTGATATTGCTGTCTCCGGAATTATAAAGTTCGATCCATTCTCCCTGAGGCATTGGAGCATTATCATCTCCATGTGGGTCCGGCAAAAACTCGCTGATTCTTATAACACTGTAATCAACCTCATCTGTACCATAAATACTGTTCTGCATACCAGGCGTCCCCCCATCAATAAAGCTTGCTCCCCAATTATTCCAGATATTGTCTTCAGAAAAAGATATCTTTTCTAATGAATAATTATTTCCATCTCCTCCCCAGTTAGAACTGTAATCCAGCCTATCAACATATTCCCCGTTCGTAATAATTATACTGTCTGCTGAATTTTTTAAAGAAAGAGAAACATCATATGCGCTAAAATTTCCATCAGAAAAGTTCCATATATTGTCATTATTCCCCCAGCACATTTCAAAACTTTCATTATCTTTATCGTCCCCGTCTATTAATTCATCAGCCAAGATTATATATTCATTGCCTTGGATAAGAATCCCATTTAACTGCTCATTATTTAATGTCCACCCGGTTAAATTTACTGCTTCATCTCCTGAATTATAAAGTTCAATCCACTCACAATCATAATCATCACACTGTCCTGGATTGTACATCACCTCATTTATGATCACATCAGCAACAGCCATGTCTATAAAACAGAATACAACAAAACATAAAAATAAAAATTTATTCATCAGCAGCCCCCTATCACTCCCAGATAATCAATATAAATATGTAGTATTTTTAAATATTTCCCAGATGAATGTTTTTTAATCCTGCTTTTTCAGCAACTTCTTTGGCTTTAAATAAAGTCTCTTTTCTCGTTGGACCAATATCTTTCATAATATAATCAGGAAAGAACCTTGAGAAATGCAAAGGAACTTCTTCTCCCAATTCTTTTTTAATCCACCTGCACATTTCTTTAATTTCTTCCATATCATCATTCAATCCAGGGATTATCAAATTAGTTATTTCGATCCATACTTTTTCTTTCTTTAATATCTTCAAGGTCTCAAGCACAGGTTTGATCCATGCTCCAGTATATTTCCTGTAAAAATCATCAGAAAAAGATTTTAAGTCTATGCTTGCTGCATCCATATATTTACACCACTTCTTAAGCGGTTCATGGTTGATAAATCCATTAGACACCATCACATTCTTTAATCCTTTTTTCTTCGCAAGCTTTGCTGTGTCTAAAACATATTCATAAAAAATAGACGGTTCTGTGTAAGTATATGATATACTTTTACATCCTTCAGCTTTGGCTGTTTCAACTGCTTTATTGGTACTTAGTTCAATCAAAGGCAGATCTTCAGGCATTGCCTGGGAAATCTTCCAATTCTGGCAAAATTTGCATCTCAAGTTGCAGCCAGCTGTTCCGATAGAAAATGTTTTTGTTCTAGGCAAAAAATGATATAATGGCTTTTTTTCGATAGGATCTATATTTACAGAGCAGGGAGCAGCATAAACTAGTGAATATAATTTTCCATCTTGATTTTCTCTGGCTCTGCAGAATCCCCTTTTACCATTTTCTATTATGCAGTTTCTGGGACATATCCTGCATCTTGTTTTTTTTCTTTCCAGCACCTCATAATATAAAGCTTCTTTCATATCATAGATCAAAAGATACAAAAATAAAAATATTTTCCTATTTTTGTCACTATTTGATAATACTAATAAAAGTTTAAATAAAGTGTAACTTCTTAAAGTATTTATTGGGGAGGTGTAATTTTTATGGGATTTACTGACTTGTTTAAAAAAAAGAGGGAACTAGAAACAATTGGGAATAAAAAGATAGAGGTGCCGGCTGCTCCACCTTCAAAAAAAGATATGCCTGAATTTCCAACTCCTAAAGAAATTCCTGAATTTAGAAAAGAAGGTGCAAAAATTGAAAGGCCGCAGCCTAAAAAATCAGCTTCTTCTATTGAAAGGATAGAGAGAAAAGCAGTTACATCACAAAAGAAGGAACTGGAAGAAAGAGATGATCTAAAACTCAAAAAACCCATCTTTGTATATCTCGATTCTTACAAAGAGATAATGAAAGAAGTTAATCAGATCAACAATACCCTTAAAGAAGGGGATGACAGCCTAAAGAGAGTTGCTGAATTCAAGGAAGACGAGGATGAAGAATTCAGTAGATGGGAATCTCAGATAAAAGACATTCAAAAAAAATTGATTTATGCTGACAAGACATTATTTGCAGCTCAAAAATAAAGAAGGTGATAAAATATGGATGAAGAAATGCCTGTATATGTAAAGATTGACGAATACAAAGACGTTCTAGATGTTATGAATATGATCCGGAATAAAATAGAAGATGCTAAAGAAACATTAGCAAAAATCAACGAATTAAAAAACGAAGAAGACGCAGAGCTTGAACTTTGGCATACTGGATTGGAAGAGATAGAAAGAAAAGTGGTATTTGTCGATAAAACATTGTTTGAACCTACTGCTATTTAAGAGGTAATATCAGATGGCAAAAAAGAAAAGTAAGAAAAAGAGCAAAGGCAAAGAAGAGGAAGAAGTTTTCTATGTAGGTATGAAAGACCCGATAGAGATAAGAAGATCTATCTTAGAATCTTCTAAAGAGATGCTTCAATACCTTCAAAGATTTGAGAAATTCAAAAAAGTAAGAAAAGAAAAAGAAGAAGAGATTTCTCAATTAAAAGAGACTATGAAAGATATACAGTCTCTTGTAAGAAAGCTTAAAAAAGAGCTGCCCAAGACAGGATTAAGAGCTGGCAAAAAAAAGGTAAAAAAGAAGAAACAAGTATCCAAGAAAAAGGTAAAAAAAGAAGCTCCAAAACCTGAAGAAGTAAAAAAACCGGAAGAGATGACTGAACTCGAAAGGCTTGAAGCTGAGCTTAATGAGATTGAAGGCAGGCTTACGAACTTAACTTAATTCTTTGTTATATTTTTTTATTTTAGTTTTTCTCAAGATTAATTTCAGAAAGTTGATAAAAAGATTTTCCCAAAAGTTTTTAAATATCTGTTTTATTCTTTTATGATTAAGCGGGGATGCCGGAGTGGCCAAATTAGCCAAAAGCTAAGGCTTAACGGGGCAGACTCAAGGCATTTGAGTGTTGAGTGCTCATCTGAGTGCGATGAAAAAACCATTTGTAAGTCATCTGCTGGCTTAGTGCCTACGAGGGTTCGAATCCCTTTCCCCGCATTGATTTTCTTTAGAAAAAATTTAAAGAAATTAGTATGCGTAAAATAAAAGAAAAAGGATATTCTTCACAAATATTTATATACTATTTGCTTAATCTACA
>WJKL01000019.1 GCA_014729145.1 Candidatus Woesearchaeota archaeon
CAAATAAAAAAGAGGGTATAAAAGGCAGAATCAGCAATATAATGCATTACCATCCTCCAGAATTTCTTATCAAAGATGCGCTTCAGGTTATAATAGGCTCTTCTATACTTGCTATACCTATTGGTTTTACTGAAGAGACATGGGAATTAGGAGGAAGCCTGCCTATCCTGAATATATTGGGCTTGTTCTTGATATCTATGCTGTTTATATCTTCATTTACATATTACAACTACCATAAAAGACATGGATTAAAAAAACATTTTGGTGAATTTGTCAAGAGGATTTTTGCAACTTATCTGGTCAGTTTTTTGGTCGTTTCTGTGCTGCTTTTGCTGATACAAAGAGCTCCGTGGACAACTGACTGGCTTTTGGCGCTGAAAAGAACTGTTATTGTAACTTTTCCAAGCTCGATGAGCGGAACAATAGCTGATACTATAAAATAAATAATAAAACAGAATTGGAGGTGAAATCTGATGGCAAAAGGAGAAAAAGCTGTGAAAGGATTAACAGGACTTACATTGACATTTGTAGCTTCTCTGATATTGATCCTGCTTGGAGTTATCTATTTTATGATAACAGTGTGGATCATAAAGATGGGAGCTTCCTGGGCAGGCTACAAAACAGTTGAAGGAAGTACAGTTGTATTGACAGCTGGAATTGTTACTGCAGCTGCTGTTATCGGCTCTGCAATACAAAGTTAAAAATTTTTATTTTTTTTTAATTTTAATTTTAGAGGTGTTATGATGATAAAAAAACTAAAAAAAGAGATGAGAAAACATACCTCTTTGGCTATTTCAGGGGCTTTTGCATTAATAATTGCCCTGGTATGGAGGGATGTGATAGAAAAGATGGTTGACAGTTTTGTCTTGAAATTGGGGCTGTCTGAAACAGCATACTGGTATGATATTGCTGTTGCTTTGGTTGTAACAGTTATCTGTGTTATTGGGGTATTAATATCTTCAAGATACAGTGTAAAAGAAGAATAATTCATAAAATATTTAAACTTTAAAAATATATTTTGGAATATGAAACAAGTTGGAAACTGCCAGAACTGCGGAAGAAGTGTTTATGTCAATGATATAGACTTATGCAAGAGGTGCAACCAGGAAGTTGGCCTTGAGATTCTGGAAAAACTGGACTATGTTGATGAGCCTAAAGAGGATGAAGGGCCTTCTTTAGAAGATTTGGGATTAGAAGAAGGGAGTGAGGTTACTGAAGCTGAAGGGGGAGACAGAGAAGAACAGGATTCTAGTAAACAGGCAAACTCTGACTCTTCGCAGGAAGAACCTCAGAAAGCAGAGAAAAAAGAATAATCATCCTAAAGAATTTAGATATTCCTGGACTTCAGCATATCTTTTGTTTGGTATTATAAACCAGGTTTCTTGTTTTTTGCTCGCTACTCTGCCAGTGATTTCTTTGTCTGGAAGATGCCTGTATAAGGGAAACTTGAATGCCTGATTTTCTGTATATATTTCTTTGTTTATAAGATAATCAATAAAATCTTTTTCAAATTCTAGAGCATCTTCTAAAGAATCAAACCTTAGTGCTTTTTTGTCTTTGGAGTGATATCCTGGAATGATCTGTCCTGTTCTTTCAATCAATTCTTCAATAGGTGTAATCTCTAATATTATATAGCTCATTCCTTTAAAGCTGTTTTTATAATATTATAAACCTTGGGGTATCTGCTGATATCTCTAAGGTCAAGATGCAGAGGATTTGTTTTGCTTCTGCAGGTTCCATTTATTATATGATTATCTGCTCCATCTAATAATGCGTTTTGTGTTAATACTGCGCCGTCTCCGTCTTTTCCATCCATATTACAGCCAGAGCCCACAATGTTGTGGATAGGTATATCAGGAAGTTGAGCTCTGTTAAGCTTGTTTATGAAAAGGCTGTCTGCGTCCATATCCCTGCATTCGAGGCCTTCTCCTGTAACAGGGCAGAGCCTTGCTATCTCTCCTGTAATTCCCTTGTTTGGGGTTCCTATCATTATCAATTTATCTGTATCTTTTTCTCCGTATATCTGAAGATATTTTCTTGCAACAAGACCCCCCATGCTGAAAGCAATAATCCTTACTTTTGGATATCCTGTCCTGTATTTCAATGTCTGGATAAGTTCATCTAATCTTAATGCATATGTATCTATGCTCTCTGATTTTGTCTGGACAACAACATAGTTTTCAGGTTCTGCAAATATATCAAAATAATAGCTTCCTCTGAAAGTCATAGGAATATCAGGCATTCCGAAAAGGCCTTTTGGGATGTCTTTTACTGAAGTAAACAAGGTTATAGAGCCTGCATCAAGATAATTGTCTTTTTCAAGCTGGTTCTGTATCTTGTTGAAGCCTTCAAGGCTGTATTCTGCTGAGGTCTCTTTGTTTATAGAGTGGCCGTGAAGGAAAATAATAGGAAAGTTATCAGGATTATTTTTGCATTTCCCTGTGCAGCAGTCTTTGCAGTTTCCAAATACACAGCACTGCGGAACAGGTTCTTTTATGGTTATATTTATAGGGATTGGAGTTATCTCTGGAAGTTGTATCGGGGCAAGAGTTATATTGCTTATAGGTGTAAAACTATAATTGGTTAGGGTGCATGATTGGTTGGTTGCGTTAGTAGTTGTGTTTGTAATATTTTGGCTGCATAATTTTATTTTTTGTTTTAATTCAGTTAAGTTAACCAAAGTCATGTTGTTGAATTCTTTTATTTTGGAATCCAGTCTTAATGCTAAAGGAAGATTTAATGGCTGCTGGGTAAGGTTTAGAAGTCCTTTTCTGATGACTCTTAGGTCTTGTATTTTTTTGTTCCTTGCTATGATTATCTCTGAGATGTTTTGGTTTAGAGCTGAAAGTTCTGATTTTGTTCTGTTGATATTATTGTTTAATGCTGTTTTTTCCTGGTTTATATCATAATCATAATCCCTGTATTTTTTGTTTATGCTATTTAAGATATCTATGCTTTCTTCCAGCAGGGTTTTAACCTCTTCTGTTGATATAATACTGCTGTATGATTCTTGTTTTCTTTTTAACCTGCTCAGCTCTGCTGTTCTGTTCTCGATATATTGTTTGATATCTTCTTTTTTCTCTTTTTCTCCTTTTGTCAGATTATATCTTAATCCTATAAGTGTGCTTCTTGTTGTAGGTTTTTCAGAAGTGTGGCAGAGTATGGTTCTTCTGCTGCTGCACCTCATGTCAAAGCGGTAAAGTTCAAGCCCGTTTCCAAATCTTTCTGCCTTTAATATATATTCCTTGTTAAAAGGGACTGCAGGCCTGATCGTAAACTGGTCTTTATCCAAAGTTTTGTTGCTGCTTATGTCAATAAATTCGTATGCGCATACAGCTTTGCAGAAAGGATTTGTAGTTAAAGAAGAATGGAACTTGACTGTGTCTTCCTGGTTGTGCTCAAGCAATAAAACTTCTTTGTCTGCTTCTAATTTAATTACAGTATCATTTCCAAGAAGAAAATTAAGATAAAGAAATATCTTAGTTCCTGATGCAGCAAGTATTGCAATAAGTGCTATTGAGATTATTGAAACAAGAAGTTTATTTTCTTTTATTATCTGTTTAAGCCTCTTTTTTGGTTTTTTCTTCATCTATTTACAAATATATGTTTTTTACCTTTAAAGATGTTTCGTTCCATTAAAGAACTATTATTACATTCCAGGGATATTGCCTTTGAATTTCTTGAGCATCTTCTGCATGTTCTTGGGAGATTTTCCTTTGAACACAACTAAGATGTTAGTTGACGACATCGTGAGTTTCGCTTTGCTCAAGCTCACTTACATTCCAGGGATATTGCCTTTGAATTTCTTGAGCATCTTCTGCATGTTCTTGGGAGATTTTCCTTTGAACATCTTTACCATCTTTTTGCTTTGCTTGTACTGCTTGATAAGGTCTCTTACATCTTTTGTTGATACTCCTGCTCCTTTTGCAATCCTGTCTATCCTTGAAGCAGATATAAGGTCGGGGTTTTCAAGCTCTTCCTGGGTCATAGAATCCATTGCTATCTTCCATTTCTCAAGCTTTTCCTCCTGTACATCGAGCATCTCTTTTGGCAGTTTGAGCTGACCCATTCCAGGGACCATCTCCATAAGTTTTGAAAGAGAGCCCATCTTTTTCATCGCAGACATCTGTTCATAAAGGTCATGCAGATTAAAATCCCCTTTTAGGAATTTCTTTGTTGCTTTTTCAGCTTTTTCTTCGGGCATTGCAAGCTTTGCCTTTTCCAGCAATGCTTCAATGTCCCCCATACCCAGTAATCTTCCTACAAATCCTTTTGGATTGAAAATTTCCAAATCATCTACTTTTTCCCCTGTTCCTATGAATTTTATAGGGGCATCTGTTGCTGCGCATGCAGTTAATGCTCCGCCCCCTTTTGCAGTTCCGTCCATCTTTGTGGCAACAACGCCTGTTACACCGCAGGAATCATGGAATGCTTCAGCTTGTTTTTGAGCAGCTTGTCCGATGTCTGCAGAAATAACCAGCAGTTTTTCATCTGGCTGGATCAAATCATTTACTTTGTTGATCTCCTGAATAAGATCATCAGACAATGCGTCTCTTCCTGCTGTGTCTATCAATACAATATCAAATTTGTCAAGTTTATCTTTAAATTCCTTGTATATCTTTTCAGGGTCTTTTTCTTTTTTGTCAATAAAACAGGGAGCATTTAGCTGGTCCATTATCTGCTTTAGCTGGTCAGGAGCTGCTGGTCTGTGAACATCCAATCCAACTGCAGCAACCTTTTTTCCTCTTTTCTGGAAATATTTTGCTAACTTTCCGATCGTAGTTGTCTTACCAGAACCAAAAAGACCGACCATCATAATCTTGAACGGTTTTTTAGTAATTTTAATTTCGGCTTTTTCTTCTCCAAGGAATTTTACAAGTTCTTCATACACTATATTAACCAAATGCTCTTTTTTTGTCAGTCCAGGAGGTGTTTCCTCTTCCAGAGCTCTTTTCTTTATCTGGTTGGTAAGGTTAAATACCAGTTTAACATTAACATCTGACTGAAGCAGAGCTTTTTGGATATCTTTAACTAATTCGTTGATTAGTTTTTTGTCTACTAAAACTGAGCCTGCTATCTTCTTCAGTGTATCTTTAAGGCTTGAGCCTAATTTATCCAAAACCATTGTGTAATGCTATTAGAATTAGCTATTTAAATGTTGGTGTTTTTATAAAAAATAAAAAAAATAAATCAATCATTCAGTTTCGTTGACTTCTGTCTCTTCTTCATCTGATTCTGTGTAAAGGAACCTATACCAGGGTGCTCTTTCCTCTATGTTTCCGTTTTCGTCAATGTCAAATCTTTTTGTTACTTTTCCTCTGATAAATCCAAGAAATCTTACTCTTCTTCTTGCTCTCAGCCTTACTGCTCCAGTCTCATTGTCTACATCTTCTATAGAAACATTTTCCATTTTTTGGAGCCTTTCTTCATATCTTTGCTGGAACCTTTCCAGGTTTGTCTGCAGTCTTTGTCTTGCATTCTCATTATTTACTCTTGTCAGTGCATTTTCAAGCCCTGTATGTATCCTTTCCCTAAGCATTGTGAAGTTTTCTGACTGGACAATCTCCTGCACTCTTGACCTTATCTCTTCTCTTGTCAGGTTTCTATCTTGTATCCTTTCTCTTATCTCTTCTCTTCTTGATTCAATCTCGTTGTTTATTTCATCCTGGGTTGAATTTATCGCTGCTGCAGCTGCTGCTGTTATCTTATCCACTGTGCTTTCTTCATTACACGGGCATCCTGAAAATACTGCCGGAACTGCAAGAAGAAAAACAGCCATCAATATCATTATCTTTTTCATCATGTTTGCCTCCATTTTAAAAACAATATAATGCAAACATTTAAATACTTTTTTATGAATTTTTAATTTTGGGGTGTATGGATGAACTTTTCTGTAATTTGGGAAAACATAATAAATAACAAGTATCTGATAGGATTAAGCATATTTGTAATATTTTATGTTGTTGCTGAATTGATGAAGTTCATAACTGAAGGAGTATTTATCAAGTTTGCAAAGAAAACAAAAACAGAATTGGATGATTTTTTTATAAAGAAAACCAAAAGGCCTTTTTCTTTTCTTCTTATGTTTATAGGGATAAGGCTGGCTTTTGTTATTATAGACCTTAATGGAAAAGTAGGGGATGTGGTTAACAACATCATCAATTCAGTTATTGTTATTATTGCTATCTATATAGGTATAACTTTATTAAAACTGCTTATTGAGTTTTGGGGAGAGAATTTTGCAGAAAGAACCAAATCAGAGGTTGATGAGCATCTTATAAGCGTAATAAAAAAATCATTGACTGTTGTTTTTTTTATCGCTGTATTTTTAGGCATACTGCAGGTATGGGGTATTGAGATAGGCCCTTTGCTGGCAGGGCTGGGTATTGGAGGTGTTGCCATCGCTTTTGCTCTTCAGAAAACACTTGGAAATGTTTTCGGAGGAATATCCATGATATTTGACAGGAGCATAAGTGTAGGGGATGTGGTTGTGTTAGATAATGACCTAAGAGGGGAGATCGTTGACATAGGTCTTAGAAGCACAAAGGTGAAGACATTTGACAATGAATTTATCATTGTTCCAAATGGAAAACTGTCAGAGATGAATATCCACAATGTTGCAAAGCCTGAACCTTCAGTAAGGATAATCATACCTTTTGGAGTTAAGTATGGGAGCAAAGTAGATAAAGTAAAGAAGACTGTTTTGAAGGCGATTGATAAACTTGAATATCTCGATAGGAGCACCAAAGACAAGAAACCATTGGTAAGATTTATGGAGATGGGAGATTCTGCATTATTGTTTAAGGCTTATTTCTACATCAAAAGCTATAAAGATAGATATGAAGCAATAGACCAGTCAACAACTATGATATATAATGCACTGAACAAGGCAAAGATATCAATTCCATTCCCTCAGATGGATGTTCATGTTAAGAAAAGATAAAATAAGAATTATAATTACAAACTTTTGATAAATCAAAAGTAAAACTAGTTCCTGAACAGGAAGAATGTTACAATATATATTTCTTGATTATATTTAATTTATTTCTTGGGATTCATTATAAAGTACAATCCTGCAAGTATAAATCCAACTGTATACCAGCTGATGTTCCAGAAAGATATTACAGCCAGGTCCTGAAGAAGATACAATACACCTACGATAAGTGCGATCCAGGCCAAGCCTTTGCATTGTTTTTTCTTTTTTGCCATTAGATTCACCTCTTTTAAGATATTGAGGTTATAAGAGTATATAATATTTTCTAAATTCATCAAATATCTTTTAAAGAAATTATAAATTAAATCTTAAACTCAATCTCTTTTTTCTCAACATTATCTTTGATTGTTTTGATCAATGTTGATAGTTTTACACCAAACTTTACTTTGCCGTCTTTGTTTGTCCTTACTGCAACTGTTTTTGCTTTCTGCTCTTTTTCTCCAATTGTCAGCAATATAGGGATCTTCTCTATCTGGGAATCACGCACTTTCTTTCCTGTTGTTTCTGCTCTTAATGCAGAATCAACCCTTATTCCAGCATCTTTTAATTCTTTTTCAACCTTTTTTGCATATTTGTTGAATTTCTTTGAGACTGTTATGACTCTTGCCTGCAGTGGGTTCATCCAAAGCGGGAACCATCCTGCAAAATGTTCAATAAGTATTCCCATAAATCTTTCCAATGAACCGTAGATAGCTCTGTGAAGCATAACAGGCCTGTGTTTTTTGCCGTCTTTTCCTTCATAAGTAAGATCAAATTTTTCAGGCATTGAGAAATCCAGCTGGATAGTTCCGCACTGCCATGAACGCCCTATTGCATCTTTTACATGGAAGTCTATCTTTGGCCCATAAAAAGCTCCGTCTCCTGGATTTATTTTGAAATTTATCTTCTTCTTTTTAAGGGCTTCTTTCAAAGCTTTTTCAGCTTTTTCCCAAATTTCAGCAGAGCCCATCGCATTTGCTGGCTTTGTGGAAAGTTCAACATGGTATTCAAATCCAAATGTTGAATAGGTCTTCTTTACCAAATCCAATAATTCTATTATCTGGTCCTGTATCTGTGATTCTTCACAGAAAACATGGGCATCATCTTGTGTAAATACTCTAACTCTAAATAATCCAGACAAGACCCCTGATAATTCATGCCTGTGCACCAGTCCAAATTCTCCTGCTTTTAACGGCAGTTCACGATAAGAATGCTGTGTTGTCTTGTATATCAACAGATTGCCGGGGCAGTTCATAGGCTTTACTGCAAAATCCTGGTTGTCTATCTTTGTAAAATACATATTTTCCTTGTAATGGTCCCAGTGGCCTGATTTTAGCCAGAGTGATTTGTTCAATATTATAGGTGTTTTATTGAGCTCATAATCTAATGCTCTCATCTCCTTGATCATGAATTCTTTTAATTTTTCCCAGATAAATGTTCCTTTGTCATGGAAGAAAGGCATTCCAGGAGCTTCTTCATGTATTGAAAAAAGATTCATCCTTTTTCCTATCTTCCTGTGGTCTCTTTTTTCTGCCTCTTCCTGAAGCTTGAGATATTTATTAAGCTGTTTTTTGTCTGGGAAAGAGATACCGTATATCCTTTGCAGCTGCTTGTTGTCTGAGTCCCCTTTCCAGTATGCTCCAGCTGTTTTTGTTAATCTGAATGCTTTGATCTTTCCAGAAGAAGGCAGATGCGGTCCTGAGCAGAGATCTTTAAAATCTCCAAGTTTATAGACGGTTGGTCTGTCTATATCTTCCAGAAGCTCTAATTTGTAG
>WJKL01000020.1 GCA_014729145.1 Candidatus Woesearchaeota archaeon
AAGAAATCTTCTGGAAAAGACAAAGGAGGAGTGCATTTTAGTAGCGCTGTTTCTGCAAAAGTTGAAGAGATAATAGATAGGACAGGCTCAAGAGGGGAAGCAGTTCAAGTAAGGTGCAAGGTTCTTGAAGGAAGAGATTCTGACAAGATACTAAGAAGGAATGTAAAGGGTCCAGTAAAGATAGGCGATATCCTTATGCTTAGAGAAACAGAGATAGAAGCGAAGTCTCTTAGGAGAAAAGGAGGCGGAAGAGGAGGGGGATCTTAAATGGCTAAATGCAGTTTTTGCGGAGATAATATTGAGAAAGGAACTGGCAAGATGTATATCAAGAAAGATGGAAAGATATTACATTTTTGTTCTGGCAAATGTGAAAAAAATATGTTAAAATTAAGAAAAAAACATACAAATGTAAAGTGGGTAACAAAGAAAAAAGGAGAATAAGATGGCAGACAAAAAAGTACAGCAAACATTGGTTCTTATAAAACCTGACGGGCTTGTGAAATCTTTGACTGGAGATATACTTTCTGCTCTTTCAAATCCCAAAAGAAAGATAATGGGTGCCAAGATTGTGAGGGTGACAAGAGAATTGGCAGAAGAACATTACCAGCATCTTAAAGATGAAGATTTTTTTGATGAACTTATAAAATATATATTAGGGGAATATCATACTAAAAGGGTTTTAGCTTTGGTCTATGAGGGAGAGAACGCAATAAAAGAAATAAGAAAGATCGCAGGAGCAACCCATCCTGAAGAAGCGCATCCTGAAACAATAAGAGGAAAATACGGCAGAATCCATTCCAAGACAAATGTTTTTGAGAATGTTGTTCATGCTTCTGCTGACGAAAAAGATGCAGAAAGGGAAATAAAATTATGGTTCAGGCCTGATGAACTTGTTCATACAATCTTTCCTACAGAATCAAAAGAAACCACTAAAACAGAATTATTTTGGAAATAAGGTGATTATAAAATGACAGAAAAGATGGTTGAAAAAGTAACAAAAATCTCAAAGAATCCTGATAATATTAGAAATATCGCTATCTGTGCTCATATTGACCACGGAAAGACAACTTTCTCTGACAATCTTCTTGCAGGAGCAGGAATGATGTCGAAAGAAGATGCTGGAGAAGCTTTAAAGCTGGATTTTTCAGAAGATGAGCAGGAAAGGGGAATCACAATCGACACTGCTGCTGTATCTATGGTCCATGAATTTGAAGCAAAAGAATATCTGATCAATCTTCTAGATACTCCAGGACACGTAGATTTTGGAGGAGATGTTACAAGAGCGATGAGGGCTGTAGACGGAGCTATCGTTCTTGTATGCGCTTCAGAAGGTATAATGCCTCAGACAGAGACTGTCTTAAGGCAGGCTCTTAAGGAAAGGGTAAAACCTATACTGTTTATCAACAAGGTTGACAGGCTGATCAAAGAATTGAAGTTAACTCCCGACGCAATGCAGAAGAGATTTGTAAAGATAATAACAAATGTGAACAAGCTGATAAAGCAGATCGCTGAAGAAGAATATGGAGAAAAATGGCAGGTAAATGTAAAAGACGGAAGCGTTGCTTTTGGTTCTGCATTCCACAACTGGGCACTTAGCATACCTTTTATGGAAAAAGAAGGGATAACATTCAATGATATAATCGATGCATATAAAGCAGAAAAAGAAGAAGACATAAAAGAACTTGCAAAAAAAGCACCTATCCATGAAGTTATCCTTAATATGGTAATAAGGCATCTGCCAAAACCGACAAATGCACAGGAATATAGGATACCAAAGATATGGAGAGGAGATAAGGAAAGCGAGCTTGGAAAATCTCTGTTAGAATGTGATCCGGAAGGAAAGCTGGCTTTTGTCATAACAAAGATTGTGATAGATCCGCAGGCAGGAGAGATAGCTGCCGGAAGACTTTTCAGCGGAACCATGAAAAAAGGAATGGAAGTTTATCTTAACAGGCAGAAAAGAAAATCAAGGATACAGCAGCTGTTTATCTATAACGGAGCAAAAAGGGAGATAATACAAAGCAGCCCTGCAGGAAACATAATAGGTATAGCTGGAATAAAGGCTTTTCCCGGAGAGACGATAACCATAGAGAAAACAACTCCTTTTGAAGAGATAAAGCATGTATTTGAACCTGTTATCACAAAAGCGATCGAGGCTCAAAAGCCTTCTGACCTTCCAAAGCTTATAGAGGTATTAAGGCAGGTAAGCAAAGAAGATCCTTCTATCAAGATAGAGATAAATGAAGAGACAGGAGAGCATCTTATGCATGGTATGGGAGAGTTGCATCTGGAGGTTGTTGAAAACAGGATAAGGGACAACAAAGGAATAGATGTAAAGACAAGCCCGCCTATAGTTGTCTACAGGGAATCTGTAGGAAAGCTTTCACAGGAAGTGGAGGGAAAATCTCCAAACAAGCACAACAAATTTTATTTTATTGTAGAGCCTCTTGAAGACCCAATATATGATGCGATCAAGGAAGACAAGATTCCTGAAGGCAGAGTAAAGAAAAAAGACAAAGAGTTAAGAGAAGCTCTTGTTGAAGCAGGCATGGAATCCAAGAAGGCCGACAAAGTAAAAGATGTATATAATGGAAACATATTTATCGATGAGACAAGAGGGCAGGTTTATCTTGGAGAAGTAATTGAGATGATATTTGACATGTTTGAAGATGTTATGGAGAATGGGCCTTTGGCAAGAGAGCCGTGCGTAAGGATGAAAGTAAGGCTTACGGATATGAAACTTCATGACGATGCTATTCATAGAGGCCCTGCTCAGGTATATCCTGCAGTAAGGGAATCAATAAGAGGAGCGATGATGACTGCTGCTCCTATGATGTATGAACCTATACAGACAACATTGATAGAGGCGCCGGTAGAACATATGGGAGAGATATCAAAATTAGTGACAAGTAAGAGAGGACAGCTTTTAGAGATGAACCAGGAAGGAAAAACAGTTACAGCAAAAGCAAAGATGCCTGTTGCTGAAATGATAGGGTGGAGCAGTGATTTGAGAAGCTCAACCGGAGGAAGAGGAACAAGTTCACTAGTTGATCAGACATTTGAAAAGCTTCCTTCAGAGCTGCAGAAGAAGATTGTTGGAGCAATAATACAGAGAAAAGGTCTGACAGAAGGACAAGTAGGAGTTTAAAGAGGAAAAGAACGAAACCAAAGTTTGCTGGACGCAAACAAGGCTTCAAAAATACTATACATTTTCGAAACCTTTTTAAATACTATAAAAATCACATAAGTACATTACAATAACCAATAAAACGGAGGGTGTAACATATGGCTGAAAAAACACATATAAACCTTGTATTCATAGGACACGTAGATGCAGGTAAATCTACAAGCGTAGGTAGATTATTGTATGATACAGGTTCTATTGATGATCAAGCGCTTAGAAAATTAAAAGAAAAAGCAAAAGAGTTAGGTAAATCTGGATTCGAATTTGCCTTTATGATGGATAATCTAAAAGAGGAAAGAGAAAGGGGAGTAACAATTGACCTTGCTCACAAGAAATTTGAATCAGACAAATATTACTTTACAATAATCGATGCTCCAGGACACAAGGACTTTATCAAGAACATGATAACAGGAGCATCACAGGCAGATGCAGGAGTCTTGGTTGTAGCAGCAACTGATACAGAGCTTCAGCCTCAGACAAAAGAACATGCGTTTCTGGCAAAAACACTTGGTGTAGACCAGTTGGTCGTCGCTATAAATAAGATGGATGCAGTCAAATATGATGAAGCTAAATTTAACAACCTTAAAGAGAAGGTAATTAAGCTACTGCAGTCTATCGGATACAAGCCCGATAAGATTAAATTTGTACCTGTCGCTTCATTAACAGGAGACAATGTCGCAAAGAAATCAGACAACCTTTCATGGTATGATGGAGGAACTTTGTTGGAAACATTGGATGGTCTAGAAGAACCAGAGAAACCAACTGATCTTCCTCTTAGACTTCCAATACAGGACGTGTACAATATCACTGGAATTGGTGTTGTTCCTGTAGGAAGGGTTGAGACTGGTGTTATGAAGATAGGAGACAAGGTTACTTTTGTTCCTGGAAGAGAAGGAAAAGGTGTATCAGGAGAAGTTAAGACAATTGAGATGCACCATGAACAGATGCAGAAAGCAGAGCCAGGAGATAATGTTGGATTTAATGTAAGGGGAATAGGAAAAAAGGACATTGCACGAGGAGATGTACTGGGACACAGCGATAATGTACCTACTGTTGCAAGCGAATTTACTGCACAGATGGTTATATTGAACCATCCAACTGTTGTAACAACAGGATACACTCCAGTATTCCACATACATACTGCACAGGTTGCATGCCAGATTACAGCTATAGAAAAGAAGCTGAATCCAGCAACTGGTGAAGTTGTAGCAGAAAACCCTGATTTTGTAAAGAATGGGGACGCTGCAATCGTCAAGATAAAGCCTGTACAGCCTTTGGTAATCGAGAAACAAAAAGAGATTCCTCAAATGTCAAGGTTTGCTATAAGAGATTCTGGAGCTACTGTAGCTGCAGGAATGTGTATAGACCTGGTTAAGAAAGAATAAATAAATTTTATTTTTTTATTTTTCACCATACATGGTGAACTGGGCTTACCATGTCGCAAACCACTCTGAATAAGTGTGATCACATATGCCACAAAAAGCAAGAATTAAAATAACAAGTACAGATATAGCAAAGATAAATCAAGTCTGTGATTACATTAGTGGTATTTCTGAAAAGACAGGAGTGGATATGAGAGGCCCTATACCTTTACCTACTAAAAAGCTTAAAGTGACCACCAGAAAAGGTCCTGACGGCGGCGGAACTTCTACTTGGGAAAGATATGAGATGAGAGTTCACAAAAGACTTATAGATTTAGGAATAGATGAGAGGGCTTTAAGACTTGTTATGAGAGTGCCTATTCCTGAGGGTCTGAATATTGAGATTGAGATGATTGATTAGAAAAATGCCTGATATTTCTGATAGAAAAATTAAGATAAGAAATAGATTTTTAAATATAGCAGATCTAATAAATGAACAGATA
The DNA here is from genome assembly GCA_014729145.1 of Candidatus Woesearchaeota archaeon. GTDB lineage: Archaea > Nanobdellota > Nanobdellia > Woesearchaeales > WJKL01 > WJKL01. The sequence continues at coordinate 5,049 of WJKL01000020.1, forward strand.
GGCAACCCAATCTTTTTTTTAGTCAATACAAATACAAAAGATATATGTTTTAAAAGTGATGATAATCTTTGCTATCTGATGTTCGAAGTTCATCCGTTCAAAAAATTTAAAGATAATTATCTCAACATTAAAGATTACCTTCCTAATAGGTATGACGGCTGTTATGATGCTGCCCTTGATTTCTTTGATAAAGCAAACTATAAAGAGCTTGATATAAGGTCTTCCTTGACAGAAGAATAAGTTTTAAACCCCTTTTCCAATACATTTATAAACAAATTATCTTCATATAATTCTATGCCGCAGTCGCATAATCTGGTATTGCGCAAGACTGGAAA
>WJKL01000021.1 GCA_014729145.1 Candidatus Woesearchaeota archaeon
AAAGACAGATTAGAACAAGGAGCTGCATTTGACGGAGCCTTTACAGGATACCACATATATAATCATTTATCTCAGGGAGGAGATAAAGAAACATGGTTGATTGAAATATTAGGCTGGCATGATGTCTTTGAATATAAAGATTTAGAAGGACCTTTCTATGACGGATTAAGAGTTACCTTAAATTCCTGCGGTCTTGAAGATTTCTATGATAAATCAATAGATTACATAATTGACAATAGAGGAAAACTAGATTAAATACTCGCCCTTTACTGCTTGTTAGAATGAGGTGGGCGAGGGTTTATGACTAATAAAAATTTAAAAGAGATGATTTAGATTATTAATCATTGAGTTACTTAATTGAGTTACTTAATTGAGTTACTTAAATAGGTTTATAATTTCTATAATCTACCTTTTCTTCAGCCAAATACCTAACTTAACAAGTTCTCCAAATACTAATATTGAAGCAGCTACTCCAACAGCCCATATCCAGTCTACAAAAGACAATGCAACTGTATCAAATACAGTATTAAAAAATCCAACATATAATATAACAAACTGCAGTGCAACAGAAGACAGCACTGCTCCAATCAGCCATTTGTTCATGAACAAAGTCTTAAACACGCTTTTTTCTTCTGACTGTAGATTCAGAACATTAAACAGCTGAAACAACACCAAAACAGTAAATGCCATTGTTCTTGAATGCTCCAATGAACTAGCAGGATAAAACTTAAATATTCCCAAAGTTCCAAGCATCATCACCACTCCAATACCCATCATCAAGTAAAATCTTTTCTTGGTTACAATCCCTTCTTCTTTCTTCCTTGGTTTTCTCTTCATTATATCTTTTTCAGGAGGCTCCACTCCTAAAGCCAAAGCAGGAAGTCCGTCAGTTGCAATATTTATCCATAAAATATGCAGAGCAAGTATGGGAAGTTTTCCAAGCAATATTCCAAAAAATACAACCAAGACCTCTCCCAGATTTGAACTTAATAAATACATTACAAACTTCCTTATATTGTCATAAATGGTCCTTCCCTCTTCAACAGCATTCACTATAGATGCAAAATTATCATCAGTAAGCACCATATCTGAAGCTTCTTTGCTTACATCTGTTCCTGTAATGCCCATAGCTATTCCAATGTCAGCTTTCTTCAGTGCAGGAGCATCATTAACACCATCTCCAGTCATTGCAGCAATATGTTTTCTTGATTTAAGGGCCTCAACAATCCTTATCTTATGCTTGGGATCTACTCTTGCATATACTGCAATATCTTCTACTTTTTTCTTCAGCTCCTTATCACTCATCTTCTCCAGCTCTGCACCAGTAATAGATTTTCCTTCTATTCCCAAATCTTTTCCTATCGCTTTTGCTGTGCTTATGTGATCCCCTGTGACCATTATTACATCGATACCTGCAGACCTGCATTTCTTGACTGCATCCTTAACCTCTTTTCTTGGAGGATCGATCATTCCCTGCAGACCCACAAAAATAAAATTCTTCTCTAAATTCTTTTTATCATACTTCTTCCCTACTTTCTTATATGCAAATCCAAGGACCCTTAATGCATCGTCTGCAAATTCCTCATTCTTGTCCAATATCTTCTTCCTTCTTTTTTTTGTTAATTTCTTAACTTTGCCGTTAATCAATACTTTATTACATAAATCTAAAATAACATCCGGAGCTCCCTTCATATAGGCAACTTTTCCATTACCTGTAGAATGGATTGTAGTCATCCTTTTTCTTTCAGAAGTGAATCCTATCTCTTCTTCTCTTTCTTTTTTCTCCTCAATCTCTTCGACATTCATGCCTGATTTTTTTGCACTTACGATCAGTGCCCCCTCTGTCGGGTCTCCATGCACTTCCCATTTTTTCTTTTCTTTTACTAATTTTGAATCATTGCACAAAGCTCCAATCTCAAGTATTTTATCAATATTCTTTGTATCAGAAAAATGTCCTTCAGGCTTGTATCCGCTCCCTTCAACCTTTACAACCTTGTCATTGACAAATATCCTTTTTACAGTCATCTGATTATGTGTAAGAGTCCCGGTCTTATCTGTGCATATAACAGTAGTTGCCCCCAAGGTCTCAACACTTGGAAGCTTTCTCACCAGAGCATTTCTGCTTACCATCCTTCTTACACCCAAAGCCAGAGAGATAGTTACAACAGCAGGAAGCCCTTCTGGTATTGCTGCTACAGCCAAAGCAATTGCTGCGATCAGCATCTCTTTAACCAAAATAAAATTTACTCCGTCTGTAAACATGCCCCTCAACATGCCTGCTCCAAAAACAGTTATACTTACACCTATTACCAAAAATGTCAGGAATTTTCCTAACTTAGCAAGCTTCTTCTGCAGTGGTGTCTTTTCCTTCTCTGCAGCGCTTATCATCTTTGCTATGTTTCCGATCTCTGTCTTCATCCCTGTTCTCATAACCACTGCTTTTGCTCTTCCTTTTGTAGCAACTGTTCCTGAAAAAACACAATTTACTCTGTCTCCAACAGCCAGATTAGATTTTAGTTTATCTTCCTCTTTTGCAACAGGTGTTGATTCTCCTGTCAATGCAGCCTCCTGTGTTTCCATTTCATGTTCTTCGATAATCCTTGCATCTGCTGGAATCCTGTCTCCTGTCTCGATCAAAACCACATCTCCGGGAACCAGCTCTTCTGCATCTACATCTTTTTCTTTTCCGTCTCTCAATACAGTCGCTTTTAAAGAAGCCAGCTTTTTCAGCTCTTCAATAGCCTTCTCAGCCTTATACTCTTGGATAAAACCAAGTACTGCATTAAGCACAAGAATCACAAATATAACTATAGCATCAGTCAGATCTTTAACCCTCAGCCCATTCTCTTTTTCAATAAAAGCAACCGCTATAGAAATAAGCATCGCAGCGATCAAGACCCATATCAGAGGGCTCTTGAACTGCTCTATAAATATCTTAAAACCAGATATTCCTTTTTCCTCTTTTAATTTGTTTCTTCCGTACTTCTCCAGCCTTTTCTTTGCTTCAGAACTTGAAAGGCCTTCTTCTTCTGTATCCAGCTCCTTCAGAACTTCCTTTATTTCTTTATCATAATATGTCTTTTTATTCTCTTTGTTTTCTTTTTTGCTCTTTATTTTCTTCTTATTTTCCTTTTTTTCAGCCAAAATAATCCCTCTTTTTTATAATCTGTAAGTTATAATATATAAATTATCTCTTTTGGTATTTTTTATATTAATTTTAAATAATTACAGCTTGTCCATCTGTTTTTCAGTTTCCTTGATAACCTTCTTCATAATCTTAACAGCCAAAACAGGATATTTTCCAATGGCTGTTTCTTCTGAAAGCATAACTGCATCTGAACCATCAAGAACTGCGTTTGCAATATCACTAACTTCAGACCTTTCAGGGACTTTCCTCTCCACTATAGAAAGAAGCATCTCTGTTGCAGTAACCACCATCTTCTTTTTCTGGTTGCACTTCTTTATGATCATTTTCTGGACAAGAGGGACCTTTTCAAAGGATATATTTTTTCCAAGATCACCTCTTGCGACCATTATCCCTTCGCTTTCATTTATCAGTGAATCAATATTCTTTATCCCTTTTGCAGTCTCTATCTTGGATATTATTTTTATCTTCCTGGAACCAAACTTCTTGCTTATCTTCTTTATCTGGGAAGCTGTTTCAGCAAAAGAAACAGCAAGATAATCAAATTCCTGCTCCTTTAACCAGCCAATTATCTTCAAAGTCTTTATATCGAAGAGCATCTTGCAGTCCTTTATCTTTTTGATCCTGCCTGCGACCTTTTCATGCTCATCTGTAGACCCATATTTTGTATTTATCCTTGCAATATCCATCCCTGCAACAGCCATCTTCTTTAATGTAGAAAAACTCCCGCTGGACGGCCCTATTGTTGCTATGATCTTTGTTTTTGTCATTTGAAGTAAGCCTCCATCACATACTGCTGCATCATCTTATCTTGCCTTTTTCAAAATTTTCTTTAGCTGTTTGTATGTTTTTGTGTTAATAATATCTTTTTTCTCAAGCCAGCCTCTTTTTGCCTGACCTATTCCTAATCCAATCAGATTCAAATCTGAAATATCCTTGCTGTCTGTATCAACAGCAAATTTGCATCCTTGTTTTTTTGCAGCCAAAACATCTGCTCCGCTTAAATCAAGCCTTTCTGGCTGAGAATTTATCTCTAAAATCTTTTTATTTTTAGTAGCTTCTTTGAAAATCTTTGAAAAATCAGCTTCATAAGCTTTTCTTTTTCCAACTAATCTACCAGTAGGATGAGCAAATATAGTCAGATATTTGTTGTTAAGCGCTTTAATTATCCTTGTAGTCATCTTTTTCTTTGACATCTTAAGATTAGAATGAACACCCCCTACTACCACATCAAGATTCTTTAAAATCTTGTCAGAATAATCTAAACTTCCGTCTTTCTTGATATCTACCTCAGCCCCCTTCAAAATCTTTATCTTCTTCAGTTTCTTGTTAACTTTATCGATCTCTTTCCACTGTTTTTTTATCTTTTTCTCATCCATCCCTCCTGCAATCCTTGCTGACTTTGAATGGTCTGTTATGGCGATATATTTATATCCTTTTTTCTGCGCTGCTTTTGCTATCTCTTCTATAGTGTTGTCTCCATCGCTATATTTTGTATGCACATGCAGGTCCCCCCTTATATCATCTTCTTCAACAAGTTTTGGAATATCCTTTTCCTTGGCAGTATCTATTTCTCCTCTGTTCTCTCTCATCTCCGGAGGAACATACTGCATATCCAGTTTATTGTAAAGGGAATCTTCATTCTTTAATGGAATCTTCCTGTTCTTTCCCTTTTTCCTCTTAAAAATACCATATTCTGAGATCTTATAGCCTTTTTTCTTTGCGATCTTTCTCAGTTCAATGCTGTGCTCTTTGCTGCCTGTGAAATACTGCATTGCTGCTGCGTAGCTTGATTTATCCACAACCCTTATATCAACATGAATATTGTCTTCTTTTAACATTACAGAGCTTCTTGTCTTTCCTTTTGAAATTACTTTTTTTACAGTATCCATCTTGGTGAAGACTTCCATGACTTTCTTTGGCTTCTTTGAGATGACCAAAATATCTATGTCCCCTATAGTTTTCTTCATCCTTCTTATGCTTCCAACATAGTCTATCTCCTGCACAGGCGCATTATCTTCTATATGATCAACAAGTTCTTTTGCGATCTCCAAGGCCTTGTCAATCCTCATCCTTTTCTTGCTTTCTTTCTTTATCTTCAGTGCATCCAAAATATTCTCTTCTGTTTTCTCTCCAAAACCTTTAACCTCTGCAATCTTTCCTTTTTTTGCTGCCTTTTTCAGATCACCAGAAGAAGATATCTTTAATTCTTTCACTAATTTCTTGACTTTCTTAGGCCCCAGCCCTTCCAGATCAACAAGTTCAGTGATCTCTTTTGGATATTTTTTTCTTAATTTTTCAAATTTCTTTATCTTTTTATTTTTAATATATTCAACAATATGGTCTGCAAT
>WJKL01000022.1 GCA_014729145.1 Candidatus Woesearchaeota archaeon
AAATGGGGCGGGGAAGATTCGAACTCCCGACCACCAGCGGTCCGGAAACAAAGATTTCCCCGGGCTGGTATCATACCAAGCTAGACCACCGCCCCGTATATAGGATATAGAGGAAAATATTAAATACTTAAAAATCTTTATGTTCTTTAGGGGTGGTGGTCTGCAAAACCGGGGTTTGATCACCTCAAGGTTCCAGCACCACCTTCATATTTCTAAACAATAAAATTTATAAAATAAACATTATTTATCTTTATAAAATGACCACTGTTGAAGAAAAGGTAAAACCAGAATCAAAACCTGAACCATCCCATCTCTCAAAAAAAGAAGAAGAAATCCTGCATAATATAATCTTCAGCTACAGGACAACAAAATCAGAAAACCCAAAGCTTTTCTTAAATTCAAAATCTTGTCATTTTTCTGAAGATTATGATATTGGAGACCAAAACAGAATCCCCTGTCTTCCAGAAAAATATGGCTGCCTGAAATGTATCTATACTGCAATAAGTTCACAGCCTGAGATACCTAAAAAGATAGATATTGTTTCAAATGACAGTTCAAAACTTCCGCTTATAGAAAAATTGATGTATGTTTAATACTCTTTTTCAGCTTTCTCGATTATCTTTTCAAAATCACTTATTCCTTCTTTAGAACCAGATACAGTTACCTTTATCCTGCTGCCGTCATTTTTACGAATCTGAAGTTTTCTGTTCTTATAATAAGTATATCTAGCTGTAATATTTTCAGAGATTATATGGTCTATCCTGTAGTTATAGTCATTCCCTTTTCTGCTTCTTATACATTCTGCTTCTTCAAATCTATTTAAGAAATTCTTCCAGTTCTTTTCTGAATACATTCCTAGGGGGCTGCCGCTGTAGACTACTTTTTTCATAAAAAAACAAATAAAAATCCCTTTATTAAGCTTTGTCTTATCCGTATTTCTCTTCTAGTTCCTGGAATGTATAATCAATCCCTATTTCCTTGAATTTTTTGATGTCTTCCCTGTCAGTTTCAACAGCGAGAGGAGAATAGATCTCACCCATGCCTTTGCTGTCATAATTGTCTTCATCTAAACCAGGAGCAACACCTATCATTATCATATCTTTAGAAAAAGATAGCAGAGAACTTATCAGTTCATCTATGCTTTCTGATTTCATAAGAAATCTTGAATTAAACATATCATCATTCACTGCGACTGCATAGAAATCAGGCTCATATACTTTTTTATCTAACCTTGCCCTGGCAGCACCTAGGTTTTTCTTGTGGACATAAAGTCCTTCCATCACATATATTTTTCTATCTATTTCTTTTTCTGTCATTTTCAATTTAAAAACATAGAAACTTAGTTTCTGTATAATATAAGAATTAACTGTTATTTAAATATTTTTTCTTCCAACTAAAAAGTAATCAGGTTATTTCACTGATATGCTCATTTTTGTTGACCTTGATTACATTGTTGACAAAGCTTTCGATCTTGTTTTCATGGGATACTATAATTGTCTGCTTTGTTCCTATCTCTTCCAGCACTTCTCTTACCCTGTCCAATTGCTCAGAACTAAAGCCGTCAGTTGGTTCATCCAATATTATAAGGTCCCTTGTCTTTACACCTTCCATCAGATCATTCACAACCTTGTTCAATGCCAGCCTGTATGCTAATGCAGCACTTGTCCTTTCTCCACCGCTTAGATTCTCAATAGATATCTCATACCCATTCTGCTCGACCACAGGAGTAAATGAATCATCCAATCTGACATTTATAGTCTCATCCTCCATAAGCACGCCAAACCAGTTCTGGAACAGTTCATTGAACTCTGAATGCACATTAAGCATAACTTGTTTTTCCATTATGGCTGCCAGCTTGATAAATCCCTCTTCAAGCCACTGAAGAAGCTCTCCAAGATAATTGAATCTCTCTCTGGATTTTTTCTTTTCTCTTATCTCTTTTTCTATCATCTTTATATTTTTTGCGATGCCTTCGGCTTCCTTTTCAACAGACACTTTTTTAATCTCAAACTTCCTTTCAGATTCCACTGCTTTGTCAAGCCTTTGCTTAAGTTTTTTGTATTCTTCCTCAACATCCTTAAGTTCAGAGATCCTCTTGTCCAGCTCTTTTTTATCAAGGTATATCTTTCCGATGTTTTTTTTGGTTTCTTTCTGCTTTAGAACAAGTTCTTCCTTTCTTTTTTCTTTTTCTTTTATCTCTTTTTTCTTCATCTCGACAACAGAAAGGCTGCTTGCCTCATCTTTTAGTTTCTCAAGTTCTTTTTTCAGAACAGCCAGCTTGGATTCATTTTCTTTTTCCTTTTCAGCATATTCTTTGTTTTTGTTGTTGTAGTCTTCAATCTTGTTGTTCTCTCTTCTTATGATAGAATCTTTGTACTCTTTTTCAACTTCCTGCTCGCATGTAGGACATCTGCTTATCTTCAGTATTTTGGATTTGATTTCTTCAGCATGTTTTTTCTTTATATTCAATTCATTCAGGCCTTTGTCTATCTGTCTTAGTATCTTTTCAACTTCAACTATCTCATCTTCTTTTTGGGTTATCTTCTTGTCAAGAATTTCAGGCTTTATCTTTTCTTTTCCTGCAACCTCTTTTCTTAACCTTTCAAGTCTTGTTTTGATCTCATTGATCTCTTTCTTTATGTTTTCAAAAAGTTCATGCTTGTTCTTTTCCTCCATATCTGCTAAACTAAACTTTTGCTTTAAGGAATTTAATTCCTTGATTTTTTCCTCAATATTTTTTATCTCTTCTTTTTTCTTTTCAACGCCTTTCTTTGCTTCTTCTATAAAGGGAATTATCTCTTTTTTCTCTTTTTCAAGTTCTTCTATATTTTTAGTTAGCTCTTCTTTTTGTTTTTTCTTTTTTTCCAGCCCGTCTGCTTTCCCCTCCAGCTCTTTCCTTCTCTCCTTGATATTTCTGGTTATGATGATGCAGTTTTCTGAGATCTTCTTGTACTTGTCGATTCCAAAGACCTTTCTCAAGGTATCCAGCCTTAATTCAGGATCTTCTACAAGGATATTTTTCATCTCTTCCTGTGGAGTATAAACAGTATATCTATACACAAGATTCTTTGTCTTGCTCACTAATTCTTTTGGATATCCCAGAAGATTGATTATCTCTGATTTTATCTCAGTTGCAGTTCCTTCTTTTTTAATGCCGTCTTTTATAATATATCCTGAAGCCTGCCCAACACTTTCTTTGCTTCTTTTTATCTTTCTCTTGACTATTATCTCTCTTTTTCTGTTTTCATTTTCCAGTTCAAATTTCAGTTCAACACCTCCTTCATTTTTTCCGTTTCTCAGCAAAGTTTCTCCGCTTAATCTTTTTCCTCTTATCCCAAACAGAGCAAACTCTATTGCCAGCAAAATAGAACTCTTTCCAGATCCGATATCTCCCGAAAGAAGTGTGCTCCCGCTGTTAAATTCTATCTCCTGGTTAAGATAGCTTCTTATATTTTCAAGCTTTACAGATTTTAACAGCATTTCCCAGAAAAACAAGAAGGGATTTGATTTTAAAAATTTTTATATGTTGGAGAATAAATTAGCAGCACCTATCATACCAGAATCTTCACTCCCTTTGACCACATTAACCTTTCTGATAGCTCTTTTCTTTATCTCCTGATTCATCCCTTTCTTAAACTTAGAAAAAGCTTTTGAGATGCCTCCACCTAAAACAACAGCATCAGGATCAAATGTATTTATCAGATTAGATATCCTGATTCCAATCTTTTTTCCAATCTCATTCCATGCTTTTTTTGATTTCAAATTATGAGCGTCTTTTCCATACTCTCTTTTGATAGCTTTTCCAGATGCATAGCTTTCTATACTTCCCTTGGATAGACCATCTTTAGGACCGTCATATTTTATAGTACAATGCCCCAATTCTCCAGCATTTCCATTTCCCACATATAATTTCCCTTCAATAACAATACCTCCCCCAACACCAGTTCCTAGAGTCATCCCAACAACATTCTTTTTCTTCAATCTAATACTCTCGCCTAAAACAAAACAGCTTGCATCATTCTGCATAATAACTCTCTTCTTAAACTTATTAGAAATAATCTTCCTGATATTCTTATTTTTAAAATCTAGATTAGGAGTCTTTCCGATAATGCCCTTTTCATAATCAGCAGGTCCTGGAGCTCCAATCCCAATCCCTTTAACTTTTTTGTCAAAAACCTCAGAAATGCACCTTATCAGATTATCCACAGCATCTTTGCCTGTCCTGACTGTCTTTTTATTGATTATCTTATTGTTAGAAACTGATCCAGCTTTGATCTCAGTTCCCCCAATATCTACACCAATTATCATAGTTTCTTTTTAAGCTCCTCAACTACTGGAACAGGCGTTGGGTCAACCTTGTTCATCAAAGCAAGATAATAAGAAGCTAAATCTCCTAAATAAATTGTTGTAAGCATCTTTGCCAATAATGATTTTCCTCTTACATTGATGCTAACTACGTTTGTATTTTCTTTTATCAGGTTCTTGGTCACTTTCATCCTTTTTTTGATATCGTTTAATCCTTTCTTGTCCTGTATAAACACAGTCACTAATCTTTTCCCCTGCTTTTTAAACCCATTTATTTCATTATGATTCATCTCTGGAAAAACATGGTGAAAAGCAGGCTGTTTTGCATTCTCATTTATTTGTGTTTTCATCCTGTATGCCACAGCTTCCAGTTCCCCGGGAGCATAAAATACAGGAATCTTTTTTTCCATCTTTTTTGCTAACATAAATGCCTTTTTCTTGGTCTCTTTTGGATGCAAAATCCTTATTGCTTCATTTATTGCAGAACTCTGGTTAGGGATTATCTTGTTTTTTGATAAAATAGCAACCATTGTTAAGAATAAATAGCCTATGGCTTCTCTTGGCTGCAGACCCTTTGGAACAGTTACAGCATCTTTCTCTCTTTCTCCCAATAGGCCGCCTGAAGTTATGGCTATGATATTTGCTTTCTTTTTCCTTGCATCTGAATGAGCTGACAAGGTTTCTTCAGTATTTCCGCTGTAGCTTACAACTATGACTAAACTGTTTTTATCTGCTTCTTTAGGCAGACCATAATCATGATGAGGGATAATCTTTATATTTTTATACTGTACAAGAGGCTTTAACAGCTCTCCCCCGATTCCGCTGCCCCCCATGCCGCAGACGCATATATTACTGTATCTCTTCTTTTTAAGCTTAAATCCATATGTTGATTTAACAGCTTTCCTGCACTGTTTTGGAAAATCTCCTAGTATCTTCAACATATTTGATCTGTCATATCCTGTCATAAATACCCCCTCTTGAGAAATAGTAAAACATAACTTACATTTAAGAGTTTCTATCTTATTGAAACTAACCTGGTGGTTCTTCCGTCCTCAATATCGTTTATCAGATAATCCCTTCTTTCTTCTGAAACACCCAGTAATTTTAAGACCGCCTCATAAACTACAGTTTCAAACGGCTTTTTAGGTACAGGAATTTTATGTTTTATAAACTCGCTGTGTATTTCCTTATATCTTGCAAATTCTCTTATCTTCTCTTCAACTATTTCAGAAGAATCAGGGATACTGCATATTCTGAGTATTGTTCTGTATTCTCTGCATCTTTCCCATCTATTTTCACCTGTTTTATAAAATCCTTTTCCATAACAGCCTTCACAATATTCATTTAAAGCTGCATCTTGTTCCTTAGCAGGGCAAAGAGGCATTACTTTTGTCATAT
>WJKL01000023.1 GCA_014729145.1 Candidatus Woesearchaeota archaeon
CCTCTAGGCTACAGGCGCATAAGATTTTTAAACATATTCTTGTTTATAAGCTTTATGTATAAGATAAAAGAATCTCCAAAAGATTTCATTGTGAAAGAGATCCCTGATTATGATCTTGATAGGTCAGGAGATTATTCCTATTTCTGGCTTATCAAAAAAAACACAACAACAATGGATGCAGTAAAAAGGATCGCAGATAGATTAAAGATTCCATTAAAAAACATAGGTTTTGCAGGAACAAAAGATAAAAAAGCGATAACAAAACAGACTGTTTCAATTAAAAAAATAAAAAAAGAAAAGATTGAATCATTAAATCTAAAAGATATAAAACTTGAATTTATAGGGAAAAGCTCTTCTCCGATTTCTTTGGGTGATTTAAAAGGAAATGAATTTGTGATTACTGTAAGAAATATAACCAAAGATAAGATAAAGCCAAAAGAGATTATTCCAAATCTTTTCGGCCCTCAGAGATTCTCAACCAATAATATTGAGATTGGCAAGGCGATCATAAAAAGGAATCTTGAAAAAGCACTAAAATTGATAGATAAAAAAGAAGTCCAGAAACATCTTGAAAAATTTCCTGGAGACTATATCGGAGCCTTAAGAAAGATACCTCTTAAGATAAGAAGAATATACATACATGCCTATCAAAGCATGCTCTGGAATAAAACAGTCAAAAAATACATAAATCTAGGACACCATCAAAATATAAAGATACCCATAATAGGCTTTGGAACCAATATTAAATCTATTGAAGATGAAGATTTAAAAAAAATAATAAAGGATATTCTAAGTAAAGAAGAGATAACAACAAGAGATTTTATTCTTCCTGCAATAAAAGAGCTTAGTGCAGAAGGAGACAAAAGAGATCTTTTTATGAAAATCCAAAATTTGGAGATAGAAACAAAAAAAGACAGAGCGATTGTTTCTTTTTCGCTCCCAAAAGGAAGCTATGCTACTGTGGTAATTGAAGAGATCTTTAACTCTTGACTGCCTTTTTAGTATCCTCAACAATTTCATCCAAAGGATTGTCTGCCTTGATATTGGCTAAAATTCCTTTTTCTTTATAATAATCCACTAAAGGCTCGGTCTGTTCTTTATATTGTTTTAGTCTTTTCATTACAACCTCTTCTCTATCATCATCTCTTTGGTACAGCTCTCCGCTGCATTTATCGCATTTTCCCTTTTCTTTTGGATTAGGATCACAATCTGGATATATATTATAGACTGCATTGCATTCCTTGCATATTCTTCTTCCAGTAATCCTATGAATAACAAGCTCATCAGGGACATTAAAATTAACAACCTTGTCAATCTCAACATCAGAATTATCCAATGCCTCAGCCTGAGGTATTGTCCTTGGAAATCCGTCTAATATAAATCCATTTTTACAGTCTTCCTTTGATATCCTGTCTTTAAGAAGCCCGATAACTAGCTCATCTGGAACTAATTTCCCTTTGTCCATATATTCTTTTGCTTTAATCCCAAGTTCAGTCCCTTCCTTTACTGCTCCTCTTAACAGATCTCCTGTTGATATCTGGACTATATCCATATCATCGGTGATCTTCTGTGCTACTGTTCCTTTTCCTGCTCCCGGAGGTCCAAGAAATATTAGATTCATATTTTATCATACCTCGTATTTTTTTATCAGCCCATATAACCTAAATCTTCTTTTATGTCTTTTTCTTCCATCCAGCTTTTCTTTACTTTCACGATAAATTTCATGATTTTTTTCTTGATTTCTTTCCATTCATCCAAAACAGATTTGATAAATTCAGCAGTCTTTTCATCATTTTCATAAAGCCCTGCCTCTATAGAAAATCTGCTGAAAAACATCAGCCTTTTGTAAATATTGAATATCTCTCTTCTTTCTTCATCATCAAATACCTTGAATTCATACATATTCGCTACATCAGTGCTTGGCTGCAGTGCCTGTTCTTCCAAAAATTTAGTATAAGCCTCTATCTTTTCTGAAATCTTCCTCCTTATCTCTCTCAACAAAAAATCATCATTATCGATGCTAGAGATCTCAAATTCATTATTTATATCATCAAAAGAAGGAAGTCTATATTTTTTCTTTAGTTTTTCATATTTTTTTTGCATATCCATTTTAATCGAGATAAGCCTCCGAAGGGATTTGAACCCTTGACCTGTTGCTTTCTTTTTGATAATACAAGGCAACCGCTCTAGCCGCTGAGCTACGGAGGCAGTATTTAAAAGAATAAAATAACTATTTAAAAAGATATCGAATTTTTGAAAAGAAATTCAGGACTTTTTATTTGTTTAACTTTGCTGAAATTCGTAAAAAGACTTTACAGATCAAGATTCTTTCTTCCACTTAGGATATGCTCTCGAAGGATAGAATGGGGTTATCTCTTCATAAGGAAGGAAGCTCTTTAATTTAAACCACTTCTTGACATATGCCTGAAAAGTGTATGCCTCTCTATAAAGTTCCAGCTTATGATCTTCATAAAGATCTTTTCTAAATATCCTGTTTGGAAACAGCTTGTTAAAATATCTCAAAAATATATGGTTGCTCCATTCTCCTTTGTAGTCAAACTCAATATAAGCATAAACCTTTAATTCAACTTCTCCTTTATTTACTTTAAACTTTTTTCCATCCCGCATAACTTCTGTAGTAGATATCCCCAAAGGATGAAAGTTTATATCAAGATGATATTTATAATAACTGTTGCCTTCTGGTATCTTCTGCATCCTCCACCACCAGTACATCTCTTTTGAGCCTCCAGGGAATACCCTTTCAATATAATTGGTCTCCCATACATCTGCTCCCCCTTCTACATTGCCTTCAGCATCAACAGAACCCCATTCATACTCCATAAGCCATTCATGCAAAGCCCTGTAAAATTCCTTGATATTAAAGATATCTTTGAATTTTATTCTAAATCTTGCAGCTTCTATTCCCCTGTCACCTAGACTATAAACTGGCATAATCTAAAAATATCAAAATTTGTTTATAAACTTTTTGATTTGATTCAGAAGAATCTCCTAAAAACATTAATCCACAAGAAAGACTGTACTGTTCTTATGCAGTCAATAACAGATAAAGGCATTGTATTTATCTCTATCTTTTTTTCTTTCAGCGCAGAGATTACAGAAATAATGTCCTTTTCTGAATCAACTAAAGAATAAGTCTTGTTGAATTGGTATGTTTTATGGCTGTCAGAAGTTCCAACCAATGATTTATTGTATTTTTTAGCTATCTTGGCTGCTTTCTTATTAAAAATATTGAAAAATCTTGAATAATGCTGGGAATATTCAATACCATCAAAAACATCATGGTGTTTAAAAAACCTATTATGGACACTTTTAAAAACAGGATAAAACATATGCGGAGCCATGATAAAGATATCTGGGTTTTTCTTCTTGTATTCCTTAAGCTCCTTAAAATTCCTGATATTTTCAATATCTTTTTTTGGATTAAGAACAACAACGTGCCTTCCTTCAATATAAGCTTCGATTCCCGGAATTAACACAACCCCTTTCTGTCTTGCATAATTTGCTAATTCCTGATCATAAGTAAAAGTTCCATGATTTGTTATAGACAACACTTCAAATCCAAGTTCAGCAGCTCTTTTTACCAGTTCTTTGGCACTATATCTTATCCAGCTGTCTTTTTTGTCTTCACTTGTATGAATATGAAAATCTGATTTTAACATGATAAAACTGAAAAGAATAAACTATTTAAACCTTGGTCTTTTAATTAAATCAAGATGTTAATTGGAATTGTTGGGAAACCATCATGCGGAAAAAGCACGTTTTTCAAAGCAGCTACTTTGGCAGAAGCAGATATTGCTAATTATCCTTTCACCACTATAAAACCAAACCATGGTATAGGCTATGTAAAAGTAGACTGTGCTGACAAGGATTTTGATAAGCAGTGCAATCCAAGATTTGGATATTGCATAGATCACAAAAGGTTTGTCCCGGTTGATCTTTTAGACGTTGCTGGATTGGTTCCAGGAGCCCATAAAGGCCAGGGAAAAGGCAATGAATTTCTTGATGATCTTAATCAGGCAGATGTCTTGATCCATGTTATTGATGTGTCTGGGTCTGTAAATGAGAAAGGAGAGCCTGTTGATCCATTATCCTATGACCCTGCAAAAGACATCAAATTTCTTGAGCTTGAGCTTGATATGTGGTATTTCAGAAATATAAACAAAGGCTGGGAAAAGTTTGCAAGACAGGTTCAGCAGGAAAACCAGGATATAAAACAGGCATTGGCAAAACAGCTTTCCTTCCTAAGAGTTACTGAAAAGATAATAGAAGATGTAATCAAGAATTTGGGATTAAATAAAGAAAAGCCTTCAGAATGGACAGAAGAAAACCTAAAACAGATGGCATCTGAACTAAGAAAGATAACAAAACCTATGATAATCGCCGCAAATAAGATTGATGTTCCTGGTGCAGCTGAAAATTTTACAAGACTCCAGAATGAATTTCCCGGTTATATCATGATTGCATGCTCAGCAGAATCAGAGCTGGCATTGAAAGAAGCTGCAAAGCATGATTTGATAAAATATATTCCTGGAACAGACAATTTTGAGATATTAGGGCCTGAAAAACTATCAGAAAAGCAGAAGAAGGCACTGGATTTTGTAAATGAAAACATACTCTCTAAATTTGGCTCTACAGGCATACAGGATGTCCTTGACAAAGCAGTATTCAATCTTTTGAAATATATCGCAATTTTCCCGGGAGGAGCAAATAAGCTTGAAGACAAAGACGGCAACACTTTGCCTGACTGCTTCCTGCTTCCAGGAAGATCAACAGCACTGGATTTTGCCTATTCTCTTCACACAGACCTGGGTGATGGGTTCATCAGAGCAATAGATGTAAGAACAAAGATGGTAATCGGAAAAGAACACCCACTTAAACACAGAGATGTAATAGAGATTGTTAGTTCTAAATAAAACCAATATATTTAAAAAATTTAATATTTAATTTACTTCACTGCTTGCTTCAGTCCTCAGATTATTTCTTAATATTATCCTCTGCACAACTTTGTTCTTTCCGGTTTCCTTTGCCTTATATAGGGCAGAATCGGCCTCTTTTATCAGGTCGCTGCTGTTTACATTGTCCATACAGCTCACCAACCCCAAACTTATGGTCACTTTTCCTCCCGGCTGGCTTTCTTCTCCTTTAAACTTATGTTCAGCAACTGCATTCTTTATCCTCTTGGCTGCTTCCATAGCTTCATTTGACTTCAGTCCAGGCATGAATACAATAAATTCTTCTCCACCATATCTTCCAATTATATCTTCGTTCCTTACTGCAGATTTAACAACCATTATCAGATCTTTTAGAAGCCTGTCTCCTTCAGGATGACCATGAGTATTGTTGTATTTTCCAAAATCGTCTATATCTGTCAATATCAGCGCTATTGGATTTTCGACAGTCAATTCATTCTCGTCAAGATATTTTTCCAAAAGCTCGATAAAATGCCTTCTGTTGAATGCTGAAGTCAGTTTGTCAATTACTGCCAGCTCTTTTACTTCTCCGTATCTTTTTGCATTTGCGACCGCGATTGCTATCTGATCCGCCATAACAGAGATAAAATCAAGCCCCTCTTCGCTTATCCCTCCAAGATTCCTTCCATATATGTTTATTGAACCTATGATCTCTTCTCTTAATTTAAGAGGTATGCTGACCATGGAATTATATTCATCTAAAACCTCTATATTAAATCTCTTGTTTATGTCGCTTACTGTTACAATCTTTTCTTTCTCAGCCGCTTTTTTTGAAACTGCTTTTTCTATCTCAATAAGATTTTCAACCTCTTTTCTAAAGCAGTATTTTTTTTCCTTTTCTTCTTCTGTTATGAAGACACTGCAGTCAGATGCGTTTAAGGTCTTTACTAAAAATTCCATTATCTTTCTTAATATTTCCTCCAATTCCAGGCTGGAATTTACCATCTTGATAACAGAATGTAAGGCAGTAAGCTCGTTTATCTGTTTGTCCTTTGTCTGCTTTTGATAAGAAAGTTTTGGAAGTATCCCAGAAAGAATTGATATCATCTTTCTGTATAAAACTGCCTGTTCTAAACTTATTTCATTTATTTCTCCTGCAGCATCATCAAGTTCGCTTTCTTCCACACCTATCCTGTTTGCCAGAACAGAATAATCATATTCTTCTTTTCCTATAGGTCCGCAAACGACAGCTCCTATCATCTTGTCATGAAGAAAAACAGGCGTGATTATATTGACTGCTCCATAAAAATTGAACAATACAGTTTTATCTTTCTCAAGTTCATCAAATTTCCTATAATGCTTTTCCTTAAATATGTCGTTTCTTTTTGACCTTATCAAATCTATAAAAAAAGCTCTTTCTCCTGATTTTATCTTTTCATTCCCTTCTCTGTCTATAGTATATACAGACAGTCCGATCTCTTTTGCAAATTTATCTTGGATGTTTTTCCACAGGTTAAGATCTAGCTTTTCAAAATGCATAAGAACAGCTAATCATCATTAGTTTAAATTTTTTTATATACTTGTTTATCTAAAATAAACCCATAAGGCGCTTTAGAATAAGCATGATTTGAGTGTTTGGTTGTGAGGGAGTGGGTAAAACTCGCGCCCAGGGTTTATGAGTATGAAAAAAAAGCATAAAAGGCCGTCTCTGTTGTCGCTTTTGCGTCTCTTGTTCCACCCCTTTTATGCCCGGACCTAAGGATAAACCTTAGATATTGAGTTTATGATGTGTTTTCTTTTACATTTTGCCTCCGAATATTTGAACCGCCTTTTTTAACGCATTTTTAATATAAAATATATTGTCAAAAACTGCAAATAATAAAGTTGGATATAATTAGGCAGGATTTAGTTTGTTTGTCGACTGCGCTCACCTTGACCTTCATCTTAATCAACCTTTTTGCCTGCTTAGCGCACTACTTTGCAGGACTTTGTTGTTGCAGTTTTTTGTTTTTCTTGACATTGCACCTCTTTTCCTGTTATTATTTATCTGCCAAAAGATTTATATATACTTTATGTATTTATAATAAGTAAAACACGTTTATATATACTTAAATCAAGATGGTTCATATAAGAAAACTTGTAAAATCCGGAACATCTTCTCATACAGTCTCTCTTCCAAAAGACTGGCTTGAAAAAAACAATCTCAGCAAAGGAGATCTGATATATATCAATGAAGAGAATAACCAGTTAAAGATATCTTTAAAGTCAAAAAAAAACCAAAAACAAAAAAAAGAATTCTCAATTGAGATAGATGCTAATGACATAGGAACAATAAGAAGAAAGACAATTTCAGCATATATAAATAATTATAATATATTTACATTCCATGGAAAATCATTGAACAAAAAACTCGAAGAACTAAAAAAAATACTTGACAATTTTCTTGCATTGGAAACAGTGGAGCAGACAGCCACAAAACTAGTTGTAAAGGACTTCCTAAACCTTGAAGAGTTTTCAATACCCAACACGATAAGAAGGATGGACATGTTAACAAGATCTATAATAACAGATGCTAAAAAAGGGAAAAAAGAAACAGATGCATTGCACATAAGAGACTTTGAGATTGATAAATTATTCTTCCTTATGTCCAGGCTTACAAGATCTAACTTATCCAGTCCTGGCTCTGATATCACTAATATAGATTCTCTTTCAACATGGTGGCTTGCCAAAAATCTTGAATCTGTAGCAGACTCAGCAAAAAATCTAAGCCAACACTATAGTAATGAGATAAGCAGGATATACGATGAAGCAGAACAATATTATCTAGAGTGCATAAAATCATATGTTAAAAAAGACAAGGAACTTGCAAACAATCTCATAAACAAAAGAATTGATCTTCTTCAAAAAACAGACAAGGTAAAAGGAGAACAAAAATTCCTTCTTAAAAGTTTTATAAAAAATTCCAGAAACATCGCCAAGATAGTCTTGGATTCAGATTGACTATTTTTTCTTCTTTCCTTTGAATATATCTTTGAAAGTGGCAGCCAGATCAACCATATATTTTCCTTCTTCTAACTTAAATATCAGTGGCTCATTCTTAAAAAGATGCACAAGATCAAGCTCATACTTTCCTGGCTTTAGCACCCTTATAGACTCGATATCTAATATAACTGGATCTCCTTCCTTTACATCAGTTCCGACAAGCTCAAAAACATCTTTCTCAATCTCTTCCTTTTCCTTTTCAGAAAGCTTTGCTGTCTTTTCTTTGACTTCCTTAAGCTTGTTTTTCTTTATATAGAAAAATAATCTTCCGCCGCATTTACATCCTTTTAGAATTTCCTCTGCACCGTCGTCATATATTGTGTTGCACCTTACACATTGATGTGGCATTTATCTACCTCTTTTTCTTTTTTCTGCTTCTTGTTTTTCTTTTCTTGGAATTTGATTCTTTTGTCAAAAGTTCTATCTTTGTGGGATCTTTTTTAATCTCTTTTACTATGGAAGCAGGACCTATTATCGTCATCCCCTGTCTGTCTCCAAGCAGCATCCCGAATATTGCATTCTTGAATTTTCTTACTCCAGCAGACTGTGCAGAATGAGGATCGATGACTGCCAATTCTATGCCTTTAAAATCCTTGTTAATCTCTTCCATGGTTGCTTTTATCAGTTCTGTTTCTTCTTCTTTTTTTAATCTGCCTTGCAATAGGACAATCTTGTTCTCCTTTGCCTCATTAAGCAGTTTTCTTATCCTTCCCAAAGAACTTAGATCTTCTATTTCACTGTAAGGCATAAAACTTAATGTTACCATTTTTTCATTTCACCATCTTTTTTTATTTTACAACTTTGAACAAAGCGTCATAAAAATCTTGTATCTTTTTCCCGTATTTTGCAGATATTCCTACAACATCATATTGAGGAAATGCATCTTGGATCTTCTTGATGTCTGACTTCTTTAGGTCTATCTTATTGGCAACAAGCAGCACAGGAATGTTCCTTGCAGCTAAGTTTCCAACGATTGTTATATTTACCTGACTGTATGGGTCTTTTGTTGCATCCAGCACAATAGTTACTGCATCCATATCATCAAGCCATTTTATAGCATCTACAACACCTTTTGTCGCTTCTTTTGCTCTTTTCTTGGCTTTCTTCGCTTTCATCCCCGTCTTAACAAAATCTTCATAGTCAATCTTTGTAGCGATTCCTGGTGTGTCAACAAGGTTGAATGCAAGCTCCTTTTTTCCGTCTTTTGACTTTATATTGACTTGCTCCTTTATAACAATTTCCCTTGTCTCGTGAGCAACATTAGAAACAGCGCTCATCTCCTCTCCAAGCCAGTCTTTGCAGATAGCATTAGCTAATGTTGATTTGCCTGCATTAGGAGGCCCGTACAAGCCTAATTTAACCTGCCCTTTTCCTTTGAACAGATTCTTGAAAAATTTATTGATAAAATTTTGGAAAAAACCCATCTATAAACACCTTTAATTGATTACTTTAAACAATATGCTATTTAAATTTTTTTGTTTTATTTTATCTTCAGACTCTCTTTTACTATTATTTTAACCCTTTCTATGTCTTTTTCCTCTACTTTGCTTCTTCCTTCCATCCTTGCAAGCCCTTTGCATAACCTCATAAAACCAATGGTCATCCTTGGACTTATCTCCACAAGATAGTTATTTTCATCCTTTTTAAGATCAGATATGAAATCAACTACTTCTCCCTGCAGAGATTTTGGGAATTCCTTTACTTTTATATTCTTTGTATATTCTATATAATCTTTAACAAATTTGATATCATCTTTGCTTGCTTCCTTGACAGTATCTGAAACAATATTCTTGGTTATTTTCTTGAATTTCTTCAAATCTGGTTTTCTTAAAAAAAATACCAGATGAAACCTTGTCAACAATGCAGAATCAAAAGGAAGCTGTTTTTTTAGTTCCTCTGTTTTTTTTCCTGTAAACTTGTCTCCTTTTGGATTAGCTGTTGCAAGTATTTTTGCCCTTGCATCAAACTTGTAGTGCATTCCTGCTTTATCATAAGTAACAAAACCTTTTTCCATTGCATTGTAAAGTCCTGCTCTTGCATCTTCTTTCATCAAATTTAGTTCATCTATGCAGCACACCCCTTTATCAGCTAAAGGCAGCAGCCCTTTCATGACCTCTTTTCCCCTGACTGTGACTACAAGTCCTGCCCCCGATGTTCCGCTTCCAAGACCAAAAGATGATATAGGGCTCAAGTTAAAAACGCTTCTAAGGATATCTGTCTTTCCTGTACCAGGATCTCCAAGCAGAAGCAGATGCACTGGCTGTGGAGAAAACAACTGTATTGCAGCAGCTTTCTTAATATAACCAAGCCCGGTTATGTTTGGCGCTATCAGTTCCTTGATTTTTTCAAAAGCGCTTTCTGAAAAGCTTTTAAACAGTTTTTCCTCAAATGCTTCCTTTATGTCTTTATTTACATCCTCTGCATCAACCTCTTCTGTTTTTGAACTTATAAATGGAAATTCTAACTTCCCTGCAATCGATGTCTCTAATTTTTCCAATTCTAAAGAAATCTTTTTTTCTTTTAAAAGCCGTTTTATTAATTTTATCCTTTTAGTGCTTATAGTTCCTACTAGGCTGCTCAAGGCATCTCTGTCTTCTTTTTTTATTGGTTTAAGCTTAGAAATTATTCCCATGACTACTTCCAAATACTAACTTAAATAAAAAGTTTATGGTCATTTATAAATAAAAATAACAAATATTTATATACTTAAATGAATTTATTACCATATAACCTTAAATAGGGGTGTATAATATGCCAGAAAAAGAATATAAAGGAAGATGCATGAAATGCAAAAAACAGGTTAAGATAAAGGATCCTAAAACAGTAACTATGAAAAATGGTATGAAGGCTGCTAAAGGAACCTGCCCTAAATGCGGTACAAAAGTATTCAGAATTTTAGGAAAAGCCTGAATTTTTTCTTTTTTTTATTTTTTCATCAATTAGTGTATAATAAAATTTAAATAACCAAAACACCAATATAATAACAGCGTGAGATCTATGAATGATTTAAAAGACCAAAAGTATGTAGATTTAGCTAGGAAATGTGCTACGATAATATCTAAAAACAATGCAGATCTGGAGATAATGGACTCCAGCACATTTGAAACATTAAAAGCCACAATAGATAAGGCACTTCTAAAGGAAGCAGATATAAATGACCAAGTAACCTATGTACAGAAAGATAATATAGCAAAGATACTTGAAGTTAGGAAGCAGTAAATATTTATACTAAAAATTCTTTTTTTATCTTCATGACAATAAAAGGCCAGGTAATCTCAGGAGAATTCGGAAAAATACTTATAAGGCAAAAATCCGAAAAAAAACTTGAGCTCGGAGAGCTTTTGGTTGCTGATTCAGGAAAAAGCCGCATCATACTTCAGGTATTC